>JBOGXY010000167.1:0-6661 GCA_050696495.1 Solirubrobacteraceae bacterium
GCGTCTCGGAGATCCTCTACACGCTCGTGCCGCTGATGCGCGACGTCGGCCTCGATTGCGAGTGGCAGGTGATCTACGGCCGCGAGGAGTTCTTCAACGCCACCAAGCTGATGCACAACGCGCTGCAGGGCAACCCGCAGGATCTCGACGAGGAGCAGTGGGGCACGTGGGAGCAGTACAACGAAATGAACGCGCGCGAGCTGGCCGGCGGTTGGGATGTCTGCCTGATCCACGACCCGCAGCCGGCGGGCCTGTTCAAGCTCGTGCCCGAGAAGGCCGCGGGCTGGGTATGGCGCTGTCACATCGACCTCTCGACGCCGAACCCGGCGACGATCGAGCGCCTGCTGCCGTTCATCGCGGACTATCCGCAGTCGCTGTTTCACATGCAGGGCTACGTGCCCGCCGGCATGCACGGCAATGTCAACATCGTCCCACCGGCGATCGACCCACTGATGCCCAAGAACATGGCGCTCTCCCCCGAAGACGCGTCCTACGTCTGCGAGCAGTTCGGCATCGACGTCGATCGCCCGCTGATCTGCCAGGTCTCGCGCTTTGACCCGTGGAAGGACCCGCTTGGCGTAATCGACGCCTACCGTATCGTCAAGCAGCAGATCCCCGACGTGCAACTGGCGCTGGTCGGATCGATGGCAAGCGACGACCCGGAGGGCTGGGACTTCTTCAACGCGACGATCGCCCACGCCGCCGGCGATCCCGACGTGCACATCCTCAACAACTTCAACAACGTCGGAGCGATCGAGGTCAACGCTTTTCAGTCGCACGCCGACGTGGTCGTGCAGAAGTCCATACGGGAGGGCTTTGGCCTGACCGTCTCAGAGGCGATCTGGAAGGCGCGCCCGTTCATCGGCGGCAACGTCGGCGGCATCCCGCTGCAGGTGGAGGACAGCGTCACCGGCTTTTTGGTGGAGACCGTCGAGCAGTGCGCCACTCGCTCGCTTGAGCTGCTGGCCGATCCCGCGCTTGGCAAGTCGCTGGGCCGGCGTGGCAAGGAGCACGTGCGCCAACACTTCCTCACGCCTCGCTATTTGCGCGACTACCTGCGCATCTTCACGGCTCTAGCGCAGTCATGAGCAGCGATCCGGCACAGCGAAGTCCGCTGGTGCTGGTGAGCAACCGAGGACCCGTCACCTTTGGCGCCGACGGAGAAGTACAGCGTGGCTCGGGCGGCCTTGTGACCGCCTTGACGGGCCTTGCCTCACACCGCGACGCCGTCTGGGTCGCCTCGGCGATGAATGAGTACGACGCGGCCGTGGCGCGCGAGAACGGCGGACGCCCCGTCGCGGTGCGCTCCCCAGCCGGCGGTGAGTATTTGGTGCGTCTGGTGGCAAGCGATCCGGAGGCCTACGACCGCTTCTACAACGTGTTCGCCAATCCGATGCTGTGGTTCATCCAGCATTACCTGTGGGATCTTTCAAACGCCCCCGACATCCGCCGCCACGAGATCGAGGCATTCGAGTTCGGCTACAACGCCGTCAACGAGGACCTGGCACGCGCGGTGGTCGAGGAGGTAGCCGAGCTTGCCGAACCGGTGGTGATGGTGCACGACTACCACCTCTACACGCTCCCTGACCTGGTCCGCCGAGCGCGCCCGGATGTGTTCCTGCACCACTTCATCCACATCCCCTGGACGCAGTCCGATTCCTGGCGGGTGCTGCCGACGCGCATTCGCCGCGAGATCTACTGCGGCTTGCTGGCCAACGACATCATCGGCTTTCATACCCGCTCCTACAGCCGCAACTTCCTGCAGTGCTGCCGCGACCTGATGGACCTAGACGTCGACTTCGAGCAGGGCCTCGTGCGCTACGAGGGTCGCTCCGTTTGGGTGCGCACCTATCCGCTGCCGATCGACCACGCGGCCGCGAGGCGTGTGGCCGCCGGCGAGCGCGTCACCCAGTTCGAGCGCGAGCTCCTGCGCCGTCGCCGCGATTTTTTGATCCTGCGCGTCGATCGCGCGGACCTCAGCAAGAACGTCTTGCGTGGTTTCTCCGCGTTCGATCTGTTCCTCGAGCAGCACCCCGAGTTTCGCGAGCGCGTCACGTTCGTCGCGCAGCTGATGCCCTCGCGAACAGACGTGCCCGAGTACGCGGAGTACCTGGAACGGATCGAGGCGCTGGTGGCGGTCGTCAACCACCGCCACGGCACCCCCGACTGGATGCCGATCCAGCTAAAGCTCCGCGACGATCTGGAGGAGGCGATGGCCGCCTACAAGCACTACGACGTGCTGCTGGTAAACGCGATGTTCGACGGCATGAATCTGGTCGCCAAGGAGGGTCCGATCGTCAACGAGCGAAACGGCGTCTCGATCCTCTCCGAGAACACGGGCGCCCACGAGGAGCTCGGCGAGTACGCCCTGTCGGTCAACCCCTTCGACATCCAGGAGCTGGCCGACTCGATCCACGCCGCCCTGGACATGCCAAGCGCCGAGCGTGCCCGCAGAGCACGAGGCCTGGCGGAGATCGTCACCTCGCGCGACCCCGGCGACTGGATCGACGAGCAGTTGGCCGACATCCGCGCCAAGCGGACCGCCGCGCCGCCCGGCTAAATCCAAGCGCTGTTATCATCCGCCGCCGCGCCGCCCGCGCACAAAGATGACGCTGCCCGCAACCACATATGACCTCGTGCTCCTGCTCGACCCTCAGGCCGAGGAGACGGTGCGCGCCAAGATCGTCTCCGACACGAAGGCGGCAATCGAAGCGCAGGGCGAGCTGACGCGCC
The DNA here is from genome assembly GCA_050696495.1 of Solirubrobacteraceae bacterium. Taxonomy (GTDB): domain Bacteria; phylum Actinomycetota; class Thermoleophilia; order Solirubrobacterales; family Solirubrobacteraceae; genus Palsa-744. The sequence goes on from JBOGXY010000167.1 coordinate 2,734, forward strand.
ATGACGAGTGGGGTGAGCGGGCGCTCGCCTACCCGATCGAGCATCGCGCCACCGCCGAGTACCACCTGCTGCAGTTCCACGCCAGCCAAAAGGCCCTGATCGCAGAGCTGAACCGGGTGCTGCACATCACCGACGGGACCGTCCGCTTCCGCATCAACAAGCTAAAGCCGGGCACGCCGCAGGCGCCTGACCTGAAGTCCGACCGCGCCAGCAGCGCACCGCCGGTCGCCGGTGCCCGCGAGAGCGCGCCGATACATGAAGAGGGCGAGCGCGTGCACGCCGAGGAGCACGCGGCCGCGTAATACACTCAGCGCGTGCGGTCGCTGAGGACAGAGGGCTTCGGAGCAGGGACATGAGCGAGCGCCCGGTCGGAGACGGACCCTCCATGCGCCGCACCGATGTGCTGCGTGCCTCGCCGCCGATGTTCGAGTCGCGCTTGCTCGACGCCCTCTCGCGCGTGCACCCGATCGTGCCGATCCTCGTGTTCGCCCCCGCGATCGCCATCTTCGCGGCGTGGGAGCTTGACTTCCTCGGCGTGCTCGGCCTGATCGCCTTGACGGCGCTGGGCTACAGCTCGTGGACGCTGTTCGAGTACTGGCTGCACCGGCTCGTGTTCCACTTCGAGCCGCGGGACGGGCTCGGAGCGCGAATGCACTGGATCATCCACGGCGTCCACCACGAGCACCCAAACGACCCTCTTCGCCTGGTGATGCCGCCGGCTGTGAGCATCCCGCTCGGCGCGGTCGTGTTCGGCCTGTTGTTCGCGCTGCTTGGCAAACGCTATGCCCCGGGAGTGGCCGCCGGTTTCTTTGCGGGTTATCTGGCCTACGACATGTTGCACTACTACGTCCACCACTTCACACCGCGAACACGCTTGGGCAGGATGCTTCGAGAGCGTCACATGCGCCACCACTTCCAGGACGACACCAAGGGCTTTGGCATCAGCGCCCCGTACTGGGACGAGGTTTTCCGCACCTCGCCGCGCCCGCGCCGCGACGCATAGGACCGCGGCCCCTGTTAGTCGTCCTTAGCTGTAGCTTCTGAGCAAGATTCGAGACCATCCGAAAGGAACAGCCGTGGCCGCCACCAACATCAACAGGGTCGTGATGACCGGGAACCTGACCAGAGACCCAGAGCTTCGCTCGCTACCGAGCGGCATGTCGGTCTGCAAGTTGGGGATCGCCTGCAACACCCGACGCAAGAACGGCAGCACCGGCGAATGGGAGGACAAGCCCAACTTTTTCAACGTGACGGTGTGGGGTGCTCAGGGCGAGAACGCCGCCCGCTACCTCGCCAAGGGACGGCCCGTGGCGATCGACGGTCGGCTGGAGTGGCACGAGTGGGATGCACAGGACGGCACCAAACGCAGCGCAATCGATATCATTGCCGACTCGGTGCAGTTCCTGGGCTCGCGTGAGGATCCCTCCGGAGGCGGAGGATTCAGCGGCGCGGGAACCCAACAGGGCGGAGATGTCCCGGTCGACGATCGCGATTTCCAGCCCGCACCTGTCTCCGGCGGTGGCGCCGGCGACGAGGACATTCCGTTCTAGTTTTCCAGAGAGAAGGGCAGAGAAGTGGCAAAGCGCGGTCGCGGCAAGCCGGTACGGCGACGGGATAAGAAGGGCACGGGCTCAAGCAGCCGACGCAAGCCCTGCCCGTACTGTCGTGACAAGATCGAGCAGGTCGACTACAAGGACGTGCCGACCCTGCGCAAGTTCATCTCCGAGAAGGGGAAGATCCGCTCGCGCCGGATCACGGGAGCCTGCCGACGCCATCAGGGCCAGATCGCACGCGCGGTCAAGCGTGCGCGAGAGCTGGCGCTGCTGCCCTACGTGAACGAGGGTGGGCGCGACGACCATCCGCGTCGTGACCGTGGCGATCGCGATCGCGAGCGCTAGGAGCAAGCGATGCCCGAAGCGATACTGCTCAAGGACGTAGATCAGCTCGGCGAGCAGGGTAAGGTCGTCGATGTTTCCAAGGGCTACCTGCGCAACTTCTTGATCCCGCGCAAGCTTGCCCAGCCGGCAACCCGCGGCGCGATCGAGGTGGTACGACGCCGCCAGGAGGCCGCCGAGCGCGCCGAGCGCGAATACGCGGCCAAAGCCAGCGACAACGCCGCGCTGCTGAACAAGACGGTGATCACGATCGCTCAGCAGGCGGGCGCCGACGGGCGCCTGTTCGGCTCTGTCACCGCCCAGGACATCGCAAGCGCGATCAGAGATGCCCGCGGTCTGCGCACCGACAAGAACAACGTACACCTGCCTGAGCCGATCAAGAACATCGGCACCTACATGGTCGTGGTGGAGGTCGTAGAGGGAGTGACGGCCACCGTGAAGACCATGGTTGTCGCGCAGAGCTGAAGGACCTCCGGTTGGAGAGGTCGTGTGGCTGTGCGAACATGTGTTCGCTATGCCTGCCGGCAATGATTTCCCTCCCAATTGCGGGTTCGCTCGGCGATCGACGATCGCTCCGGCCCTAGACTCGCCGGAGCTATGAGCACCGCAACGGCAACCAACGGCGCCGGTACGCCGGCGGGCGCGATCGCGCCGCCCCATAACCTGGAGGCCGAGCAGTCGGTGCTCGGCGCGATCCTGCTCTCCGACCGCTCGCTGTACGCGCTGGTGATCGAAGAGGGGTTGCGCGCCGAGGACTTCTACCGGGACCGTCACGGGCTGATCTATGACGCGATGCTCGGCCTCTATAACGAGTCCGAGCCGGTCGACGTGCTGACCGTCACCGACCGCCTGCGCCAGAGCGGCAAGCTCGAGGAGGTCGGCGGGCCCGCGAGCGTGGATGAGCTGACCGGCGTGGTGCCGGCCGCCGGGCACGCTCGCCGCTACGCGCAGATCGTGCGTGAGAACGCGCTTCTGCGCCGCCTGCTCTCCGCCTCCTATGACATCCAGTCAAGCGTGCTGGAGCGCACCGACGCGCCGCGGGAGCTGGTCGAGCAGGCAGAGAAGACGATGCTCGAGGTGGCACGCGACGATCGCCAACAGGACTTCCGCTCGATCGAGGAGGTCCTCCACCAAGAGCTCGACAAGCTGCACCGCCTTTCGATCGAGGGCACGGCGCTGACCGGCTCGCCGTCGGGCTTCAAGGACCTGGATGAGATCACGGGCGGCTTTCAACCCGGCAACCTGATCATCATCGCCGCGCGGCCCGCGATGGGAAAGAGCGCGCTGGTCTGCAACATCGCCGAGAACGCCGCCGTCGAGCACGGCCGCCCGGTGGCGCTGTTCAGCCTGGAGATGGCCGAGGCCGAGCTTGCCCAACGCTTCGTCGCCTCCCAAGCGAGGATCAAGGGCGAGGAGCTGCGCAAGGGCCGCGTCAAGGAGGAACGCTGGCCAAAGATCCTGAAGGCCTCTCAGCGTTTGGCGGCCGCGCCGCTATGGGTGGACGATTCAAGCGACGTCGGCATGCTGGAGATCCGCGCCAAGGCGCGCCGTCTGCACTCCCAGTGCGAGAACGGCCTTGGGCTGATCATCATCGACTACCTGCAGCTGATGCGCACCGACAGCCGCTACGACAGCCGCGTGACCGCTGTCGGCGAGCTCAGCCGCGGGCTGAAGATCCTGGCGCGCGAGCTGGGCGTGCCGGTGATCGCGCTCTCCCAGCTCTCACGCGCGGTGGAGAGTCGTCCCGACAAGCGCCCGCAGCTCTCCGATCTGCGCGAGTCGGGCAACCTCGAGCAAGACTCCGATCTGGTCATGTTCATCTACCGCGACGAGTACTACAACGAGGACTCGGAGCGTCCGGGAGAGGCCGACCTGCTGATCGCCAAGCATCGCAACGGCGCGGTCGGAAAAGTGACGCTCACCTTCCAGAAGGAGTACCCGAAGTTCCTCAACTACGCGAGCGAGCGCTACGCACAATGAGCGCCCTACCGGGGCGGTCGACCGGGGTGGGCGCCCAGAAGACAGAACGCCTG
>JBOGXY010000168.1:0-5144 GCA_050696495.1 Solirubrobacteraceae bacterium
GACGCTCCAACAACACCACACCCACACCCTCAGAAAAACCCGTCCCATCCGCGGCATCGGAAAACGCCTTGCAACGACCATCGCGCGCCAAGCCGCGCTGACGCGAAAAATTCACGAACAACGCCGGTTCAGACATCACCGTCACACCACCGGCGAGCGCCAGCGAACACTCTCCCGACCGCAACGCCCGACACGCCAAGTGAATCGCCACGAGCGACGAAGAACACGCGGTATCAAGCGTCACCGCCGGACCCTCGAACCCAAACACATAGGACACACGCCCCGAGGCGACGCTACCGGGCAGGCCTGTGGCTATGTGACCCTCGAGATCCTCGGGGATCGACTCGGGCGAAGTTCCATAGTCGTAGTGGCCGATCCCGATGTACACCCCGGTTTGGCTGCCGCGCAACGACCTGGGAGCAACTTCGGCATCTTCGAGTATCTCCCAAGTCGTTTCGAGCAACAGTCGCTGTTGGGGATCCATCGCAAGCGCCTCGCGTGGGCTGATGCCGAAGAACTCGGCATCGAAGCCGGCCGCCTCGCGCAGGAAGCCGCCCTCGCGCGTGTAGCTGGTACCGGGCCGGTCCGGATCGGGATCGAACAGGCGCTCGAGGTCCCAGCCGCGGTCGGTTGGGAAGCCGCCGATCGCATCCTTGCCGGCAGCGATGAGGTCCCACAATTCCTCAGGCGACTCGGCGCCACCGGGGTAGCGGCAACTCATCCCGACGATCGCGATCGGGTCTGAGATGCCCGCGAGCAGTTGTTGATTTTGGCGACGCAGTTGCGCCGTCTCCTTGACCGCGGCACGTAGCGCATCGACATACTGTTCATCGGAGATCTTCTTCATCTCTATGTACCGGAGCCTCCGAGAGCGGCCTCGATCAGACCCTCTGCGTCCATGGCCTCGATCTCCTCCTCGGCGTCCAGCCGCGGCGCCTGCTCGGTGCCATCGGAATCGAGGAGCGCCAGAAGGGTGTCCAAGACACCGGCCTCTCTCAGCTTGGAGACCGGCAAGAGCGCAAGCCCTGTGCGCAGCCTCTCCTCCTCGGGGTCGAGCGCCGCACGATGAGTCACTCCTTCGGCATGCTCCACGAGAGTTCGCGTGAGCTGGATCGCGGTGGGGTGATCGAAGATGGTCGTCGCGGGCAGATTCAGCCCGGTCGCGCCGTTCAAGCGGTTGCGCAGCTCAACGGCGGTGAGCGAGTCGAATCCGAGCTCCTTGAATGGGCGGTCGGGGTCGATGGCCGCGGGCGTCGGGTGCCCGAGCACGATCGCCACCTCTTTGAGCACGAGCTCGAGCGCGATGTTCTCTCGCTCCGCCGGTGAGCCGGCCGCGGCGAGCATGCGTGTGAGTGAGCCTTTTCTCGCTTCGCGACGAGAATGTCGAAGGCCGGCGTTTGCGCCGGCAGCAAGGCTCGACAGAAGAGACGGGAGCGCTCCCGCGCGCGCGCCCGAGCGAATCACGGCGTGGTCGAGCCGCATCGCGACCGGAGCGGGATCGGCGGCGCGGCGAGCATCGTCGAAGAGGCCGAGTGCTTCATTTACAGCGAGGGGAAGCATTCCCGCGCGCGCCATTCGCGCGTGATCGGCGCTGCTCACCGTCTCAGTCATCTCGCTCTGCTGCTGCCAGTAGCCCCAGGCGATCGAGACGCCCGCGAGACCGTGCGCACGACGAAACGAGGCAAGCCGGTCCAGGAAGCTGTTGGCGGCGGCGTAATTGCCCTGCCCCGGCGCGCCCAGCGTCGCGGCCACTGAGGAGAACAGCACGAACATCGCCAGGTCCATGCCCTCGGTGAGTTCGTGCAGATGCCAAGCCGCCTGCAGCTTCGGCGCGAACACACGCCTCAAGCTCTCCGTGCTCAGAGACCGTACCGTCCCGTCCTCCAGAGCGCCCGCGGCGTGCACAACGCCGCGCAACGGCAACGCTTCGGGTACGCCCGCCAGCAAGGCGCTCAGTTGCTCGCGGTCGGACACGTCGCACGCCACGACATCCACGTGCACCGCCCCCAATCTCTCCAGCTCCTCGCGTAGCGCCGGCGCGCCGGGCGCGGCCTCTCCGCGACGACTCGCCAGCACCAGGCTGCGCACGCCGCACTCCGTGACCAGGTGACGCGCGGTCGCCCCGCCGATCACGCCGGTGCCGCCGGTCACCAAGACCGTACCGGCGGACACGCCACCCGGATCGGCGCCGACTCCCCCCCTGCCGCCAACGGCGAAGGTGTTCGGGAGCGTCAGCACGATCTTGCCTACGTGGCGAGCGCGGCTCATGTGCCGGAAGGCCTCAGGAGCTCTGCGCACGTCCGAGCACACCAGCCGCGGATGCGTGAACACACCGCGTCCGAAGAGGTCCACTGTCTCGCGCAGCATCTCCTGGATGCGCTGCGGGCCCGCCTGCGCGAGCACGAATGCGTGATAGGAGATTCCGCGCTCACGCTCGAGCAAATCGGGATCGCGAACATCGCTCAGGCCCATCTCCACGAATCGACCGCCGTCGGCGAGCAACTCGAGCGAAGCGTCCACGAGCTCCCCGGCCAGCGAGTCCAACACGACATCCACGCCCTCGCCCCCTGTCTGCCCAGAGAACAGTTGCTTGAACTCGGGCGTGCGAGAGGAAGCGACGTGAGAACCATCGAACCCCATGCCGCTCAACACACCCCACTTGGCCGGGCTTGCCGTCGCGAAAACCTCAGCGCCCAACCACCGCGCTATTTGCACGGCGGCGCTGCCGACACCGCCGGTCGCCGCGTGTACCAGCACGCGCTCGCCATCTCGCAACCGCGCCAGGTCGACCAGCGCATAGAACGCGGTCGAGAACGCCGCCGGCACAGCCGCCGCATGGACGAAAGACCAACCGGAGGGGATCCGGACGAGCAAACGCGCATCGCTGACCGCCACGGAGCCGAACGCGCGCTCCATCAACCCCATCACGCGATCGCCGACACACAGCCCTTCGACACCGAGACCGACCTCGATCACCACGCCGGCGCCCTCGCCGCCCAGGAACCCGTCGTCCGGATAGGTACCCAACGCGATCAGCACGTCGCGAAAGTTCATCCCCGCGGCGCGCACGGCGACGCGAACCTCGCCGGCGCCCAGTTCGCGCGTACCCGCCGAAGACTCCGCCACACGCAGGCCTTCGAAAGAACCGTCGCCACCGGGCTCCAAACACCACGCGTCGAGATCGTCTGAAACCGTCAGGACGCCGTCGTCGACATCGCCCAGGCGAGCCACGAACAACCCGCCGTCACGCACAACCACTCGGTCCTCGCCCACGCGGACCGCCTCGAGCAACTCACTCAACTCGCCGCCGGTCGCAGCGTCGAGGGCCGCCGGGGCCAGGCCCCAGTTCTCACCCACATCGACCAGCACAAACCGACCCGGCTCCTCGGCCTGCGCGGAGCCGACCAACCCCCAGACGGCGGCAGCCGCCAAGCCCGCTTCACTCGAGCCCTCGCCGACGCCGGCCGCCACCGCCCCGCGAGTGACGAACACCAACCGCGAATCCGCGAAGCGCTGGTCATCCAGCCACCCTCCCAGCAAGCCGAGGACCCGTCCAGCCACACCATCGGCGGCGTCGGCGGCTCCCGCTCCCATGTCACCGAGGAAACCGTCGACGTCCACGAACACGAGCGAAGGCGGATCGTCCCCGTCACACACATCGTCAAGAGCGCTGAGCACACCGACATCCGCCGCCGCGAAACCACGAGCCAAAGCCGAGCCGCCGTCAGAGCCGATCAACACGCAATCTTCAATGCCACCGTCAACGCCGAAGCGCGCCTCTTGGCCGTCAAAGCGCGACGCGCCTTCCCTCGCCGGGGCCGGCACCCACCGTATGCCCAGCAGCGAAACGCCGCCGCCCGCAGATCCCGCGGCGCGCAACGCGGCGATCGGCAGCTCTCGCGTCGTCAACGAGCCGACCGACACGACACAGCCCCCCGCGCCAACGCCGACGAGCGCCACTGAGCCCTCAGAACCTCCGGACAGGCGCGCACGCAGCGAGGACACAGCGCCCTGCCCGTCCACGCGCACTCGCTCCCACGAGAAGGGCAGGCGCACACGGCCGGCATCGACGCGCGACCCTCCGCCGATCAACACGGCGCCGTGCAGAGCCGCGTCCAGGAGGATCGGATGCAGCCCAAACCGCGGAGCGTGTTCGGCGGCGCCCTCGGGCAACGACACTTCACAGAAAACCTCATCCCCTCGCACCCACGCGCCCGTCAGCGCCTGAAACGCCGGCCCGTACTCGAGACCCAGCCCCAGCAGGCGGTCGTAAACCTCAGACACCTCGACCTCAATGCCCTCGGGCGGCGGCCACCGGCCAAGATCGGCCACGCCGTCGACCGCGTCGCGTTCCTCGCCCTCGGCCTCGGCGAGGGCACCGGAGGCATGACGCACCCACTCGGGCGCGTCGCCGAGACCGCCCTCGGCGCACGAGCGCACGATCACGCTGCGCGCGCCGTCTGCTTCCGCAGCGCCGACCAGCACCTGCAGTCGCACCCCGCAACCCTCGCTCAAACGCAACGGCGACTCCAACACCAACTCGCGTAGTGCACCGCAACCCAACCATTCCCCGGCGCGAAGAACCACGTCCACGAACACCGCTCCCGCGAGCAATACCTCGCCGGCCACGGTGTGATCCGCCAACCAAGTATGACCGTCAAGCGAGAGGCGACCCGAGAACAGCACCTCGCCCTCGTCGAGCTCCACAACGGCGCCCAGGATCGGATGATCGAGGGACACCAACCCGACAGACCCGACGTCCCCGCTGCCTGCGCGGCCTCGGTCCTCCAACCAGAAGCGCCTGCGCTGAAATGCATACGCGGGCAACGACACCCGGCGCGTGTCTGCGCCGTCACAAATCGAGCGCCAATCCACATCGACGCCGTTGACCCACGCTTGCGCGAGTGAGGTCAAAAAGCGCGAAAGGCCACCGTCGTCGCGGCGCAGCGAGCCGAGCACCGCCACGTTGCCGTGCCCGCGGCCGTCGCGACCGGACTCCTGCTCGATTGTTTCGGTGATGGCGATGTTGAGCACGGGGTGCGGCCCTGTCTCTATGAACGCGTGGAACCCGTCTTTGAGCAGCGATCGCGTCGCCTGGTCGAACCGCACGGTCTCGCGCAGGTTGCTAAACCAGTATTCCGCGT
>JBOGXY010000169.1:0-13373 GCA_050696495.1 Solirubrobacteraceae bacterium
CAAGACCGGTGCATTCAACCGCTCTGCCACCCCTCCAGGGGCACGACTCAAAGTCTTGCAGACGAGCCCCGCCCGAAGCCTGCCTGCGGGCCTGGCCGACTACGCCGCGAACCGCGCCTGGCTACGCGCCCTACGCTTGGCCGCCTCCTGCTCGCGATCCTTTGGCGGGGCGGTCGTGACCAGCGAATCGAGACAGACCCGCTCGGATGCCGTCTTGACGGTGTTGCAGCATGGATGCGAAGGGGCGTAGCCAGATGATCGATGACATACGGTTGTCTGTACAGGAAGCGGAGCACGGCGCCGATCACAGGAAGGTGCGACAGCTTCGTCGAGCCACGTTTCTGCCTGTCCTCGCCGCTGCGCTGACGTTTGCCTTCTCTGGCACGCCGGCGCAGGGAGCGGCGTCGGGCGTAGTGATCAACAGCCCGACGGGTCTCGCCGGCTCCGGTGACTCGCTCGTCTCCGGTCTCGGCGTCGGCTGGGTGCGCAGCTTTGCCCCGTGGAACTCTTTTGAACCTTCGCGCGGAGCGCTCAGCCAGAGCGAGGCCAGCGCTCTCGAACAGGGCATCGCCGGTCTGCCGGCAGGCACCAAGGTGCTGCTCGACCTGGTCGACACACCGCAATGGGAGTCGGGCTCGAGCAATCCCTCGACCCCCCCGAGGGACCCGGCCGACTACGCCCGCTTCGCCGGCGCGATGGCCAAACGCTTCGCCGGCAAGGTGGCCGCCTGGGAGATCTGGAACGAGGAGGACGACTCCTCCTGGTGGACGGGAGGCCCGGACGCCGGCGCCTACACGCAGATGCTCAAGGACGCCTACAACGCCATCAAGGCAGCCGATCCGAGTGCGACGGTCGTGCTCGGCGGGCTCACCGGCAACGACTACGAATTCCTCCAGCAGCTCTACGAACACGGCGCAAAGGGCCACTTCGACGCCGCCGCCGTACACACCGACACGGCTTGTAACAACGTCTCCCCTTATGAAGCGCTGCACAACGGCCCCAACGACCCACGCATCAACCGCTGGGCCTTCCTGGGCTACCGCACGATGCACGAAGTGATGCTCGCCCACGGCGACGGCAGCCCGATCTGGATGACCGAGCTCGGCTGGAACACCTCTCCGGGCCTGTGCAAAATGGGCCACTGGGCGGGACAGAAACCGGCAGGCGTCAGCGAGCAAGAACAGGCGACCTTCCTGCTGCAGGCCTACCACTGCCTCGCGCAAGACCCCTATGTACAGGTCGGCATCTGGTACGGGTTGGACGAAACCGAACTGAACGGGTTCGGCGGCTATGGACTGTTCGACCAGGGTTTGCAGCCCAAGCCCTCCTACTACGCGCTACAGGAATACTCGCGCCACGGCGACCGGCTGAGCGAATCCTGCAGCGGCAACACCAACGGGCCGGTCGTGCGACTGATCCGCCCCAAGACCGGCGTGCGCTACTCCAGCAACCTGCCGATCGCCGTGACGGCCAGCGGCAAAAGCCCCGTCTGGGACATCACCCTCTACGAGGACGGGCACCTGATCCGAAACTTCTACGTGCACGACGGCCTGCCGACGCTTGCCGGCAGCATGATCTGGTCGGGCGCGCGCAAGCTCAAGCCCGGCCGCCACCAACTGAGCGCCAAGGCGATCGACATGCGCAACAACGTCAACTACACGTCGATCACGATCGTGCGCGCCGGCGGCAAAGCTCACAAGCACCGCGGCAAAGGCCATCGCGGCTCGCCGCACAAACACGGCTGAGCCCCCTAAACTGGCTGTCTGACCCGGGAGAGGTGGCCGAGTGGCTGAAGGCACTCGCCTGCTAAGCGAGTATGGGGGTTAAACTCCATCGCGGGTTCGAATCCCGCCCTCTCCGTGTCCAGATTCTGGAGGAGTGCCGGATGCCATCAGCGAGCTACTTGCAACTGAGGTCGCCCTGGACAAGCTCGGGGCGCGAGGGATCTCTCTACTCGAGACCGAGCAGACGATCTGGAATCGCACGCCATCGTGAAGAACCGTCGAGGCGCCCCGCAGCGACGTCAGCCCGCTACCCGTAGGCTGCTGATCGGGCGCAGCGACGCCGATCGAGCTCTCACGCTCGTTATCGAGGAGACAGTCGATCCGACAACCTGGTTGCTTGTCACCGGCTGGGATTCAACCTCCGCGGAGCGTAAGATCTTGGAAAGGTCATGACGCGGACCCATCCAGATCCCATGCCCGGCGACTTCGACGAGGAGTTGGGCCGTATCGATCCCGCCGACGTGGAGATCGTCGAGGCGTCGCGCGACAGCCGGCTGGTCGTGCAGATCGCCCTCGACGAGGACGACGCGGTCGCGCTGCAGAGGATTGCCGACGATCAAGGCGAGCGGCCCGGTGAGGCGGTCAGGTCGCTGATCCGCTCTGCCTCGGCAAAGGCGGCCTGAGCGCCTCAAGACGCAAAGGCCCGGGCGTCGACGGACATCCGGTGCATCGCCTCGGCCGCCCTACGTCGCGCCTGGGACGATCGCCGTGGTTTTACATTCCGCGCGCGGCTCAGTCGCCGAGCGTGCGTACCGCTCGCTCCAGGTCACGTCGGTGGATGACGCGCGCCACGCGCCTGCGCTCGCCAACTGCTCGCCACAAGATGCGTAGCTCGCCGACCCTCAATCGTCGCCAGGGCGCTGCTCCCTTCAGTACGCGATCGTTCGCGTTGGCCGGCAGCGGCTCGTGGGTGAGCACGTCGGCCATCGCGCGCAGGGCTGCGCGGTGGTCGTCGGGGTGGAGCCTGCGTAGATCGCGCTGCGCCTGGCGGTCGAGTTCGACCGCGACCTTCGCCACGTGGCCTCAGCTCTCGTTATCGAGCGGGCCGTGCTCGGCCTCGAACTCGGCGATGGCGTCGGCGAGTGCCACGCCGGGCTCGCCTCGCTCGATCGCCTCGTCGGCGGCGCGCATCGACGCGACGTACTCGGGGGCGGTAGCGAGCACGTGGTCCTCCAACTGCTCCGCGTCGAGCGGCAGCAAGACGGCGACTGGCGTGCCGCGGTGTGTGACGAATGTCGGTCGCCCAGTAGTCCTGACCTCGTTGACCACGCCGCTGACCTGGCGGCCCAGCTCACGAATCGTGACGGTAGCCATGCCGTCATTGTACGACAGATTGCCGAACATCGCGGAGCGACCGTCTCGAAGTGAGGAAGCAGGTTCGGCCCTCGTTCCGCCTCTCCGCTTTTAGGCGCCATTTCGCCACGGATATAGTTCCGGCCATGCCCGGCCAGTCCAAACGCCGGCGCGTCGCAGTCGTCAAGACCGGCTCACGCGTCTTGATTAACCGCAGTGGCGAGGTGGACGTCAACGCCGCCGAACGCATCGCCGGCGAGCTACGAGGGCTGGTGGATCGCGGCTGGCGTGTGGTGTGGGTCGCAAGCGGCGCGGTGGCCCGCGGCAAGGCCGTGCTCGGCTATCCCCAGGAGAAGGACCTCTCCACCGCCGGGCTGCAAGCTGTCAGCGCCGTCGGCCAAGGACGGCTGTTCGGCCGGCTGAGCGGACTGCTCGCCGCGCGCGAGCTCGAGTCCGCTCAGACGCTTCTGACCTTCAGCGAGATATCCAGCCGCGAGAGCTACCGGCGGGTGCTTGATGCCCTGAACATGCTGCTGCACTGGTCGGTGATCCCGATCGTCAACGAGAACGATTCGGTCACCACCGAGGGCATCTCCTTCGGCAACAACGACTTCTTGGCGGCACAGCTGGCGGCGCTGCTTGGGGCGGAGCGCCTGGTGCTGATCACCGATGTCGCGGGTGTGCTCACCGACGACCCCTCCCAAGGTGTGCAGGGATCGGTGATAGCGAAGATCGAGAACGTCGAGGAGCTTCTGGGCCTCGGCTATTCGCGCATCGGTGGACGCACCGGCGGAGCCGGCACCGGAGGCATGCGCGGCAAGCTGCGCGCCGCTCAGCTTGCGGCTTTGGGCGGCGTGCCGACATCGATCGGCTCGCTGGAGAAAGACACGCTGAGCGCCCACGTCGAAGGCCAATCCGGCGGCAGTGAAGTGCCGGCCAGCGCTACGACGGGGGGCCGCGGCGCGAGCTTTCGCTTCTGGCTGCAACATGCCGTCTCTTCGGCGGGCGCGATCACGATCGACGCGGGCGCGGCGGCGGCCGTGATCGAGCGCGGCGCGAGTCTGCTGGCCGTCGGTGTCCTGAGCGCCGAGCGCGAGTTCAGCGCCGGTGACGCGGTGGACGTCCGCGACCAGGATGGGCGAGTCCTCGCCAAGGGAATCACGCGCTACAGCGCTCGTGAGCTCAGCCTGCTGCTGGACGCGCGCGGCACGCTCGATACCCAGCAGCTTCCCCAGGAAGTGATCCATCGCGACGAGATGGTGCTCCTTGCCCGCCCGATACTGAATCCCAACTAGATACAGATAGTTGGGCTCAGACGGAACATCGGATTCCCCCAATTTGCCCGTATTTTTGCGCTACGCTTCGCAGGCCGGAGCATCTGAAGCAGGACGACCGGGACGGACAGAGTCAAGCCGATGGATCAGACCGCAAGAGGCGTGCTCGACATCGCGCGCAGCGTGCTCGGTGAGCTCGATGTCGAGGTGGTCCTCAACCGCGTCCTTGAGTCCGCACGAGAGTTGACCGGCGCCCGCTACGCCGCCCTCGGTGTGCTCAGCAGCTCAAGGACAGAGCTCGAGCGCTTCCTGACACTGGGGATCGACGAGACCGCCCGCGAGGGCATCGGCTCGCTGCCGCGCGGACGGGGCGTGCTGGGCGAGCTGATCGCTCATCCCCACCCGCTGCGCCTGAGCGACATCAGCGAACATCCCCGCTCCTACGGCTTCCCGCACGGGCACCCACCGATGCGCAGTTTCCTCGGCGTGCCGATCATGATCGGCGAGACGCCCTTCGGCAACCTCTATCTCACCGAGAAGCGAAGCGGTGAGCAGTTCAGCGAGGCCGACGAAGAGGCCGTCGTGATGCTCGCCGAGCTTGCCGGCTACGCGATCGATCACGCCCGCCGTTACACCGGCGCCAGCGAGCATCGCGACGAGCTCGAACGCACGGTCTCCGCGCTCAACGCCACCACCCAGATCGCCCGCGCGGTCGGCGCCGAGACCGACCTCGACGTGATCCTCGAGCTGGTCGCCAAGCGCGGCCGCGCGCTCGTGGACGCGCGGATACTGGCGATCGAGCTGGTACGCCGCGGGCAACTGGTGCTGGCGGCCGGCGCCGGCGAGCTACCGCCCGGACTGCTCGGGCGGACGGTGCCGCTGGGCGAATCGGGCGCAAGCGCCGCGCTGCGCACCCGTCGCTCGCAGCGACTGCAGGAACCGCTCACGCGCGCGCGTTTTGACGAACACGGGCTGGGCACGCTCGGCGTCGACGCAAAGGGGGGGTTGATCGTTCCGCTCGTCTTCCAGAGCCACGCCTACGGCGTTCTGATCGCGATCGATCGCCTGCACGACGGGCCGGAGTTCAGCTCCGATGACGAGCGCCTGCTCGAGGCCTTCGCCGCCAGCGCCGCCACCGCCGTCGCCACAGCGCAGTCAGTTGCAACTGAGCGTCGTCGCCAACGGTTGGCCGCCGCCGAGGCAGAACGCCAGCGCTGGGCGCGCGAGCTTCACGACGACACGCTGCAGAGCCTCAGCGCTCTGCGCGTCGGCCTCTCCACCGCCAAGCGCTCCGGCAAGCATGAGACGCTGGAGAAGGCGGTCGCCTCGGCGATCGATCACCTCGAGGAAGGCATCACCAACCTGCGCGCCCTGATCACCGACCTGCGCCCGGCCTCGCTCGACGAACTCGGAGCCGCCGCCGCGATCCAGGCGCTGTGCGAACGCGCCGAGCGCCAGGGCCTGGACGTCGATGTCGGCATCGACCTCGACTACGAGCAGGGGCGCGAGTCCCAGCGCCACATCCCGGAGATCGAGACCGCCATGTACAGGATCGTGCAGGAGGCGCTCACCAACGCCGCCAAGCACGGCGAGGCCAAACGCGCCGTCGTCGAGATCAACGACGACGGCGATGAGGTTTGCCTGAGCATCCGCGACGACGGCTCGGGCTTTGACACCTCCGAGCACAGCGATGGGTTTGGCCTCGTCGGGATGCACGAGCGCGTGCACCTGCTCGATGGCACGCTCGATCTCACCTCGGCGCCTGGCAGCGGCACGACGGTCACCGCGCGCTTCCCGATTCAGCGGCGCAGCGGCGCCGAAGCGCTGGGCGCCACGGGTCCGCAATAACCCGACGCCTCTTCCCCGGTCAAGTCCGGATGCGGGCGCTCTGAAGCGGTGCGAGCCTGTGCTCACCGAGCCGGATCGGGTCCAGACCCAAAGGGATTGCAACCCGTCCGACACGCGCAAGCTCCCCAAGCCACGGAGGTTCTCTGATGAAGGCGCTCGTCTATCACGGCCCCGGACAGCGTGGCTGGGACACCGTCCCAGACCCCACGATCATCGACCCGACCGACGCGATCGTGCGGATCGACACCTCGACGATCTGCGGCACCGACCTGCACATTCTCAAGGGCGACGTGCCGGAGACGACGCCCGGCACGGTCCTCGGCCACGAGGCGGTCGGCACCGTCGAGGCGGTCGGCGCCGGCGTCAGCAACGTGAAGCCCGGCGATCACGTGTTGATGTCGTGCGTCAGCTCCTGCGGGCGTTGCCGCTTCTGCAAGGAGGGCCGCTACGGCCAGTGCCTCGGCGGCGGCGGTTGGATCTTCGGACATCTGATCGACGGGCTGCAGGCCGAATACGCCCGCGTGCCGTTTGCCGATAACTCCGTCTACAAGGTTCCCGACGGCCTCAGCGACGAGCAGGTGCTGTTCCTGGCCGACATCCTGCCGACGTCCTTCGAGGTCGGCGTGCTCAACGGCACGGTCTCCCCCGGCGACGTGGTCGCGATCGTCGGCGCCGGCCCGATCGGCCTGGCGGGGATCCTCACCGCGCAGCTCTACACGCCCGGGAAAATCGTCGCCATCGATTTGGCCGACAGTCGCCTTCAGAGCGCCAGGCGCTTCGGCGCCGACGTGACGATCAACAACAGCCGCGAGGACGCGGTCGCCCAGGTGATGGAGCTGACCGACGGCCTGGGCGCCGACGTCGCCTTCGAGGCGGTCGGAGTGCCGGCAAGCTTCGAGCTGGCGGCCGAGCTGATCCGACCCGGCGGCCACGTGGCGAACATCGGCGTGCACGGCAAGCCCGCCTCCCTTCACCTGGAGAAGCTGTGGATCAAGGACGTAACGATCACGACGGGGCTGGTCGACACGTTCAGCATCCCGCAGTTGATGCGCCTGATCGCAAGCGGGCGCCTTGACCCGTCGCTGTTCGCGACCCACCGCTTCGCGCTGGGCGAGACGATGTCCGCTTACGACACGTTCGCCGACGCCGCCAACACGAACGCCCTGAAGGTGGTCCTGCAGGCCTCGAGCGGCGCGGCCCTAGCCGAAAAAGACCTCAGCGGTGTCGAAAAGGTCGGGGTCTAGAAGCTTAGGCTCGGCCAGCGCATCGGCCAGAGCGACCTGGTCGATGCGCTCGCCGCGCAGCGAGACCATCGTGCCGAAGCGCCCGCCCGCGGCGGCGTCCATCGCCGCGACGCCGAAGCGCGTTGCCAGCACACGGTCATAGGCGGTCGGCGTGCCGCCGCGCTGGACGTGGCCGAGGATCGTCGCGCGCGCCTCATAGCCCGTGATCGACTCGATGTGGCGCTCAAGCTCGACGCCGATGCCGCCGAGACGGGCATGCCCGAACTCGTCGGTCGAGCGCTCGCCCCCGAGAGTCATCGCGCTGCCCTGCACGGGCGTGGCGCCCTCGGAGACCACGACGATCGAGAAGCTGACGCCCATCTCGTGGCGACGGCGCAAGCGCGCGCACACCTGCTCGACATCAAACGGGCGCTCGGGCACGAGGATCGCATCGGCGCCGCCGGCGATGCCGGCGTAGGTGGCGATCCAGCCCGCGTGGCGACCCATCACCTCGACCACCATCACGCGATTGTGCGACTCCGCCGTCGTGTGCAACCGGTCGATCGCGTCGGTGGCGATCTGCACGGCGGTCTGAAAGCCGAAGGTGAAGTCGGTGCAGCCGACGTCGTTGTCGATCGTCTTCGGCACCCCGACCACCGGCAGCCCCAGCTCGCCCAGGCGCGCGGCGACGCCGAGCGTGTCCTCGCCGCCGATCGGCACGAGCGCGTCCAGGCACTCGCGCTCGAACGTGGCGCGGATCGCCTCAAGCGCACCCTCGCGACCGTCGAAAGGATTGGTGCGCGAGGTGCCGAGGATCGTGCCCCCTCGCGGCAGGATGCCGGCCGTGCTCGCGCGCGTCAGCTCGGATGTCCTGCCCTCCAGCACGCCGGCCCAGCCGGAGCGAAAGCCGACGAATGTGCTGCCGGCGTCGAGCTGCAGACCGCGGCGCACGACCGCGCGAATCACCGCGTTCAGGCCGGGGCAGTCGCCGCCGCCGGTGAGCAGCCCTACGCGCACGCCGCAGCTTTCCCGCAACTCATCGGGACTCGAAGCGCTCCAGGTGCGGGCCCAGGTACTTGGCGACGATCTTGCGCGGCGGCGACCATAGTGGCTGGTCGGAGACCTCCGAGCTGAAGCCATGCCCGCCGCTGAGACGCGCGCGCAGGTACTTGGGAGCGCCGCCGGTGAGCAACATCCCGTAGATGGTGGGGTCAAACGGCTTGGGCCGGCAGTCCACTCCCGCGAGGGCCGCGATCGCTTCCGCCGCCGCGTCCGCCTGCTGGGCGGAGACGCCGCCGTGCTTGATCGCGAAGTCCACCGCGTCGCCGGCGGCGTAAACGCGATCTGCACCGCGAACTTTGCAGTGGACGTCAACGGGGATGAACCCATGCTCGGCTGCCGGCAGCCCGCGCACCGCCGGCCCATACAGCTCGGGTAGAGCCACGACGCGATCGACCTTCAGCTGCTGGTCGGATGGGTGGATCGTCACCGTGTCCCAGCTCGGCACCTCCGCGTAGCCGGAGGCGATCACCTCGATGCCGGCTTCATCCAACAACGCCGAGACGGCTTGCGTTGCGTTCACACCGAAGATCGCCAGCGGCGACTCCTCGGGCGTGACGATCGTGGCCTGCAGCTGCACTCCGAGCTCGCCGGCGCGCCTGAGCGCCATCAGCGCGATCTCATAGATCGGCAGTTGCCAGGCCATCCGCGCCGGGACCACGAACGCAACCTGCTTGACGTAGCCGCCTTCGACGTCCTGCAGCAGTCCGTGCAGGATGTCGTCGAGATGGCGATCGTCGATCGTGTAGGCGTGCGGGAAGCGGGTATGGATATGCGCACCGAGCGCCAAGAGCAACGCGTCGTACCCGAGCTCCAGGCCGTTGTCTGTATGTACCACGCTCGCGGCTGTATCGATCCAGGAGAAGCGCTCGTCGAGCAGCTCCACCCCCAGACCGTCGATCAACTCGGCTACGGGATAGCGCTCGGCGCCGCCGTAGGCAAAGGGCTCGCGCACGCGCAGCGGCCGATAGACGAACTCGGGCTCGGGCGCGAGCAACTGAATCGAGACCCGCGCGCCCGCAAGCTCGCGCAGCGCCAGAACGCCCTCAAGGCCCGCTACCCCGGCGCCTGCGATGAGCACTTTGAATGGGGGACCGTCAGCTGCCATATCGCGAGCATATGACAGTGCTGGGGACGCGGAAGCAGCGGAAGTCCGCCGGCTGAGTGCAGTGAACTACTGAGCGCCCAGTACCCGTGCCTTTCCCGGACGCGGGCGGTGGCTTTCTACGGACGCCCGCGGGAGCGCTCGAACGTAGCGTTCTGGGCACTCGATCGGAGGCGAAACGGCATTCTGGCAGCGGTCTTCAACCTCAACGAACCGGCGCATGTCGTGCACTGGCACTTCTTTGAGATGTCGGTGTCCAACATCGTTGTGATCGTGGCGATGCTGGTGGTGTTCGCCCTGGCGATCCTGCTCCCGTTCCCAGGCTCGGCACGGCGCCAAGCCGCGCGGAGACCGAGCTCGGGTGGAGGACTGGACGGCTCGCCCATCAGCCCGTCCGGGCAGCTCTCGGGCCAGCCCGCACCGGCGCGGATCGAAGTCGAGCCATGAGCGCCACCGCGACACCCAAACGCTCGTGGACGGTCCGCACACGCGAAGCGGGGGTGCGGGCGCTGCCGCCCGAGAAGCTGCTCCCAGACGGGCAACCGACCTACGTCGACTCGTGGATCTATGTGTTCGGCGTCGCCACGCTCGCCGCGCTGATGGTGATTATCGGCTCGGGAATGATCCTCTCGCTGAAGGGGCCCGCCTGGTGGCATGACACCGGTGTCGGGCACTTCTTCAACTCGATTCACCTGTGGGCCGTCGAGCTGTTCTTCTTCACGATGGTCATCCACCTGTGGGGCAAGTACTGGATGGCGGCCTGGCGTGGCGGGCGCGCGCGCGTGTGGATGACGGGCGCGATCACGTTCCTGATCGCGATCCCCGCGGCGCTCACCGGCTACGTCTCTCAGCAGAACTTCGACGCGCAGTGGATCTCCACGCAGGCCAAGGACGCGATGAACTCGATCGGCGTCGGCGCCTTCTTCAACGTCACCAACTTCGGTCAGATGTACAGCTGGCACGTGCTGCTGTTCCCGGTGGCGGTTGTCGTGCTGGTGGCTGCGCACGTGCTGCTCGTTCGCCGCCACGGAGTGGTGCCGCCGTTTGAGCTGGCCGAGCGCACAGGCAGCGCACCGGCGACGGCGCCCACGGCTGACGAACCGTCGGCAGGCAGCGAAGCGGGGGCGGGCGCATGACCCGTTACACCGCCACCACGCGCGAGTGGAAAGGCCCGTACGCCCCGTATGACCTGATCAAGGAGCTGTGCGTCGCAGTGGGCGTGGTCACGCTGCTGGCGGTGTTGCTGAGCATCCTCTTCTCCTCTCCTGACGACAAGCCGAGCACGATCGCGCAGTGGTCAAAGCAGATGCCCGCCGACTTCGTGAGCACCGCGGTGAGCGAGCTGGACGGGACGAGCGGCACGGCCGAATACGGGCCGCCGTACAACCATGCCGCCGAAGGCCAGCACGCGGCGTTTCTCAAACCGCAGGAATGGCTCGGCGTCAGCCATCCGATCAACACCGCCGATGCCTACGTCTTCGAACCGCTTGCAAGCATCCCGGGCGATCCGGCGCTGCAGAGCGCCATCGCCACCTACAAGGGGGCCTCCGCCAGCCAGCAGAAGGCCTGGAGCGAAGCGTACGCAAAGGCCTTGGAAAACGCCACGGTAGCCGCCGACGGAACGCTGAAGGTGGCCCCCGGCTCCTATGGCCCGGTGCCGGTGATGATGGCCTCGCTGCTCTCGATCGCCCAAACCGGCGGGCTGGACGGCTCTCTGCTGAAGAGCAACCAGTTCTTCCAGACCGACTACACCAAGCCGCTGCTGTTGATGGCCGACGGCAAACTGCTCGAAGAACGCGCGGAAAAGGATCACCTGCTCGGCGAGCAGTGGGGCATGATGAACGAGACCGGCTCCTACCCGGGCCAGTCGTGGCTGTGGCTGTACACGTTCTGGTACCAGGTCGAACCCTTCAAGGCCTCTGAAAACGCCGACATCCTGGTCGTGCTGGTGATGAGCGTGCTGAGCCTTGCCTTCATCCTGATCCCCTTCATCCCAGGCATCAGGAGCATCCCGCGCTGGATACCGGTGCACCGGCTGATCTGGCGCGAGCACTATCGCGCCGGCGCATAGCCCAGCGCCGCAGCTCGTCGGCACCCCACACGATGAACGGGAAGGTAACCGTGATCGCCAGCGCGTCGGGTGGCAATGGAGCGGTGGACAGCAGCGACTGCAGCGGCGGCAGGTACATGATCGCCGCGGCCAGCAACAGCTCGAAGGCGATCCCGTACAGCAGCAGCCTGTTGGTGAACACTCCCACCGAACGTAGCGATGCGCGATCGGTGCGCGCGGCGAACGCGGTGCCGATCTGACAGGCGACCATCGAGAAGAAGGTCATCGTGGTGGCCTGTACGTAGCCGTGGTGAAGCGGCGTGCCGGCGCCGGTCGGATCGCCCGGGCTCCAGCCGGCTTTGGTCAGGACGTAGAAGAAGCCCCCCATCTGAAGCACCGCCGAGATCAGGCCCAGGAACAGCCAGGCGCGCAGCAGCATCGGCGGCTGAATAACGCTCTCGGAGCGATCGCGCGGGGCGCGCTGCATCAGCCCCGGCTCGGCCGGCTCGCGCCCGAGCGCCAGCGCCGGCAGCGTCTCGGTGCCGACGTCGAAGGCCAGCAGTTGCAGCACCGTCAGCGGCAGCGGGATCGCGCCGCCACCGAGCGCATAGACCAGGAACGGGGCGACCTCGGGAGTGGCGTGAGCGAAGATGTAGAGGATGAACTTGCGGATGTTGTCGTAGACCCTGCGCCCGGCCTCGATCGCGATCGCGATCGTCGCGAAATTGTCGTCGCTGAGCACCATCGTCGAGGCCTCGCGCGCCACGTCGGTGCCCGAGCGCCCCATCGCGATGCCGATATCTGCGCGGCGCAGCGCCGGCGCGTCGTTGACCCCATCGCCGGTCATCGCCACCACGTGGCCTTCGTGGCGCAGGGCGTCGGCGATCTGCAGCTTGGTCTCAGGCGAGGCACGGGCGAACACCAGCTCCCGCCCGCCCGCCAGCAGTTCGCGCAAGCGCCGCTGGTCGGTGTGATCGATCCTCGACGCGTCTACGGAGATGGGGCCCTCGCCGCCGGAGCTCTCGCCGCCGGGACTCTTCCCGCTGGAGGTCTTCCCGCCGGTGCTCTCACCGCCGATGCCAACCTGCCGGGCGATCGCCGCGGCGGTGACCGGGTGATCTCCGGTGATGACGATCACGCGGATGCCGGCGGCGTGACAGGCCGCCACCGCCTCCTTGGCCTCCGGTCGGGGCGGGTCGAACATCGCGATCAGGCCCAGGAAGCACAGATCGCGCTCTGCCTGCTCGCGTGCGGGCTGCTCGCGCGCTGAAGGCTGGCCGGCCGACTGCTCGCGTGCTGACTGCTTTCCGGCCGCAGACCCGCCGGCCGGGGCCGGCAGCGGGCGGCTCGCGAGCGCCAGCACGCGCAGGCCTTTGCCCGCGAACAGCTCCACCTGCTCGGATATGCGTGTTCGCGCGTCTCCGTCGAGCGGCAGGGGCGCACCGTCCCCGCCAAGCATGCTCGTGCAGCGGGCCAGCACAGCCTCCGGCGCCCCCTTCGCGTGGAGGATCTGCTCGCCGCCGAGCAGATCGAGCGTGGACATCAGCTTGCGCTCGGGATCGAAGCGGTACTCGGCGCGCCGTCCTCGCCGAAGCTCCGCTACGTCAAGGCCCGCGGACAGTCGCCGTGCGGCGGTCAGCACCGCCACCTCCGTGGCGTCCCCCGTCGGGTCGCGGCCCGGCTCGATCGTGGCGTTGTTGGCGCTCGCGGCCGCCCGCGCCAGCGCTCCCAGCGCCG
>JBOGXY010000170.1:0-3244 GCA_050696495.1 Solirubrobacteraceae bacterium
GCCTTGCAGCAGTTCGTCGAGCATCTTCGGCGTGTCGGAGCCGTGCCGCCCCGCTGCGAGGAACCCTCGCCAGCCGAGATACTGGTGCGCAGGTACGTCAAGCATCTACGCGACAAGCAGGGTCTCAGTCCCCACTCGATCGCTGCTTACTCGCCGTTCGCCCGCGCATTCGCTGTCGCGCACGGCTTTCCGGAGCATGCTGCGGTTCTTCGCCCCGTGGCGGTCAGCCGCTACCAGCTTGAGCACAGTCGGAACCGCTCGGCTTCGTATGTGAAGCTGCTGGCGGCGGCACTGCGCTCGTTTCTGCGCTTCTGTTTCCTCGACGGCACCACGCCGGCTGATCTCTCGCTCGGCATCCAGCGCGTTCGTCGCTGGCAGCTCGCCGCTCTGCCACCGTTCCTCACGGCCGAAGAGATCGAGCAGGTGATTGCCATGGCCGCCATCGGTCGCTCGAGTGCTAGTGGCTGCCGCGATTTCGCGATCCTGTTGTTGTTGGCGCGGCTCGGGCTGCGCGCGAGCGAGATTGTGGCGATTCGGATCGAGGACATTCGCTGGGACGTGGGCGAGATCCTGATTCGGGGCAAAGGCAGCTCCCACGACCGCCTGCCGCTGTTGCAAGATGTGGGTGAAGCGCTGGCACTCTATCTGCGTAAAGCGCGCGAACCAAGCCCCGCACGCCGGGTCTTTCTGCGCCTGAAAGCCCCCCATGTAGGATTGTCTGGACCTACCGCGGTATGCCTGGTAGCGCGAGAGGCGTTGCGCCACGCGAGCCTTCTGCCGAGCGGCCGCGTTGGCGCGCACATCTTCAGGCACAGCCTGGCGACGCGGATGATTCGCTGCGGCGCTTCGCTTGCCGAGATCGCCCAGGTGCTTCGCCATCGCTCAACAAACACGACGGTGCTCTACACGAAGGTGGAGCTCGAAGCACTGCGTGGCGTCGCCCTCCTGTGGCCGAGCGCGCAGGCATCGCGATGAGCCCGCTCCGCCACGCCCTCGCGGAGTATCTCTCCACCCGACGCGCACTTGGCGCGCAGCTCAGATGGCCGGCGTCGTCGCTGCGCAATTTCATCGACTTCCTCGAAGCCGAAGGCGCGCAGTTCCTTACCCCAGAGCTTGCCATGCGCTGGGCCTTGAAGCCGACGGGCGTCCAGCGCGCGACGCACGCTGGCCGGCTCACCATCGTCCGAGCGTTCGCGGTCTACCTCCAGGCGATAGACCCAAGGACGCAGGTTCCGCCGCGGGGGCTTCTGCCGGCGGGACACCGCCGGCCGGCGCCCCACATCTACAGCGACGGCCAGATCGCCGATTTGATGGCCGCCGCCAGGCAGCTGCGCTCAGCTTCGGGACTTCGGGGCACAACGCTCAAGACACTCATCGGCCTTCTCGCCTCTACTGGCCTGCGACCGGGCGAGGGACTTAAGCTCGACGTCGCCGACGTGGACCTCGTGGGCGGCTTGCTCACCGTGCGCGAGTCGAAGCTTGGCAAGTCCCGCTTCGTCCCACTGGAGGAGTCCGCGCGCGCTGCGCTCGCGGACTACAGTACCTTCCGCGACACCGTTCTGCCCCACCGCGATTCCCCCGCATTCCTCGTCAGCGAGCGCGGTTCGCGCTTGGGGGCATCCGCAGTTCGGCGCACGTTCGCCACTCTGTGCAGGACCACGGGGCTGCGCCCCTCGGGGCCTCGTCATCGCGTCGGCCGGGGACCGCGGCTCCAGGATATGCGCCATTCCTTCGCGACTCGGCGCCTCGTGGCGTGGTACCGCGCCGGCCTCGACGTAGATCGGCTCATGCCCCGGCTCGCCACGTATCTTGGTCACCTCCGCCCGGCGGAGACCTACTGGTACATCCAGGCGGTTCCCGAGCTGCTGCAGCTCGCCACCGAGCGCCTGGAGACCGTCGCGCTAGGAGACGTGCAATGAGCGCCGCGAACCTTCCGCCGCTCCTTCAGCGCTTCTTCACCGAACGTCTCCAGACGCAGCTTGGTGCGAGCCCCCATACCGTCGCCTCGTATCGCGACACGTTCCGATTACTGCTCGTTTTCGCATCGCAGCGCCTGAGCCGGGCACCGTCGCAACTACGCGTGGAGGATCTTGGCGTCGCACTCATCGGCACCTTCCTCGAACACATTGAGCGCGAGCGCGGCAGCACACCGAGGACCCGCAACACCCGTCTCGCTGCCGTGCGCGCGTTCTTCCGATTTGTCGCCTACGCAGAACCTGCCTGCTCTCTTCAGTGCCAGCAAGTGCTGGCAATTCCCAACCAGAGACATGAGCATCCGACGGTGGAGTTCCTCTCCGAGGAGGACGCGGTGGCGCTTCTCGCCGCACCCGACACCACCACATGGATCGGGCGTCGCGACCGCACTGTGCTACAGGTAGCGGTGCAGACAGGCCTACGCAACGCTGAGCTTCGCTCCCTTCGACGCCGCGATGTGCAGCTGGGTACCGGCGCGCACGTCCGCTGCGTCGGTAAGGGACGCAAAGCACGTGCGACTCCGCTACGACGCGATGTCGCTGAAGTCCTGGAGGTGTGGCTCCTCGAGCGCGGCGGGGGACCGGATGATAGCGTCTTCCCGAGCTCACGCGGGGGTCCCCTCAGCGCTGACGCCCTGCAGGCACTCGTCTCCCGGCACGCCGCCACGGCCAGCGCCAAGTACCCGTCGCTCGCGGACCGATCAATCACGCCCCACACGCTCCGTCACACCGCCGCAATGCGACTCATGCAGCGCGGAGTCGACCTGACGGTGATCGCGCTGTGGCTCGGTCACGAATCGATCGAGACCACGCAGATCTACCTCCACGCCGACACGCGGCTGAAAGAACGAGCCCTCGGTCACGCCGATCCCTCCGGCGCCACACCGTTGCGGTTTCGCCCCTCAGACGGCCTGTTGGCCTTCCTCCAGAGCCTGTGATTATGCCGACATCGCGGTCCCACAGAACCAGAGATCCAGCAATGTTCTCAGCCCGAGCGCCTCCGATGCGGCATAGTGCGGGATGCGGCATGATCGCGCCGAGCGCGATCTGCGCATGAGCAAGGTCAAGCAGAAAGTGTCCGGCTGCTTCCGTAAGGCCGAGTTGGATAGGGGTAGGGAACGGCACTCGCCGTCCCCTCCCTCCGAACCCGCTGTGCAGGTCTCCCGCGACGGGCTCTCCAGTCAGTTGTTTCCACATCGGGATTGGCGCGCAGCCTCATGGGCTTCAACCATCGTGAAAAGCCCACGATCAGCGAAGAAGGAATTTGGCCA
>JBOGXY010000171.1:0-7324 GCA_050696495.1 Solirubrobacteraceae bacterium
GAGCCGAAGAGGGCGCCGTCCTGGAACAGAACGCCGAATTTCTTGCGCAGCTCGAACAGGTCCGCATCGGGCAGGCCGGGGATCGAGTGCCCGTGCACGATCACGTCGCCCTGGTCTGGGTAGAGCAGGCCGACGATGTGCTTGATGCAGACCGACTTGCCGGTGCCGGAAGGCCCGAGAATCATCGAGATCTTGCCTTCAGGGAGTTCCAGGTCAAGGCCGCGCAGGACGTGGTTTTTGCCAAAGGACTTGTGCACCCCGATGAACTCGATCGCCGCCGGCACGCCCGTCGGGCGGTTGATGCCGGTATGGAACTCGAACTCGCCGGGGTCCTTGCCCGGAAGATGCTCGCCGGATGTCCCACTGGACGCCATAGCGCACTAACCGCCGATCGGCGCGCGCGGGTTGGCGCCCCAGAAGATCTGTGTGCCGAGCATCCCGATCAGGGTAACGATCACCAGATTCAGCGCCATCGACTTGGCCGTCGCCGTGCCCACGCCCACCGGTCCCCCGGACGCGTTGTAGCCGTAATAACAGCCCACGAGCACGATCGCGGTGGCCATCGTCATGCCCTTGATCAGGCTGTACAAGAGGTCGGGCGCGTTCTGGAACTCCCAGAAGATCAGCGTGTAGCCGCCGGAGGAGACGTAGCCGATCTGATCGACCACGGCGATGTAGGAGGCCAGGTAGGCGACGCCGATGCCCGCCAGGTACATGAACGGCAAGACCAGCCAGGCCGCCAGTAGGCGCGTGGCGCACAGGAAGGTGACCGAGTCGATGCCCATTACCTCCAGCGCGTCGATCTCCTCGGAGATACGCATGGCGCCCAACTCGGCGACGATGCCGGTGCCGACCTTGGCGGCGAGCATGTAGCCGAAGGAGTAGGGGATCGCCTCGCGCAAATTGCACCAGGCGGCAAACACGCCGGCATACGCGGGGGCGCCGGTTGACTCGGTGAAGTAGGCGCCCTCGATCCCGCACGGACCGAGACCCGTGATGAACACCAGCGCCCAGATCACCGCGGTCGAGCCGACGATCAGGATGCCCGCCTGGCGGATCGTCTCGCCGAAGAAGCGCAGGACGCGCAGGCCCCACACTTCGCGCACGACACGTCCGGCGAAACCGCCGATCTCACCCGTGGAGGAAAGCCACTCGCGCGGCAGCGCCGTCCACGATCCGCCCCACGTGCTCACGAGATGTCCTTCCTCGCGCGCATCACTTGATGACGAGGATGTTCGGGTGAGTAGCCAAGAGCACCTGCGTGAAGACATAGTTAAAGGCGCCGATGCCAAGGATCGCGATCACGACGCCCTGGTTGACAGCGCGGCCAACGCCCTCGGCGCCGCCGGAGGCGGTCATGCCCTTGTAACAGGACACGATCGCGATGATCGCGCCGAAGATCATCGTCTTCAGCAGCGAGCCCCACAGATCCACCGTGGAGGTGTTGGCGAAGAACGTCGCCCAGAACGGGCCGAGCGGCTGGCGGTTGACAAGCGAGGCGAGCAGACCACCGAAGATCCCGAACAAGAGCGCGTACAGGTCGAACAGGCCGGTGACGAGCATCAGCGCCAGGAAGCGCGGGACGACCAGGTTCTTGACGGGGTCGACGCCAAGCACCTGCAGCGCGTCGAGCTCCTCGCGGATCTTGCGGGCGCCCAGGTCGGCGGTGATCGCGGTGCCGGCGACACCGGCGAGCACGATCGAGGTGATCAGCGGGCCGATTTCTCGGATCGCGGCCAGCACGAAGAAGCCGCCGAGACGGTCAAGCGCGCCAAAGATCGTCAGGAAGTTGGCGGCCTGCAGTCCCGGGGCGCCATAGTTGATCGAGACCGTCGTGACCAGCAGCGGGAACCACACCAAGCGCAGGACGAACAGGAACTGCGAGACGAACTCGTCGCCGTAGGGGTAGGGCGGACGCACGGCGGAGGTGAGCGTCCTCCCCGTCAGGATCATCATGTCGCCGACTTCCTCGAGCAGGTTCCTGGTCGGCAGGAAAGCCCGCTCTGCTGTACTGCGAACCATCTAACCCCTCCTCAAGGGGGACGCACGGCCTCGTCCCCAACTCTACCGGCAGGCACGAACTCTACGCGATAGTGCGCTGGTATGGTGGCGACGAACGTGAGGGTGGGAGAGTTCTCAAGCAGAGGGGTATTGCTCGCGACGGGCGCGGCCGGCCTGGCGCTGCTGATCGCCGGCTGCGGCGAAGGAGAGCGCAATGCGGCGGAACTGAAAGGGACCTACCCGGTCGAAGTCACGAAGGTCAGCTTTCCACGCAAGCAGGCGGTCGCCCGCGACACGCGACTGGTGATCCTCGTGCGCAACGCCGGCTCAAAGACGATGCCAAACGTCGCCGTGACCGTCGACTCCTTCTACTACCGCAGTGACTATCCGCATCTGTCGGTCAATCAACGACCGGTCTGGATCGTCAACACGGGGCCCGGCGCGGTCGCCCACCCGTCGGTCGAAAGCGAGGAAATCAATCCACCCGGCGGCGGCGAAACCGCGTTCGTGAAAACCTGGGCGCTGGGGCCGCTGGCGGCGGGACACCAGGTGCGCTTCGTATGGCGCGTGACCCCGGTGAAGTCCGGCAGGCACACCCTCACCTACACGGTGGCGGCGGGCATCGACGGCAAGTCGGTCGCGCAGACGCCCGATGGGAGCAAACCGGTCGGCAAGCTGGTCGCGCGGATCGCTCCGGCGCCGCCGCGCACGCACGTGAACCCGGAAACGGGCGAAGTCAAAGCCGGCCCGAATCCGGTCTCTCAGGCCGAAGTCGGGGCCGTTCCTTAACGCCTCCGGCCGTTTGGCCTGCTGTCGAAATGGCGCACCCTAGCTTTCGCCATCTGCGCGACGCGCGCCCATCCGTGGAGGACTACGATTCGATTCTCTACGCCTGAAACTCAATACCGGAGGAGTCGAGCCCGAACATGCCGCCAAGGACACGCCAGACGAACGTGACAGCCGCGCAGTGGAGCGCCAACGGGAGCGCGCTCGGCTCGATGGACCTGACCCTTCCGGGCAACCAGATCTTCGCCTCCAACGTCTTCAGCGTCGCGGTCCAGCGCCGCCGCCTGCCAAAGCACGTCTTCAAGGCCCTGCAGCGCACCCTGGAGCGCGGCGAGGCGCTCGACACCACGCTTGCCGACGCCGTCGCCCAGGCGATGAAGGAATGGGCGATGGAGAAGGGGGCCACCCACTACACGCACTGGTTCCAGCCGCTGACCGGCTCGACCGCCGAGAAGCACGACTCCTTCTACGGGCCCGCCGGCGACGGCACGGCGATCGCCGATTTCTCCGGCAAGGAGCTGATCCAGGGCGAGCCCGACGCCTCCTCGTTTCCGACCGGCGGCATCCGCGCCACCTTCGAGGCGCGCGGCTACACCGCCTGGGACCCGACCTCTCCCGCCTTCATCCTGGAGAACCCCAACGGGGCGCTGCTGTGCATCCCCACCGCGTTCACTTCCTGGACGGGCGAGGCGCTCGATCACAAGATCCCGCTGCTGCGCTCGATGGACGCGCTCTCAGGCGCCGCGATGAGGGCGCTTGAGCTGCTCGGCGTCGACGACGCCCAGCGCGTCTTTACGACGATCGGCTGCGAGCAGGAGTACTTCTTGATCGACGAGCAGTACTACTTCGAGCGCCCTGACCTGCTGACTACGGGCAGGACCCTGTTCGGGGCCAAGCCGCCTAAGGGACACGAGCTCGACGACCACTACTTCGGCTCGATCCCCGAGCGCATCCTGGCCTACATGCTCGAGGTGGAGGTCGAGCTGGCAAAGCTCGGCGTGCCGATCAAGACGCGCCACAACGAGGTCGCGCCCAACCAGTACGAGGTCGCGCCGATCTTCGAGAACTCAAACGTCGGCGCCGACCATCAGATGATCACGATGCAGATCCTGCAGAACACCGCGCGGCGCTACGGGCTGGTCTGTCTGCTGCACGAGAAGCCATTCGCGGGGGTCAACGGGTCGGGTAAGCACAACAACTGGTCGATGGGCACCGACACCGGCCTGAACCTGCTCGACCCAGGGGACACACCGCACGAGAACCTCAACTTCCTGTTCTTCTGCGCGGCGGTCATCCAGGCGGTCAACAAGCATCAACAGCTACTGCGCGCGGCTGTCGCCAACGCCGGTCAGGATCATCGCCTGGGCGCCAACGAGGCGCCGCCGGCGATCATCTCGATCTTCCTCGGCGCCGAGCTCGAGAAGGTGTTCGCGGCGATCGAGGGCGGCAAGGCGCAGACCTCAAAGCCCGGATCGTTCCTGGGCCTGGGCACACCGGTGCTGCCGGCGTTGCCGATGCACGGCGGCGATCGCAACCGCACCTCGCCGTTTGCCTTCACCGGCAACAAGTTCGAGTTCCGCGCGCTTGGCTCAAGTCAATCGCCGGCGCTGCCCAACACGGTGCTCAACACGATCGTGGCGGAGTCGATCGACGAGCTGACCGACAAGCTGAAGAGCGCGCTGGGAGCATCAGGCGCAACGATCGAGAAGGCAGTCGCCAAGGTCGTCAAGGAGGCCTGGAGCGCAAACAAGCAGGTGATCTTCGACGGCGACGGCTACTCCGAGGAGTGGCACGCAGAGGCGCGGAAGCGCGGACTTGCGAACCTGAAAACCACGCCGGACGCGTTGCCTTGGCTGGTCGAGAAGCAGACCGTCGCCGCGTTCAAGAAGTACAAGGTGCTCTCCAAGCGCGAGCTGGAGTCGCGCCTGGAGGTCTTCACCGAGCAGTACGCGGTGAAGATCAACATCGAGGCCGAGACGGCCGCGCAGATCGCGCGCACGATGCTGCTGCCGGCGGCGGTGCGCCACTTGCTTGAAATCAAGGCCACGGGCCTAGAGGAGCTCCTCGCCGAGGTCGAGCCGGTCGTCAAGGAGCTGCAGTACGCGATCGTCAAGCTCGAGGACGCCAACCTCTCAGATAACCAGCCCGACAGCTCGGCGATGAAGTGGGCGATCTACATGCGCGACACCGTCATCCCCGCGATGGACGACGTCCGCGAGGTGGCCGACCGGCTGGAGAAGATCGTCGCGGATGACCTGTGGCCGCTGCCCAAGTACTCGGAGATGCTCTTCATCAAGTAAAATTCCTCTTAGCGGCGACCCAAGATACGCCCCAGCCAGCGCCTCTGCTTACGGCGGCGAGGACCACAACGACTGGTCCTCGCCGCCGAGGCGCCCCGTCCCGGCGATCGGCCGCGAACCTTCGCACAGGTATGTCAAGGTTGCCCTGAGCGCTGCTAGCATCCTGCCTCGATGCGGGATTACCTGGCAGCGCTGCGAGAGCGCGTCGTCGTCTACGACGGCGGCATGGGCGCGACGCTGGAGCAGTTCGACCTGAGCGCCGAGGACTACGGCGGGCTGGCCGGCAAGTGCCACGAGGCGCTGATCCTCAACCGGCCCGACGTGATCGAGGGCGTCCACAACTCGATGCTCGATGCCGGGGCGCAGGTGCTCGAGACCGACACCTTCCAAGCCTCGCGACTGAAGCTCGACGAGTGGGGGCTGGCCGACTACACGGTCGAGATCAACACCAAGGCAGCGGAAATCGCGCGCAAGGCCGCCGGTGAGCAGCGCTTCGTCGCCGGCTCGATCGGGCCGACCGGGTTCCTGCCCGCCTCCGAGGACCCGACGCTCGGGCAGATCCGCTTCGGCGAGTTGGTCGAGATCTTCGCCGAGCAGGCCGCCGGCCTGGTGGACGGCGGCGCCGACCTGATCATCATCGAGACCGCCCAGGACATCCTCGAGGTCAAGGCAGCCATCTTCGGAACGCGCGAGGCCTTCAAGCAGACCGGCAGGACGCTGCCGATCCACACCTCCGTCTCGCTGCTGCCCAACGGCGGCAAGATGCTGCTGGGGACCGACATCTCCTCGGTGCTGTGCACGCTGGAGGCGCTGCGGGTCGATGTGATCGGGCTGAACTGTTCGACCGGGCCGCAGGACATGCGCGACGCGATCCGCTTCCTCGGCGAGTTCTCCCCTGTGCCCGTCGCCTGCATTCCCAACGCCGGACTGCCTCTGCAGGGGCCCGACGGCGAGACGATCTTTCCCGAGCAGCCCGAGCCGCTGGCCGAGGCGCTGGGCGAGTTCGTGGAGCGCTACGGGGTCGGCGTGCTCGGCGGCTGCTGCGGCACCACTCCCGATCACATCCGCGCGATCTCAGAGCGCGTGGCGGCGCTGGGCGCCACCGGTGCGGCCGGGCGGCGCAATCCGCGTCCGGCGCCGCGGCCCCCCCATCTCTCCTCGATGATCGCCGCCACACCGCTCGTGCAGGAGCCGCGGCCGAGCATGGTCGGCGAGCGCGTCAACTCGCAAGGCTCGCGCAAGGCCAAGGAGCTGCTGCTGGCCGACGACTACGACGGGCTCGTGCAGATCGCCGAGGACCAGGTCACAGGCGGCGCGCACGTGCTCGACCTGTGCGTGGCGCTGACCGAGCGCACCGACGAGGACGAACAGATGCGCATCCTGGCCAAGCGCATCTCCTTGACGCAGGAGCCGCCTATCCAGATCGACTCGACCGAGCCCGAGGTGATCGAACGGGCACTCGAGCAGATCCCGGGGCGCGCGATCGTCAACTCGGTGAACCTGGAGGCCGGGCGCGAGAAGCTCGACCGCGTTGTGCCGGTGGCGCTGGCGCACGGGGCAGCGCTGATCGCGCTTACGATCGACGAGGTCGGGATGGCAAAGACCGCGCAGCGCAAGGTCGAGATCGCCCAGCGCATCAAGCAGCTCTGCTGCGAGGAGCACGGCCTCGATCCGCAACTGCTGATCTTCGACTGCCTGACCTTCACGCTGACGACCGGCGATGAGGAGTGGCGCCCCTCGGCGATCGAGACGATCGAGGGGATCCGGCGGATCAAGGCCGAGATACCGGACGTGAAGACCTCATTGGGCGTCTCAAACGTGTCCTTCGGCGTCTCGCCGGGCGCGCGGGCGGTGCTCAACTCGGTCTTCCTGCACCACTGCGTCGATGCCGGCCTCGATTTGGCGATGGTCAACCCCAACCACATCACGCCCTATTCGGAGATCTCCGACCAAGAGCGCGAGCTGGCCGACGATCTCGTCTTCAACAGGCGAGAGGACGCGCTCGAGCGCTTCATCGCCCACTTCGAGTCAAAGGGCGAGGAGGACACGCAGAGCGGCGCCGCCGACCCGACGGAGGGGATGGAGCCAGAGCAGGCGCTTCACTTCCACATCCTGCGCCGCCGCAAGGACGGCGTCGAGGACCAGATCGACCGCAGCGTCGAGAAGATCGGCGCGGTGCCGACACTCAACGAGGTGCTGCTGCCCGCGATGAAAGAGGTCGGCGACAAGTTTGGTGC
>JBOGXY010000172.1:0-26279 GCA_050696495.1 Solirubrobacteraceae bacterium
AAGTGGAGGTGGTGCTGCCCGCCCGCGCCCCCGAGCGCGCGGCGGCCGCGGCGGTGCGCGAGCTGGCCCCCTGGATCGAACGCCGCCTGGCCGAGGGCCGCCGGGCGCTTGCGCAGGTGGCCGAGCGAGGGGATTGCGTGCCTTATTTGGGACGAACACTGAGTCTCGTCCGCCGGCCGGGGCGCACCCGCGCGCGTCTGGTGGGGGAGGATTTGTTCGTGCCGTTGGGGGACTATCGCCCCTCGGTCGAAACCCTGTTCAGGCGCTTGGCACGCGCGGAGGTGAGCGCGCGCCTGGACCGAGCCGTTGCGTCGGTCGACCTCACCTATGCGGGCCTCTCGATTCGCTCCCAATCGACGCGCTGGGCGTCCTGCTCGGCCAAGGGCGCCATGAGCTTCAACTGGCGCCTGTTGCTGGCCCCCGAGCCGGTGCTCGACTACGTCGTCTGGCACGAGGTCTGCCACCTGGAGATCCGCGACCACTCCCCGCGCTTCTGGGCGCTGGTGGAGCGGCGTTGTCCCGGCTGGCGCGAGCAGCGCGATTGGCTGCGGCGCCATGGGGCGACGCTGGTGCTTTAGGGTTCACTTCGCCTTGGCGCGAGGCTGCCCTGGCCTGTATGGCACGGGGCGCACCGGCGGCGAGGCGACGGTGTCGGCCTGCGGGCTGGCGAGCTGGCGCTCCAAGGCGGTGAACGCCTCGATGATCTCCGGGGCTTCGTAGACGCGGCTGCGTTTGTCGATCGTGAATTGCCTCAGAATGCCGGCCTCGACGAGCCGCTTGATGGCTGCGTGTGTGGGCTTGAACGTGCGGCCGAGCAGCACTTCGGCGCCGTGGACGGTAAGGACCGGCGCGCCGGGCAGGCGGCTCAGCAGTAGGTCTGTAGCCGAGCCTGCGCGTACCCGGCCCAGTCGCTCGCGCCACTGCGACTCCAGGCGGGCGGCACGCTGCTGAAATGTGCTTGCATCGGACACGCATCGCGTGCACGCCCCGGCAAAGCGCGCGACCCACTCGTTGACTCCCTCAGTAGCCTTGCGCGTCCTCGGCGAGCCGATGTGGCGATACCGGGTGAGGCCGTCGATGTAGCTGCGCGCCCAGGTGGCCAGTACGAGCGATACGGGCGGCAGGACGCGCAGCGCCAGCCCCCGTCGACGCAGTACGAGATGTATCAGCGCGCGTCCCGTGCGGCCGTTGCCGTCCGCGAACGGATGAATCGTCTCGAACTGCGCGTGCGCGATCGCGGCTTGGGCAACCGCGGGAAGCTCGTCGGTGTTGCAGAAGGCGCAGAGGTCCTCGAACAGCGGGGGGACGTGCTCGGGCGGTGGGGGCACGTATGCGGCTGAGCAGGGGTTGTAACTGCTGCCGCCGATCCAGTTCTGAGCCTGGCGCAGCTGTCCGGCGTAAGGGGCAAGGTGAGTCCCGACTGCGAGCCGGCGGTGAATCTCGAGCAACAGGTCCACTGTGATCTCTTCGCCGAGGCCGACGCGCTCGACGCCGTAGACCATCGCGTCAATGTTGCCGAGGATCTCTGTGGCGGTGACGTCGGTGGAGCGAGCGTGCAGGGAGCGTGCCGCCTCGGCGCGCAGCAGCCGTCTGGCTCCCACCTCCAGCCCCTCCAGACGGGATGACGCGACCGCCTCCGCGCGCAACAGGATCCGCGCGAGCGCCTCTGTGTCGACGAGCGTAGCGACCTCAGCGTCCATCGCGGAGATCGCTGCTTCCGCGTCCGCGACGTCGGCTGCCACGTCCCCGTCGAAGGCGAACAAGCGCCCGATCAAGAGATCGGGTAGATAGGCTTCATATTCGCACGAACGCGTGTCCCTGCGTGGTAGTCCGTACCTGCCGATCTCGCTTCGCCACCAGCGCTTGAGAACCTTCGCCATACGACCCCCTTTCATTGGAGGTTATCGCATAACCTCCAAGAAAAGGGGCGAATTTTGGGAGGTTATGCTCAGCCGCGCCGATCCAGCGGCACGTAATCGCGGTCGCGCGGCCCCGTGTAGATCTGGCGGGGGCGGGCGATCTTCTGCTCCGAGTCCTGCACCATCTCAAGCCACTGCGCGATCCACCCGCTGGTGCGGCCGATCGCGAACATCACGGGGAACATCGCCACCGGCAGACCGAGCGCCTCGTAGATCAGGCCCGAGTAGAAGTCAACGTTGGGGTAGAGCTTGCGAGAGGTGAAGTAGTCGTCGTCCAGGGCGCGCTTCTCTAGCTCGGTGGCAATATCCAAGAGCGGGCTCTTGCCACGCACCTCGAAGACTGCATCCAGATGCTTGCGGATGATGCGCGCGCGTGGGTCGTAGTTCTTGTAGACGCGGTGCCCGAAGCCCATCAGCCGCTCCTCGCCGGCCTTCACGCCCGCAAGGAAGTCGGGGATGTTCTCCACGCGCTCGATCCGGCGCAACATCCGCAGCGCCTGCTCGTTGGCGCCGCCGTGCAGTGGCCCGTACAGTGCCGCCACGCCACCCGCCACCGCCGAGTAGGGATCGACCTGGGTGGAGCCGATCGAGCGCACGGCGCTTGTCGAGGCGTTCTGTTCGTGGTCGGCGTGCAGGATGAACAGCACGTCCAGAGCCTTTTGCAGCCTGGGGTCGGGCTGGTACTTCAGCTCGGTCATCTTGTACATCATCGCCAGGAAGTTGCCGGCGTAGCGAAGGTCGTTGTCGGGATAGACGTAGGGCTGTCCCATGTTGTGGCGGAAGGCAAAGGCGGCCAGCGTAGGCATCTTCGCCAGCAGCCGGATGATCTGGATCGCGCGCACGTCCTCGTCGTGGATCTGGTTGGCGTCCGGATAGAAGGTCGAGAGCGCCCCGACCGAGGCGACCAGCATTCCCATCGGGTTGGCGTCGTAGCGGAACCCCTGCATGAAGTCCTTGACGTTCTCGTGCACGAACGTGTGGATCGTGATCTCATAGACCCACTCGTCCAGCTGCGCGCGCGTCGGTAGCTCGCCGTGGATCAGCAGGTAGGCGACCTCCAGGTATGAGGAGTGCTCGCAGAGCTGCTCGATCGGGTAGCCGCGGTGCTGCAGGATGCCGGCCTCACCGTCGATGTAGGTGATCGCGCTGCGGCAGGAGGCGGTGTTGGTATACGCCGGGTCATAGGCCATCAGCCCGAAGTCATCGTCTGAGACCTTGATCTGGCGCAGGTCCATCGCCCGTACCGTGCCGTCGGTGACCGGCAGCTCGTAGGTCTTGCCCGTGCGGTTGTCGGTGACGCTCAGCGACTGCGCGGCGCGGGCGCCGTCGGTGCTCGCGTCTTGGGTTTGTGTCTCGGCGCCCATGGCTCCTCCAGTCCGATCTGTTCGAGTTCCCCTCGATTATGCGACACCGGGCCCGCTCGTCGGTGCATGCCTTGTGAACCGCGGTTCAGCGCTGGGTGAGGCGCCCGCGCGCGACGGCCGTTCGCACGCGAGAGGGCGGCAGCAGGGGCCGGTCGCCGTGCGGTCCACGACGCGGCGAGCGCGGCAGGCGCGAGCGCGGATGGTGCGGGTGCAGCGGCCCGGGGCTAGGCCCGATCCCGCCCTCGCCTTCGGCGCTCCACTCCTCAGGCGTCTGGCGCACGGCCCAGCGGACGATCAGAAAGAGCGCCACGATCGGGATCTTCAGGGCAACCATCAGCCACAGGAAGGTCCAAGCATCCACGGTTCGATGGTATACCCGCCCCGCTGCCGGCACAACCGGCTGAGGGCCTATCGCCGCAACTGCAGCGGCGTGCCGCTGAAGCGGGTGATCTCCTCCAGCTCCTGCACGCGGGCGGCGATCTCCTCACCTGTCAGCCGCTCGATGCGCTCGGTGCCAAACTCCTCCACGTTGAAGGAGGCAAGCGCGGTGCCGTGCGCCATCGCGCGGCGCAGGAGCTCGTCGGAGAGCTCCTCGTCGGGGTGGGCGGCGATGTAGCCGACGAAGCCGCCGGCGAACGTGTCGCCGGCGCCGGTCGGGTCGATCACGCTCTCCATCGGGTAGGCGGGGAGGGCGAAGAAGGCCTCCTCCGTGACCAGCGCCGCGCCGTACTCGCCCTGCTTGGCCACGATCACGCGCGGACCGCCGCGTACGCCGCTCGCGGCCGGCGATCCCCGCCAGGAGAGGATCTCCCGCGCCGCCGAGACAAGATTCGGCTTGCCTGTCAGCTGGCGCAGCTCGGCGTCGTTGAGAATCAGGCAGTCCACCCCTTCGATCGCCCTCACCAGCTCGTCGCGGGCGATGTCTATCCACAGATTCATCGAGTCGAGCGCGACGAAGCGCGCGTCGGGCATTTGCGCGCGCACCTCGCTCTGCAGGGCGGGCTGGATGTTGGCCAGGAACAGCACGTCGCTCGCTCGCGAGCGCTCGGAGAGCTTCGGCGCGAAGCCCTCGAACACGCCGAGCTGGGTCTCGAGCGTCTCGCGCGAGTTGAGGTCCCAGCCGTACTCGCCGCGCCAGAAGAAGGTCTTGCCGCCCTCGATGCGCTCGACGTCTGAGACGTCGACGCCGCGATGGCGCATCACGTCGAGCTCTGCCTCGCCGAAGTCATCGCCGACGGGTCCGACGACCAGCACCTGCTCGAAGAAGGAGGCGGCCAGGGCGAAGTGCACGGCGGCGCCGCCGAGCATCCGCTCGCGCTCGCCAAAGGGCGTCTTGACCGCATCGAAGGCGATCGATCCGACAACAGTTATGGGCATCCCCTGACCCTATCTGAAGGCAGTTGCGACAGGCTGCAAGCTCGATTAGCCCCTGGTCAGCGGCTCGGGGCTGAGGCGTGCGATCAATTCCTCCAGAGAGACGAAGTCGATCCGAACCCCGGAATAAGTGCGCGTGAAAGCGCGTTCAACGTCTGAAGCTACGACGAAGTTCTCGCCGTGCGGATATACACGACGAAACGCGAGTAGGGCCGACGGATCGAAAGACCCTGCTTGCCACTTGCACTCGATCGCTATCGGTCCTCCCGCTCCTCTACGCGGCAGTACGAAATCAACCTCGGCGCCGCGCTTGTTGCGCCAGTATCGGAGGGCTCTGAGTTGGAGTCGTCCGTGAATCTCGCCAAGCACGAAATGCTCCCACAGCAGCCCCATGTCGTCGGGGCGCAGCGTGGTGAAGCCGCGGTGATAGCAGACGAAGCCAGTGTCGAAACCGTACACCTTGGGCGCTGCCACAATCTCGGTGGCGCGATGAGTGCTGTAGGGCCGCACGACGTGAACCGCGAACGTCGTCTCCAACGCCGCCAGATAGTTGGTGATTGTCTGGCGCGACACCTCGCACGGCGCCGCGAAGCGCGTCGCCTCGAACATGCCGCCGCTTTGGGCAAAGAGCAGCTCGGCGAAGCGTTGAAAGGAAGAGCGGCGCTCCAAACGGAAGAGCTCCTGGATGTCCTTGGCCCAATAGGCGTCCATCCACTCTTGAAAATCGCGCTCGGGAAGCTCGCGTGAGAGGTAAAACGGTGGCAGCCCCCCGTGCAGAAACCGGTGCGCAAGTCCCTTGTCGCCGAAATCTTCCATGTCGGCGAGTAGCATCGGTGTCAGCCACACCGTCTCCTTGCGACCGGTCAGAGTGTCCGCGAACTTCCTGGTCGCCTCAAGGGTGGAGGAGCCCGTGGCGATGACCTTGATGTCCGCAAAGTGATCGGCGGCGATCTTGAGCAACTCGGAGGGGTTCGCGAGCCGGTGTACCTCGTCGAGGACTATCCGTCGTCCCCGCAGGTTCGCAAGAAAGCCCTCGGGATCGTCCATCTGCCTTCTCGTTCGCGGCAGCTCGCAATCGAAGTACTCGATGTCCTCCAGGCTCTGGCAGAGAAAGGTCTTGCCCACCCGGCGCACACCTGCCAGCCACACCACCGAACGCGCGCTCCACGCATGCTCCAGTCGATCCAGCCAGAAGCGACGCTTAACCATGTGCCGTCATG
Source organism: Solirubrobacteraceae bacterium (assembly GCA_050696495.1). Lineage (GTDB taxonomy): Bacteria > Actinomycetota > Thermoleophilia > Solirubrobacterales > Solirubrobacteraceae > Palsa-744. Next base: position 5,878 of record JBOGXY010000172.1, read on the forward strand.
ATTGCACATAGTGCTACCAAACGCATTTCTGTTGCCATCCAGTCCGTGAGCGTGCTCGTCGAAAAAGGCGCTTTCACCGCGTTAAAAGGCATCGATCCGTCAAATTGTGATGGGCACCCGGGACCTATAGCCTGAGCCGCGATGCGCGCCATCCAGATAAAAGAGTTCGGCGGTCCGGAGGTGCTCGAGCTGGTCGATCTGCCGAGCCCCGAGCCGGATGATGGTGAGGCGCTGATACGGGTCACGCGCGCGGGGATCAACTTCGCTGACACGCACACGCGCACGAACTCCTATGTGCAAAAGGCGACCCTGCCGCTCGTGCCGGGGGGAGAGGTTGCCGGCGTTGTTGCGAAGGCGCCGGCCGGTGCCCGGGTCAAGGTCGGCCAGCGCGTGGTAGCGCTTACCGGCAACGGCGGCTATGCGGAGTACGCGACTGCGCCGGCCGAGCGTTGCTACCCAATCCCCGAGGACCTCGACGACGACACCGCCGTGGCGATCTTGATCCAGGGTCTGACCGCCTGGCACCTGTACCGCACGGCCGCCCACGTGGCCGCGGGAGAGTCGGTGGTCGTGCACTCGGCGGCCGGCGGCGTTGGCTCATTGGCGGTTCAACTCGGTGGCGCGTTCGAGGCCGGCCGCGTGATCGCCACCGCATCCAGTGAGCAGCGGCGCGAGCTGGCGCTGTCGCTGGGCGCCGATGTGGCGATCGACCCAGAGCCCGAGGGCTTGACCGAGCGCCTGATCGAGGCCAACGGCGGGCGTGAGGTCGACGTCGTCTTCGACATGGCCGGCGGCGATACGTTCGAGCGCTCCTACCGCGCGCTCGCGCACTTCGGGCGGATCGTCATTTGCGGCATCTCCTCACAGCAGCCAAACGAGGTTCGCACGGGCTCGCTACTACGTCACTCGCGCACCGTCACGGGCTTCTATCTGTTCCATTGCCTGGAGCGTCCGGCGATGGTCTCAGACGCGCTTGCCGACCTGTTCGAGCGGGCGGCGCGAGGCGAGCTGCGCGTCGTCCTTGGCGGTGTCTATGCGCTGCAGGACGCGGCGCAAGCGCAGATAGATCTGCGTGGGCGCACCACCACCGGCAAGCTGCTTATCGATCCCTCGCTCTCGCCCGAGCGCAGGTGATTCGGGTCTCTTCTGGACCGGTGGCCGGGCCGAGCGCGCTCAGCGCATAAGCTGCCCGCACAAGATGCCAAAGACTTTCGCCGAGCTCGGCCTCTCCGAGCAGATACTGAAGGCCCTGCAGGACGTCGGCTACGAGTCGCCTTCGCCGATCCAGGAAGAGGCGATCCCCTCGCTGCTTGAAGGGCGCGACGTGATCGGCCAGGCGCAGACCGGCACCGGCAAGACGGCCGCGTTCGGGCTGCCGATCATGGAGTACATCGATCCTTCCGAGCAGGAGCTGCAGGCGCTCGTCCTGACCCCGACGCGCGAGCTCTGCATCCAGGTCACCCAGGCATTGCGCGCCTACGGCGCTCGCAGCGGCGTCGACGTCGTCGCGGTCTTCGGCGGCGCTCCGATCCGCACCCAGCAGGCGCAGTTGCGCGCCGGCGGGCACGTCGTCGTCGGCACCGTCGGGCGCGTGCTCGATCTGATCTCGCGCCACTCGATCGTGCTGCACGACTGCCGCTTCGTAGTGCTCGACGAGGCCGATGAGATGCTCGACCTCGGTTTCCTCGAGGACGTCGAGCGGATCCTCTCGATGACTCCCTCGGGCCGCCAGACGGCGCTGTTCAGCGCCACCATGCCGCCGCCGATCCGCAAGCTCGCCGACAGCTATCTGTACGACCCGGTGACCGTCAAGGTCAAGGCGGCGACGCTTACGATCGACACCGTCGCCCAGTTCCAGCTCCCGGTCGAGACGCGCGACAAGGCCAAGAAGCTGGTCGAGGTGCTCAAGGCCGAGCGGCCCGAGCAGGCGATCGTGTTCGTGCGCACGAAGATCCGCTGCGACCAGCTGTTCAGGACGCTGCGCGACGGCGGCATGAACGTGCGCGCGCTGCACGGCGACATGTCCCAGGGTTCGCGCGACGGCGTCATGCTCGCCTTCAAGGGGGGGCGCGTGCCGATCCTCGTGGCCACCGACGTCGCGGCCCGCGGGCTTGACATCTCCACGGTCACCCACGTCGTCAACTACGACGTCCCGACCAGCCCCGACACCTACGTCCACCGCATCGGGCGCACCGGCCGCGTCGGGCGCTCCGGGCGGGCGATCACATTCGTGGAGGCACGTCAGAAGCGCGAGCTGGAGGCGATCGAGCGCCACATCGGCACAGAGATAGCCGCCTGGCGCAAGGACGCGAAGGCGGCGCCGACGCCGGTCTCAGAGCGCCCGCGCCGGCACTCCAAGCCGCACATCTCCCGCGACGGCGACGAGCCGTCGGTGAAGCTGCTGGTGGCGGGCGGCCGGGCGGGCGGCCTGCAGGTGGCGGACATCGTCGGCGCGGTCACCTCGGCGACGGGCCTCGACGGCGAGGCCGTGCGCGACGTCAGCGTGCTCGAGCGCTTCTCATTCCTGTCGGTTCCGGCGGGCGAGGCCGACCGGGTGGTGGCGGCGCTTGAGGGCAAGGACGTGCGAGGAGTTGCCCTGCGCGCCGAGCGGGTAGGGTAGGCCCATGTCCACTGCCACCATGAACACCACAGAGGGTGCGATCGTCTTCGAGCTGTTCGACGAGGACGCGCCAAAGACGGTCGAGAACTTCCGCAAACTGGCCGGCGAGGGCTTCTACGACGGTCTCACCTTCCACCGCATCATCTCCGACTTCATGATCCAGGGAGGCTGCCCGCAGGGCACCGGCACCGGTGGCCCGGGCTACACGTTCGAGGACGAGATCAACTCGCACAAGATCGTCCGCGGCGCCCTGGCAATGGCCAACGCCGGTCCCAACACGAACGGCTCGCAGTTCTTCATCGTCACGGCCGAGGCGTGTCCGTGGCTGGATGGCAAACACACGGTGTTCGGCCAGGTGCAGAGCGGGATGGACGTCGTCGATGCCCTAGAGGGCGTGCAGACCGACGGCGGCGACAAACCGGTCGAGCCGATCGGGATCGCCACAGTCGAGCTGGCTGACTAGCCAAATCGGGTGTAGCCTTGTTTGCCTAGAGCGAAGCTAGGCAAACGAGGCCGAGGAGACAGCGATGGCGACCGTCGAGCAGCAGGTCAACCGTGAGGTCCACAACGGGCACGCGCCCAACGGCGCCGGCGCCGGCGTGGGCGACATCCCCGTCGAGAATCCGGCCACCGGCCAGATCGTCGCTCACGTCCCCGACCTGGACGGCGCCGCGGTCGCCGAGATGGCCGCTCGCGCTCGGGCGGCGCAACCGCAGTGGGACGCCTACGGCTTCGAGGCCCGCGGCCGCATTCTGCTGCGTGCCCAGAAGTGGTTGATCGAGAACTCCGAGCGCGTGATCTCCACGATCGTCTCAGAGACCGGCAAGACCTACGAGGACGCCGAGTTCGCCGAGATCGCCTACGCCGCCAACGCTTTTGGCTTCTGGGCCAAGAACGCGCCGAAGTATCTCGCCGACGAGCGGATCAAATCGGCCCAGATCATGCTGAAGGGCAAGAAGCTGATCCTGCGCTACCGCCCGCTCGGCCTGGTCGGCGTGATCGGCCCCTGGAACTATCCGCTCACCAATTCCTTCGGCGACTGCATCCCGGCGCTTGCCGCCGGCAACAGCGTGATCCTCAAGCCAAGCGAGGTCACTCCGCTCACGTCGATGCTGCTTGCCGAAGGCCTGCGCGAGTGCGGCCTGCCCGCTGGTGTCTTTCAGGTCGCGACCGGTCGCGGCCCCACCGGCGCGGCGCTGATCGAGCAGGTAGACATGATCATGTTCACCGGCTCCACGCGTACCGGGCGCAAGGTGGCAGAGGAGGCGGCCAAGCGCCTGATTCCCTGTTCGCTTGAGCTCGGCGGCAAGGACCCGATGATCGTGCTCTCAGACGCGGACCTTGAGCGAGCCGCCAACGTCGCCGTCTACTACGCGATGCAGAACGCCGGACAGACCTGCATCTCGATCGAGCGCGCCTATGTCGAGGCGCCGGTCTATGACGAGTTCGTCGCCAAGGTCTCCGAGAAGGTCCGTGCTCTGCGCGTCGGCGCCCCGCACGGCCCCGGCTCGGTCGATGTCGGGGCGATCACGTTCCCGCCGCAGATGGACACGATCTCCTCGCACGTGGACGAGGCCGTTGACAAGGGGGCGCGCGTGCTGGCCGGCGGTAAGGCCCTCGAGGGCGTGGCCGGGCGCTTCTACGAGCCGACGGTGCTGGTGGACGTCGACCACACGATGAAGATCATGACCGAGGAGACATTCGGCCCGACGCTTCCGATCATGAAGGTGGCCGACGTCGAGGAGGCCGTGCGCCTGGCCAACGAGTCGCCGTACGGGCTCGGTGCATCGGTCTTCACGCGCGACACCGAGCGCGGCGAGCAGATCGCGCGGCGCCTGCAGGCCGGCGCCGCCAACGTCAACGATGCGGTCGTCAACTACACGGCCCTTGAGATGCCGATGGGCGGCGCCAAGGCCTCGGGCCTGGGCTCGCGTCACGCCGCCGGCGGCATCCGCAAGTACTGCTCTCAGCAGGCGATCGTCATCACGCCGCGACTGGCTCTCAAGCGTGAGGTGCACATGTTCCCCTACAAGGCCAAGACGACGCGCATGATCGCGCGTTTGTTCAAGGTGATGTACGGGCGCGGCTCGCGGGACTGAGACGGTCGTCTCAGACGGCCAGTGCGATTCCGAGGAGGCGCTCCAGCTCGGGAATCGTCGTCTCGGCGCTGGTGTGGTGCACCGTCGCCATTCCCAACTGCTCGGCGGGCGTCAGGTTGAAGGGGAGATCGTCGACGAACACGCAGTCGTGAAGTGGAGCGCCCGCCCGCTCGGCGCCCAGTTCGTACATCCGTTTGGCCGGCTTGCGCGTGCCGAGAACGCCGGAGATGACGATGCCGTCGAAGATCTCGTCGAACAGGTCGTGCGGGTAGCGGTGCACCCCCCAGGAGTTGGAGACGAGTGCGGTGCGAATGCCGGCGTCATGCGCGGCCCTGACCGCTTCGACCATCGCCACATCGGGCTGGACGCCCGCGAACAGGCCGTCGATTAGGCCGTCTGAGTCGATCCCGAGGATCTCGGCGAAGCGTCGCTCGAACTCGGGCTCTTCGATCGCCCCCTTCTCAAGCGCTATCAGCAGCTCGCGAAAGTCGGGGTTGGAGCGAAAGCTCGCGACCAACTGCTCGGAGTCGATCTCGTTGCGCACGCAGTACTCGTGAAAGGAGGTGAACAGATTGGTCGTCAGCACCCCGCCCCAGTCGATAAGGAGCGCGCTGCGCCCGTTGCCCTGCACCTCACTCACCGCGAGCGACCTCCTCGGCCTGTCTTGCCAGTTGAGCGACGCCCTCGCCGAAGGCCTTCAGGTAGGGGTCGTCGGTGGCGCCGGAGACGGCCCGCTTGTAGTTGCCCTCCATGAAGACGGCAGACTTCCACAAGGCCAGCGTGACGTACCAGCGCAAATCGGTCATCGATCGCTTGCTCGCCTCTTCGTAGCGGGCGATCAGCTCGGCGCGAATTGGATAGCCCTCCGCGCGGGTGACGTTGCCAAGCGCGGCTCGTAGCCCCTCGGCGGGGTCGCCCGCCTCGGTCCAGAACATGCACATGTAGCCGATGTCGGCCAGCGGATCGCCGATCGTGGCCATCTCCCAATCGAGCACGGCCACCAGTTTTGCGGGCGGTTGCTCGGCGAAGATCGTGTTGCCCAGGCGGTAGTCGCCGTGGACGATGCTCGCCGGACCGGACTCGGGCAGGTTCTCGCCAAGCCATCTCGCCACGCGCTCCATCTCCGGTAGCTCACGCGTGCGATTGTGCTCCCACAGGCCGCCGAAGCGCCGCAGCTGGCGCTCCAGGTAGCCGGTCGGCTTGCCAAAGCCCTCAAGGCCCGCGGCACGCCAATCGACGCCGTGGATCTCCACCAGCGCGTCGATCAGCTCCTCGCCGATCGCTCGCCGCTGCTCGGGGGTGTCGAGCGCCGGCGGCGTCTGCCAGACGATCACCTCTCCGGGCACCCGCTCCATCACGTAGAAAGGGCAGCCGATGATCGCCTCGTCATCGCCTACGGCAAGCACCTTCGGCACTCGCGCCGCGGTGCCCTCAAGCGCCCGCAGCAGCCGAGCCTCGCGCAGAACGTCGTGCGCGCTCGGCGGCAGCGGACCGCGTGGCGGGCGGCGCAGAACAACCTCGGCCGGGTGGGTGGGGTCTCCATCTCTTTGGATCAGATAGGTCACGTTCGAATGCCCGTCGCCGATCGGCTGTGCTCGGATCTCGCCGGATCCGATCCCCTGCTCGTCGAGGAAGGCGGCCAGCGGCTCGAGCACGAGCAGCGGCTCGCGCGCCTCGGGGGCTACGTCCGCGTGGGTGGCGACGATGTCGTCTGGTGCAACCGCTGCGCTCATCCGCCCGCACGCTACCGAACGCGGCCTCGCCCGCGGCGCAAGCCTGCGCGGTAGGCCTGGCCGGCGCCATAGCGCTCGCGATCCTCAGCCTGCTCAGCCGCCGCGAGCCCTATCCGCGAGGTGACGATCTCATCTACGAGCGCATGGCCCAGCACCCGTTCGCGACGCACACGTTCCCGTTTGCCTATCGAGTGGGCCTGCCGTGGCTGGTGCACGTGCTGCCGTTCTCGCACACGACCTCCTTCCTGGCGCTTGCGTGGCTGGCGGCGGGCGGAGCGGCGGCTTTTGCTTTCGCGTTGATGCGTCGCCTGGACGCTCCCATCGCCGTGGCGGCGCCGTTGGCGTTCGCGCTTGCCGTGTCTCCGCCGCTGTTGATCGTCGCGCTGCGCGACGGGCGCAACCCAGACGCGGTGACGATGCTGTTCATGATTGCCGCCACGCTGCTGGTGGTGGCGCGCCGCCCGCGTGCACTGGCGCTTACGTTGCTGGTCGGCGTGTTCTTCCGCGAAGCCGTGCTGTTCGTGATCCCGCTGGCCTACGCCGTATGGGCTGTCAAGTTGTGGGATCGCGATGCGATCGTGCGCGCGCTGGCGGCTGGAGCGCCGGCGCTGGCGGCGTATCTCGCGCTGCATCTGGCGATCCCAACGGTAGGCCGCTCCTCGGTGCCCGGGTACGGCGGCTCGCTGGTAGGCGAACGCGGCCACGTGATCCGCCTCGGTCTCGACAGCCTGATCACCGAGTTGCGGCGGATGTTCTCGGTGTTCGGACCGCTGTGGCTGCTTGCGCCGCTTGCCTTGCGCAGAAGCCGCTTCGCGCGCCGCGGGCTGGCGCTGGTGGCGTGCTCGCTGGTGTCGATGACCTTCGCGCTTGACTGGGGCCGGATGATCTTCCTCTCGGCGCCCGTCTTCTATCCGGCCGGCGCCTTCACGCTGAGCGCTCGTCCGCGCTGGCGGGTCCCCACCTGGATCGCGTTCGCCGCGCTGATCCTGGGGTATGCGATCTACATGGATCACAGCGGAGTCCGGCATGGCATCATCGACAATCCGCTGCCGCCATATCCGGTGCGCTGAGGGCGCCTTGAGGTTTCGTCCGGCGCGGCTGCTGCACTGCGCAGCTTGCCAACAAGCAAACCAAGCGCAACCGACCGCAACAATCCCTCCGCCCAGGTGTCTCAACCGACCATGCTCAGATACCGCATAGCACTCATTTCGCTGCTCGCCGTCCTTCTGCTCGGCACCGCCGGTCTCGGCACCGCCGCGGCATCGCACAACGAGGCGGTGTTCTTCGAGGCTCCCAGAGACCTGATCGAAGTGACCCCGACGGCACGCGCCAAGGCGCTCGGTCAGTTGCAGTGGCTTGGCGTCAAAGCGCTGCGCGTCGAGCTCGTCTGGCGCAACGTCGCGCCGAGCCCGACCAGCGCGCGCAAGCCGAACTTCGATGCCACCAACCCGGCCGGCTACGCCTGGGGGGACTACGACGCGCTGCTTGCCGAAGCGCAGCGGCTGAAATGGCAGGTCCTGTTGACCGTCACCGCGCCGACGCCGAAGTGGGCGACGGCGGCGAAAAAAGACTACGTGACGCGGCCGGACAGCCGGGACTTCAAGGAATTCATGACCGCTGTCGGCAAGCACTTCGGCAGCGAGGTGTCGCTGTTTGCGATCTGGAACGAGGCCAATCACCCGGCCTTCCTGCTGCCGCAGTTCTCCCGCAACGGCAAGCCGGCCTCGCCGCGCATCTATCGCTCGCTGTTTCAGGCCGGATACGAAGGTCTGCAGTCCGGTGGCTTGGTCCAGCCGAAGGTGCTGATGGGCGAAACCGCGCCATTCGGCTCGGATAGCCTGAGTCGCCACGAAGCGAAGGTCAACCCGCTGCACGACGTGGCCCCGCTTGCGTTCCTGCGCGAAGCGCTGTGCCTGAACTCGCACTACCGCAAGTCTGGAACCTGCGAAGAGCTGCATCCATACGGCTACGCGCATCACGCCTACACGGTCGGCAAGCCCACCTCCAAACCGCAAGGAGCGGACAACGTCACGATCGGTGTGCTCTCGCGGCTGACGAGCGCGCTTGACAGAGCCGCGGCCGCGCATGCGATTCCGGCACATCTGCCGGTCTACCTGACCGAGTTTGGCATCCAGAGCTATCCCAACCGCGAACTCGGGGTGCCGCAATCCAAGCAGGCCGAATACGACGCGCTTGCCGAGAAGATCGCCTGGTCGGATACTCGGGTAGCCGCCTTTTCGCAGTATCTGCTGCGCGACGACAAGCTGGGCGGCAAGCCGGGGTCGAGCGTACACGGGGGCCGTGTCGGCTTCCAGACGGGCCTGGAGGAATACGGAGGCAAACGCAAGCCGCTGTACTTCGGCTTTCCCGTGCCGCTGGTCGTCTCACGCCACGGACACGGCTATTCGCTGTGGGGTCTCGTGAGGCCGGCCACGGGCGCCACCGAAGTCACGGTGCTGGTGCAGCCGAAGGGGTCGCGCAAATACAGGACGCTGGCGAAGGTCCACACCAACGCCGCCGGCGCCTGGACGCTGCGCTCCTCGGTGCAGGGCGCCCACTGGCGGGTGAATTGGCGCAGCCCAGCCGGAGTCGCGTACACGGGAACCCCGACCCTCATAAGTCGTTGATGCAGACTCGGCGCATCGCCCTACGATGGGGCGATGCCCGAGCTTCCCGAGGTCGAGGTCACGGCCAGGCGCTTGGACGAGGCCCTGCGGGCGGCGCGGATCACCTCGGTGCTCGCGCCCGGCTTGAAGGTGATGCGCACGTTCGACCCGCCGCTCTTCGCGCTCGAGGGTCAGTCGATCCAGGCTGTTGGCAGGCGCGGCAAGCACTTCGTCATCGAGGTCGGCGACGACCTGGCCTTGCTCCTGCATCTGATGTCCGCTGGGCGGCTGCAGCTCTACGACCGCAAGGCCGCTCCGCGCGATAAAACCTCGCGGCTGCTTGTGCGCGTGCAGCTCGCCGACGGCCCTGAGGCCGAGTTGCGACTGCGCGAGTTCGGCTCAAAGCAAGCGGCCTGGGCCAAGTTGTTGCGCCGATCGGAGCTCGAGCGCGACGATGCGATAGCGACTCTTGGTCCTGAGGCATGGCCCGAATCTCCGCCGCTGAGCGGGCTGCTTGACGCCTCACGGCCGCTGAACGCGGTCCTGCGCGATCAGCATGTGATCGCCGGGATCGGGCGCTCGTGGGTCGATGAGATTCTCTGGCAGGCGAAGCTCTCCCCGTTCAAGCGCGCCGGCGATCTGAGTCAGGCCGAGACGGCCGAGCTCGAACGTTCGATCACACAGACGCTGGACGGCGCGATCGAGCACTACGAGCAGTCCGTGCGCCTGCCGATCCCCGACAAGCTGCCGATGCCGTTGCGCGTCCACCGTCATGAGGGCGAGCCGTGCCCGCGCTGTGGATCGACGTTGCTGGCGGTCCACTTCGAGGATTACGTGATCGCCTATTGCCCGACCTGCCAGACCGATGGTCGCGAGCTGAAGGATCGACGGCTCTCGCGGTTGCTGAAGTGAGGATTACGCAAGTTTGCGTAACGCAAGTTTGCGTAACGGAGCGGCCGACGCTGTTTCAGCTCTCGTTGAGCAGGAGCCATCGGGCCAGAAATGGCTCGTTGATCCATGCTTCGCTGCCGCGACGAGCGACCAGTTCGGCTCTCTCGAGCGCTCCGAGTGCTCGTTGCACGCTCGATGCCCCCGGCAGGCTGTGGCGGCGACGGTAGTCGGCGGACAGCGGTCGCCCGGGCTCCACAGCCAGCGCCCTGAGAAGCAGGCGCTGATGTGTTGAGGCGCTCTCCCACACCAGGCTGAAGTGCGCGTGCTCGGAGTTGAGCACTCGCGCGATGGCTTCCCGAACCTGTTGAGTGCTCGCTTCTCTCCCAGCGGGTGTGTCCTGCCAGAGGAAGTAGCACAGCTCCTGGGTCGCGTAAGGGTGGCCGTGAGTGCTGTCAAGGACGGCTTCGATCGCCTCAGCGGCGATAGTTCTGCTCGTGCGCTTGAACTGGTGCGCGATGTATTGCGCAAACGGCTTTGGTTCGATCACGTCCAGTTCCATCTGCTTGGCGCTACGCCAGAACGGTTCGTTCTCGTTGTTGAATATCCGCTGCATCATGTGGCGCTTGCTGCCCAGGTAGAGGTGAGCCACCTCCGGCTGTTGCTGGAACACGGATCGCATCAGGCGGGGGAGAGTCGCGTCGATCTCGACCACCTCCTGGAACTCGTCGAGGATCAATGCCACCTGGCGTTTGCGCTCACCGGCAAGCTGTCCCGGCAGTTCAAGTAGTCGCTCCAGCGTCGCGCGAATGTCCTCGACGCGCGGAGAAGAATCGAAGCTGAAGCTCAGCGACCCATCCTCGGGGTCGACGGTTACGGTGGGCCGGATGCGTAGACCCTGAAACACCCGCAGCCGCTCCTTCGCGCGAAACAGCGGTGAGGCGATGTCCTCGTGGATGGTCTGGGCGAGCTTCTCGGCGAACTGCGTAAGCGTAGGCGTGCTCATCAGGTTCACGTGCGCGACCAGTACGCGCTCGGCGACCAGTTCCTGGGAGACCCTCCAGACCAGCGAGGACTTGCCATAGCGACGAGGGGCAAACAGGACGACATCCTGTCCGTTCATTGCGTCGCTCTTCAGCTCGGACGTCTCGCGCTCGCGGTCGGTGAAGGCCTCGTCCAGCGCAAGGGCGCCGTATCGAAAGGGATTGACGTCTGCGCGGGCCATCGTGCGGCATGATACCAAAGCGCATAACGATCGTTACGCAAGTTTGCGTTACGCAAGTTTGCGTGATCCGAGCCGGTCGATCTCAAGGAGAGAGGAACCACTGACTATCATCCGCGCGCCCGCCGGGTATAAAGGCAAGAACAACCATGTAAGGCCGAGAAGGAGCGACCCCCATGCTTGCAAGTGCCACGCTCGAGGTGCCCGAGCACGAATTCGACGACGAGGACTGGGACGACGCCGATGAGCTCGAGGCAGACGAGCTGGACGTCGATCTCGACGAGGAAGGCATCGAGCCCGAAGAGGACGACGAGGACTTCTGAGCATAGGCTGGGTGTGTGGCGGTCCTCGCACCCAGCTCTCCGCGCCTGTTGCCGGCGATCCTCGCCGGCAGCTCGATAGCGCACAGCTTCGACTCGTTCGTCGAAGCGGCTGGTCAGTTCTTCTCTGACTTGGCGGCGGTCCATTGGGGTGCGCTGGTGCTCGGACTGCTCTTCTTCGGCCTGAACCTGACGCTGCGCTCGCGCGCCTTCTTTCACAGCCTGCGCGCCGCCTACCCGGCCGTCAGCTTCCAGTGGCGGCGGATCTGGGGCGCCTACGTCGCCGCGGTCGGCTTCAACAACGTCGTGCCGGCGCGCGGCGGAGACATCATCAAGCTGTTCTTGACACGCAGCTCGATTCCGGGCTCCTCCTACCCGACGGTCGCCTCGGCGTTCTTCGTTGAGGCGATCTTCGATGTCTGCGTCGGCGTCTTCGTGCTGATCTTCGCCTTCAGCCAGGGCGTCTTTCCCAAGCCGCCGGACTTCTCCAAGCTGGGCTCCTTTGACATCTCCTACCTGGCCAGCCACTTCCGCTTCACGCTGTTCTTGATCACTCTGCTCGGCATGCTCGCGCTGATCGCCTTCGCGCTGCTCTCCGTGCGCGCGAAGGCCTTCTGGGCGAGGATCCGCCAGGGCCTTACGATCCTCACCGACAGGCGCCGCTATCTGCGCGAGGTGGCCGCCTGGCAGGCGGTGGCCTGGGTATGTCGCTTCATCGCCTTCTGGTTCCTGCTCGACGCGTTCCGCGTCGGCGGCTCGGTTGTGAACGTGTTGCTGGTCTTCGGCGTGGGTCAGGTCGCGGGCGCCGTCCCGTTCACACCCGGTGGAGCGGGAGTCCAGCAGGCGCTGCTCGTCAAGGTCTTCGCGGCCAGCGCTCCGACCGCCGTGGTGGCGGCCTATTCGGTCGGCCAGCAGATCGCGATCGCCTTCTTCACGGCGATGCTGGGACTAGGGGCGGTCATCGTCATCTTCCGCTTCCGCTCGTTCAAAGAAGTGATCGCGGCGGGACGCGCCTCGCGCGAGCAGGAGCGCCGCGACGAACGCGGAGTCGAGGCCACGGTCCCATGACCGACGCAAAGCCTGCTCGCTCGCGCTGAGGGCGAAGGGCGCTTCGCTGCGCGCCGTGTTCTACCGCTCAGCGCCGCTGGCTATTGCAGGCCCGCGCGCGCCTCGCGCACAAGCGTTACGGCCTCGGGAAAGACGACGGCCATCACGCTTCTGATCTGCTGTGCTTGGGCCTCGGCATCGCCCTGCAGGTTGATCCGGTTGACGGCGGCGACCGTCATGTCGACGGCCAGCTTGATCGCGTTATCGGCCCAGGCCAGCGACTGCTGTCCCTGCATCTGCTCGGCGAACTGCGCGATCCGTCGCTGCAGCTCGTCGGGGTCGCCGAAAAGGTCGCCAAAGCCGCTGCCCTCCATGCGCTCATCGTAGCGAGCGCGATCTTTCTCTCCGGTGTCGTTCAGGCGCCCCTTGCACTCGCCCTCCCATAGACTGCCCGGGCGATGGCCACGGCTGAGATCAAGGAGCGCACGGCGCTCGAGAGCGCGCGGCGGGCACGCTTGGCCGTGCCGGCGGTCGCGGGCGGGGTGCTCTACCTGCTCAGCGGGATCATCCTCAATGCCGCACTCAAAGAACTGCCCACGGTGGGCATCGTTCAGGGCCTCGAACCGGCGTTGCGTGGCGAAGCCAAACCGGCGGTATCGCCGAGGGCCGCCGAGGTCAAGTACATCGATCACCACGCCTTCGGCTTGATCGCCGGCAGCGTCCTTACGGCGATCTCTGTCGCGGCGCTCACGCTGGTGCTGCTGTTCCTCGCCGATTGCACCCGCTTTCGCCGTCCCGCGGCGTGGCCTGCCGCCCGCCCGCTCGTCCTGATCGGCGGGATCGGATACGCGTCGCTGAACCTGATCCACGAGATCGCGCTCTCGATCACGGCGCATAAATTCACCAACGGCACGGACTTCAGCAGCAAAGCCGTCGAAAAGGCGCTGCTTGGAAGCGGCTCGGTCGGGGTGACACTGGGTCTGCTCGGTCTGATCGCCGCACTGGCGTTGGCTGTGGGAACGATCGCCGTCTCTGTCGGCGCCATGCGTGCCGGTCTGCTCCCGCGCTGGGTGGGGATGCTCGGCGCGGTATCGGGCCTGCTGTTCCTGCCGTTCTTTGCGACGGCGACGTTGCAGCTGATCCCGACCTTCTGGCTGGTGGCGCTCGGCATCCTGCTGATGGAGCGCTGGCCAAACGGCGACCCGCCCGCGTGGGCCAGCGGAGAAGCTCGTCCGTGGCCCACTCAGGCGCAGACGCGCGCCGCTCGCCAGCAGGCGGACGGCAACGCCGGTCAGCCAGCGATCGCGGGCGCGGACATCGCGCCGGCGCCGACGCCCCTCGGCGGCGGGTCGCGGCGCAAGCGACGCAAACGGGCCTGAGTCAGCCGATCGGATGACGGTCGAGGATGCCAACCGCCCCGAGCAACCAGTGCGAGACAGGGGTCGTGGCCCACAAACAGTGATTGGCGGGGCTCTCAGGCGGGAATAAATAGGGAGAGCGCGCGGACTGCCTCCGGCGGTCGGCGATCTTGGCTCTACAAGCGTTAAGCCGCGCGGCTAAACGCGCGGCTTGAAGGGAGGCTCCTATGGAGGCCGCGTCGATCCATCACCACCCAGCACAGGGGGCGAGTCCGCCGGCGGTCGCCGAGCGGCCGCTGGCAAGCAGTTGGTCACCGGCGAACCCGGCGCCGCTCGGGCTGGCGGCGTTCGCAATGACGACGTTCGTCCTGTCGATGTTCAATGCAAATCTCGTCAACGAAAAGGGCGTGCCGGTGGTGCTCGGTCTGGCCCTGGTCTACGGCGGCATCGTTCAGCTGCTGGCCGGCATGTGGGAGTTTCGCACCGGTAACACCTTCGGGGCGGTCGCCTTCTCCTCTTTCGGAGCCTTCTGGATCTCATTCTGGGCGCTGGAGGTGTTCTACGCCAAGAACATCGGCGGCAACGTCGGGCACTCCGTTGGCGTGTACCTGTGGGCGTGGGCGATCTTCACCGCCTATATGACGGTCGCGGCGTTGCGGGTGAACGCGGCTGTGCTGATCGTGTTCATTCTGTTGACGGTGACGTTCGTGCTGTTGGCGATCGGGGCTGTGGGCGCGCACACGACGGTCACGCACTGGGGTGGCTACCTCGGGCTGGCAACGGCTGCGGTGGCGTGGTACGCGTCGTTTGCGGCGGTCGTCAATTCGACCTTCGGGCGCACGGTGATGCCGCTGAGACCGCTGGGCGGGCACTGAGCACGATTCGAAGGGGCGGTACAGTCAAGCGCTCAAAAGAGGGACAAGGGAGGCTCAATCATGGCGATAGACACACATGCGCTCGACGGCGAGCTGGCTCGTATGCTCGAGGTGGAGCGCTTTGAGCCGCCCGCGTCCTTCCGCGAGCATGCACTCCTCAGCGACCCGGCGATCTACGAGCAGGCCGCGCGCGACCCGCAGGCATGGTGGGCCGAGCAGGCACAGTCGCTTGATTGGTTTGCTCCCTGGGAGCGCGTGCTTGACGATTCGCGGCCGCCGTTTTACAAGTGGTTTGTGGGGGGCAAGATCAACGCCTCGCACAACTGCCTCGATCGCCACGTCGCGGCCGGCCGCGGCGATCGGGTGGCGATTCACTGGTGCGGCGAGGAGGGCGAGCGGCGCGATATCAGCTACGCCGAACTGCTGGCTGAGGTCAAGCGGTTCGCGAATGCCCTGAAGGCGCAGGGCATCGGCAAGGGGGATGTCGTGGGCATCTACCTGCCGATGATTCCCGAGGTAGTCGTCGCGATGCTGGCGTGCGCGCGCATCGGCGCGCCGCACAACGTCGTCTTCGGCGGCTTCTCCGCCGAGGCGGTGCGCGAGCGCATGGAGTTCTCAAACGCCAAGGCTTTGATCACCGTCGACGGCGCCGCACGCAAGGGTAAGACGGCGCCCGTCAAGGAGCGGGTCGATGAGGTGATGGCCGACCTGGCGACGCTCGAGCGGATCATCGTCGTGCGCAGCAAGGGCACGCCGTGCCAGATGCAATACGGTCGCGATGTCTACTACGACGAGATCCTTGCGGCGGCCGACGCCGAGTGCCCGGCCGAGCCGCTCGATGCCGAGCATCCGCTGTTCATCCTCTACACCTCGGGCTCGACCGCCAAGCCCAAGGGTATTCTGCACACCACCGGTGGCTATCTGACGGGCGTGAGCAGCACGCACCGCTACGTCTTTGACCTCAAGCCCGACTCCGACGTGTACTGGTGCGCCGCCGATGTCGGCTGGGTGACCGGTCACTCCTACATCGTCTACGGGCCGCTTGCCAACGGCGCGACGCAGGTGATGTGGGAGGGGGCGCCGGATTACCCGAACAAGGGAATCTGGTGGGAGCTGATCGAGCGCTACAAAGTCAGCATCCTCTACTGTGCGCCGACCGCGATCCGGGCGTGCATCAAGTGGGGAGCGCAGTGGCCCGCCAAGCACGACCTCTCCTCGCTGCGTCTGCTCGGCTCGGTCGGCGAGCCGATCAATCCCAAGGCCTGGCTCTGGTACCACAAGGTGGTCGGGGGGGAACGCTGCCCGATCGTCGACACCTGGTGGCAGACCGAGACCGGCGCGATCATGATCACGCCGCTGCCGGGCATCACCGCGACAAAGCCAGGCTCGGCCACGCAGCCGTTTCCCGGGATCGAGGCTGAGGTTCGCGCCGAGTCAAGCGGCGAGCCGATCTCAGAGGGCCAGGGCCTGCTGGTGCTGACCAAACCGTGGCCGTCGATGCTGCGCACCCTCTACAAGGAGGAGGATCGCTTCATCGGCACCTACTTCGAGCGCTACGGCCGCGAGACATATCTCGTCGGTGACGCCGCCCGCGTGGACTCCGACGGCTACGTGTGGGTCATCGGGCGCATCGACGACGTGGTCAACGTCTCCGGGCATCGCCTCTCCACCGCCGAGGTGGAGTCCGCGATCGTCGCGCACCCCGACGTCGCCGAGGCGGCTGTGATCGGCCAGCACGACGAGCAGTCCGGCCAGGCGATCGTCGCGTTCGTAACGCTTCAAGGCGATCTGCAGGGCGATGAGGCCGAGACGCAGAGCATCCGCGACACGGTCGCCGAGCGGATCGGCAAGTTCGCGCGCCCGAAGCGCATCATCTGGTCAGACGACCTGCCCAAGACACGCTCGGGCAAGATCATGCGGCGGTTGCTGCGCGACATCGCCGAGGGACGGGCGCTCGGCGACGTGACGACACTGCGCGACCCGGCAGTCACCGAGCAGCTGCAGGAGCGGGTGGCGGAGTTGCAGGCGCAGGAAAGCTAGGAGCCGCGTAAAGCTCTGGATTCACGCAGGTATTCGGTGAGCCCGCTGTGGCGCTCGCCGCTATGGCAGACCATCGGTAGCAGCCCGTCTGGAGGCCGCCCCACGGCCAATTGCTTGGCAGGTATGAATGAGGCCATGCGGGCTGCCGTCGGGTAGCCCCAAGGCACGGCCAGTCGTCGTCCGAACAGCGTCAGGTTCACAGCGCCGGGAAGCGCGGCGGATGGGGCGAGTACACCGTGGTATCCAAGCTCTCGTAGACGAGTGGCCTCAGCTTTGCAGCGCTTGTAATCCTCATCGATCAGCGCACGGGGGGGAAAGTCGGCAGCCTCAGCCTTCGCGAAGGTCGAGTAGTCGGCGATGTTGGTCTCGTGTACCTGCAGTTCCCACATGGGCATGCTGACGAGCCGCAGCGCCTCGGTGCTGCGCAGCCGCTCGCCTCTGATCAGCTCCGCCCACGCTCCCTCCGGGGTGAGGCTCATGTATTGCGTCGCGTCCTGGCCAGCGTCGTTCCACCTCAGCGAGCTCGAGTTCGCCCGTGTCCAGAGCGGTACGTCATAGTCGCTCCAGCGGAATGCGACTTCGTCAAAGTCGACCCGTGTCGGCTCAGGATCCGTGCTGTGCTCGGCCATGTCGAGCCAGTCCGAAGATATCCCGCTCGACACTCGCGTCGTCGAGGCTATCGAGCACATCGCGGCCGTCGAGCTCGGGTCGCGAGCGTTCGAACCAGGCCAAGATGCCCTCCGGTGTCCAGCCGCGGCGAAGCGAAGATACGAGGCGGGCGACCACCAGCATCCGTCTGGCCGGCTCGACCGGCTTCGGAGCTGCCAGTATCCGCTGAATCGAGCGGTCGCTGATCCCGACCAGGCGCGCCAGGTCCTTGCGATTGATGCGAGGAAGCGATTCCTGCAGATTCTGCAAGAGTGTCCGTGCGTCGCTCTCCCCCAGCGCCTGTTGGTCCAGCGCATCTCTGACGATGTGACGAATCGCCTCCAACCCAAGAAGCGCGCTCTCGATCGAATCGAGCGGACGATCCGGATCGGAGTCGGCGACACGGCGCATGATTTCGAGCAACTCGCCACGTATCTCGGCCACCTGCTCGGGATCCAGACTGGGTGGCGCAGAGCTGTTGATCGCGTCTGACAGGCGGCTCGCTGTGTGCTGCCATCGCGCCAGATAATCGGTTGGCAGCGGTGTATGGCTGAGCGCCTCGAGAAGCTGCTCACTCCATTGCTCGATCAGCTCTTCAAACTGCTTGAGCTCGTCCAGCTCCCGTGGGACGGTGCTTGTCATGTGCTCCTTGTGTCCGTCATCGGTCGGGTATGGGCGACAGTATAGCGACAGTGTTTGACGGACGTTTCTTGAAGATCACACCTTGCGGAACGCCGGAATCCACGCGCCGTCATCCGTACGCGTGAAATCTTGGAAGATCTCGGGCGCTTGGGCGCGCGCGATCTGGGCCACCCGATCGAACACGAGCCGCATCTCCTCCTCCGCACCGGGATCGGTGCGGAGCTCGATGACATGTCGCAATGTGCGTGCGTTGGCCGTCCACACCACATCGGTCGAGAGACCGATCGGAGCCAGACGCCGCAGCGCGGAGGTGATCTCCTTCTTGATCGCGAAGGGCACATCTTCGCCGTCAACGCCGAGGGCGTTCGCCGCGCTGATCTGCAGATCCTCCAACTGCTCGACGACGCTGAGAACTCGCTCGCGCAATGGCTGCAAAGCCGGCGGTACGCGAAAGCCGATGTCCACGAGTCGCACGTAGCGCAGACTCTCTTGGCTAAGGGCACACCCGACACGATGTCTGACCAGCTCGTGCGTGAAAGCCCTGCTGACCTCATGCAGCACGAAGGTCCAGCTTGCGTGCTCGAGCACGCTGCCGTGTCCGCTGGCGAGGATGTTGGCGAAGTACTCGCCTCGGTCTGAGCGAACGCGCGTGACGTTCGGGTTCAAACCCGGCTCCCAGCTGCGGTAACAAAGGCGCCCGGCGAACTCGACGAGCAACTCGGCGGCGGGCGGTTCGTCGGCGCTGTACGTGACGTCGAGCGGCGGCTCGCCACGGGCCGGGTTCTCGGCCGCACTCGTGCTCTCCTCCAGGCGCTTGCGCAACCAGGATTCGCCACCTACCGCCTTCAAGTACGCGCGCATCGCCGCAACGTCCAGCGACGGCCTGGCGATCAAGAACACCTGCGGGGAGGTCTCGCGCATGCTGGCGGGCGATGCTACCGGCAGCCCCAGCCGTCGCCGTCGTGCACCACGCCAGGCACTCGCCCTCTCTACACTCGGGCTACGTGAATGTCCCCGATGGCAGCGACTCCACGCAGGCGATCGTAGAGGCGCACGATGTCTCCCGTCGCTATGGCGAAGGCCAGGCAGCGGTGGACGCGCTTGCCGATGTGAGCGTCGAGTTCCCCAAGGGCCGCTACGCGGCGATCATGGGCCCATCCGGCTCTGGCAAGTCGACTTTGATGCACATCCTTGCGGGCCTCGACCGCCCCAGCTCCGGCTCGGTCAAGCTCGACGGCGTAGAGCTGACCGGTCTTGACGATCGCAAACTCACCCAGCTGCGGCGCGACCGCGTCGGCTTCATCTTCCAGACCTTCAACCTGCTGCCGGTGCTGAGCGCCGAGGAGAACATCCTGCTGCCGCTCTCGATCGCCGGCCGCAAGCCCGACCCCGAGTGGTTCGAGCGACTGATCGACACGATCGACATCCGCGATCGCCTGAGCCATCGTCCGGCTGAGATGTCTGGCGGTCAGCAGCAACGCGTCGCCGTGGCTCGCGCGCTGATCTCCCGTCCGGCCGTGGTGTTCGCCGACGAGCCGACCGGCAACCTGGACTCCAAGGCATCCGGCGATGTGCTCGACCTGCTGCGCCAGGCCGTCGACGGGTTCGGCCAGACGGTTGTGATGGTCACCCACGACGCTCACGCGGCGTCGTTCGCCGACCGCTTGCTGATGCTCGCCGACGGGCGCATCGTCCACGACGGAGAGGCGGCCAGTGTCGAGCAGGCGCTCGAGCTGATGAAGTCGGTGGGCTGATGCTGACGCTGCTGTTGCGCGGCTTTGCCCAGCGCAAGCTGCGGGTGGTCCTGACGGCCGTGGCGGTCGCGCTCGGGGTGGCGCTGATGGCCGGCACCTACATCCTCACCGACACGATCAACAACTCGTTCGCCGGGATCTTCCAGACCGCCAACAAGGGTCACGATGTCGTCGTGACGCCGACACAACGGCTGGGCAGCCGCGTGCGCTCGCAGGTCTCGCCGATCGACGAGGCGATGCTCGCCCGGGTGCGGGCCGTGCCCGGCGTCGCCGAGGCCTCCGGCTCGATCTTCGCTCTGGCCACGCTCTTGGACGCGCACGGCAAGCGGTTGACGACGGGCGGCGCCCCTGCCTTCGTCGCCAGTGTCGTGCCCAAGCGCTTCGAGTCCTTCACACCGGTCTCTGGCCGCTTTCCGATCGGCGCCGGGGAAGTGGCGATCGACCAGTTCACGCAGCAGCGCAAGGGCCTGAAGCTCGGCCGGCAGATAGTCGTCGCCGGTTCGGCCGCCGCCCGCCGCTACACGATCGTGGGAGTGGTGCAGTATGGCGG
>JBOGXY010000173.1:0-5425 GCA_050696495.1 Solirubrobacteraceae bacterium
GCCGGCCGTTTCTTTTGCTTGGACTACGCTTGTCGGGTGCCGGCACGCACCTTCGAGACCTCGGGCCCAAGCGAGACCGAGGCGCTGGGCGCGGAGCTTGCCGCCGAGCTGAGCCCCGGTGACGTCGTGCTGGTGCGCGGCGAGTTGGGCGCCGGTAAGACGACCCTGGTGCGCGGCGCGGCCAGGGCGCTTGGAGTGTCCGACCCGGTCACGAGCCCGACGTTTGCGATCGGGCACCGCTATCGCGCTGAGGGCGCACCCGTCTCGCACCTGGACCTCTATCGCCTGGCGTCTTTGCGCGAGGAGGAGCCGGACCTGCTCGACGACTACATCGGCCCCGGCCGGATCGCGTTCGTGGAGTGGCCGCACGAGCAGGCCCTTGAGCTTGGCGGAGCGCGCCTGGTCGTGACGATCGAGCATGCGGGCGCCGACGCGCGGCGGATTCTCGTGCAGGCCGCAGGTGAGTCGATTGCGCCTCCCGCAGTTGACGACCGGTACGTGGCCGAGCGCGCGTCTGGCTCAGAGGCACGTTCGTGATCGTGCTCGCGATCGATACCGCCACGCCGGCCACCGTCATCGGCCTCCTCGACGCTGACGGCGGCGTGCTGGAAGCCCGCGACGATCCGCGGCCGGGCGAGCGCCCTGGCCATTCGACGCGTCTGCTGCCGCTGGCCGCGGGCCTGCTTGCCGGGTCCGGCATGGGTTGGGGCGATGTCGAGCGGATCGCGGTTGGCGTCGGCCCGGGCACATTCACGGGCTTGCGCGTGGGCGTAGCTACAGCCCACGGTCTGGCGCAGTCAAGCGGCGCTGAGCTGGTGGGAGTATCCAGCCTGCGGGCACTGGCTCTCGGCGTCGACAGCGGTCCTCCTGTGCTTGCCGCGATCGACGCTCGCCGTGGCGAGGTGTTCGTTGCCGGGTATCAAGGTGAGATGGAGTTGCTCTCGCCTCGTCCGATCGCCCCGGAGGTAGTGCCCGAGTTGCTGGCCGAACAAGCCGATCTCTTTGCCGGTGGGAATTGCATGGCTGTCGGCGACGGCGCTGTGCTCTACCGCGCCGCCTTCGAGCAGACCGGTCTGTCCGTGCCGCCAGAGGACTCGACGCTTCACCGCATTCGGGCAGCCGCCCTGTGTGAGCTGGGCGTGAATGCGCCACCGAGTGAGGCACTGGTGCTGCCCGACTATCTGCGTCGCCCCGACGCCGCAATCGCGCTCGAGGGAGCCGCGAGCTGATGGCCTCCGTCGTCGAGGTCCAAACCGACGGGTCGTTCTCGGTGGGGGTGCGCGAGCTGGCCTACTCCGATCTGCCGCGAGTGATCGCGATCGAGCGCCGCGCCTTTCCCACACCCTGGTCGCTGGCGATGTTCGTGCTCGAGCTCTCCAAGTCCTCGGGCATCTGCCTAGCGGCCCTCGACGGCAGGCGCCTGGTCGGCTACATGATCTGCTCGCGCTATGACACCGTCTGGCACGTGATGAACGTGGCCGTTGATGTCGATCGCCAGCACAGGGGTGTCGCCTCCGCGCTGCTGGCCGAGCTGTTCGCCCGCGTCGACGACGCCGAGGCTCGTTACACGCTTGAGGTGCGCCGCTCCAACCACGTCGCGATCCACCTTTACGAGCGCGAAGGCTTCCGCGCCGCCGGCCTGCGTCGCCGCTACTACCAGGACAACGGCGAGGACGCTTTGGTCATGTGGCGTACCCCGGCGACGCTGAGGGGCACGCTCGACGACGTGCCCAATCCTGGACCGGTATGACGGCCGTCCTTGCGATCGAGAGCAGCTGCGATGACACCTGCGCAGCGGTGATAGCCAGCGACGGCGCGATCCGCTCCAATGTGATCTCCTCGCAGCGCGCTCACGATCGCTTTGGCGGCGTCGTGCCGGAGATCGCCTCGCGCCATCACCTGGAGCTGATCGATGTCGTCGTCGAGCAAGCATTGCAAGAAGCGGAAATGGGCCTGGAGGAGATCGACCTGGTGGCGGCCACCCAGGGCCCGGGCCTGATCGGAGCACTGCTGGTGGGCTTCTCGGCGGCCAAGGGCATCGCGGCCGGGCGCGAATTGCCGTTTGCCGCGGTCGATCATCTTCAGGGCCATGTCGCCGCCAACTTCCTGCTGGCGGACCCCGCCCACAGCGGCGATGGCGGCAAGACTCCGAGCGGCGGTCGCGCCTCGGGCGACGGTAGCGGTCCTCGGCCCGCGACCGCGCTGCAGCCACCGTTCCTGTGCCTGATCGCAAGCGGCGGCCACACGCTGCTCGCCCATGTCCGCGAGCACCACGGTTTCCAGGAGATAGGCCGCACGCTCGACGACGCCGCCGGCGAGGCCTTCGACAAGGGCGCGCGCATGCTCGGCCTTGGCTTTCCCGGCGGCCCGGCGCTCGAGCGCCTGGCCGCCGACGGCGACCCGCAGGCGTTCGAGTTCCCCGCGTCGGGCTCGCGCTCCCGCGGCGGTCGTGGCGCCAGGAGCGACTTCGCCCGCAGCCTCGACTTCTCCTTCGCCGGCCTGAAGACCTCGCTGCTGTACCGCACGCGCGAAATCGGCGAGGACGCTCTGAGCGATCGCGCGGCCGACTTGGCCGCCTCCTACCAGGCCGCGATCGTCGATCACCTGTTGCTGCGCTGTGAGCAGGCGCTGGAGCGGACTGGTCTCGATCGTCTGGCGGTGGGCGGCGGCGTGGCCGCCAACGGCGAGTTGCGACGCAGGTTGACCTCGTTGGGCGTCGAGCTGCACGTGCCGCCGATGGCTCTCTGCACGGACAACGCGGCGATGATCGGTAGCGCCGCGCGCTACGCGCCGCGGTTGGAGTACCCGACCTATCTCGGTTTGGACGCTTACGCGACCGGCGAACGCCCGGGCCGTCCGCTGTGAGCGTCGGAACGCCCGGGCCGTCAGCGGTGAGCGTCGTCACTCTGTACGGCAGCCCCGAATGCCATCTCTGCGAGCAGGCGCGCGCGCTGCTTGAGCGGGTGCGCGCCGACCATGACTTCGAGCTGGTCGAGTACGACATCACCAGCGATGACGATCTGCACCGCGCCTACCTCGAGCGCATCCCGGTGGTCGCCGTCGACGGGGAGGAGTGCTTCGAGCTGATCGTCTCAGAGCGGGAGCTGCGCGCGCGGCTCGCGAGCCATTAGAGTCAGGGCGATGGCTATCGAACAGTTGACAGATCCCGCTGAGGCGGCATACGAGGATGGCGCGGCGCCCTCGGAGCGACTGTCGCTGGGGGTCGCCGCCCGCCTCTCGCGCTATCTGCAGGTGCTCACGCAGGCCAAGAAGATGGGCAAGGAGACGATCTCCTCGCAGGAGCTCTCCGACTACACCCACGTCAACTCCACGCAGATCCGCCGCGATCTCTCCGGCTTTGGCAAGTTCGGCAAGCGCGGCGTCGGCTATAACGTCGAGTCGCTCGTCTCCCAGATCCGAAAGATCCTGCGCACGGCTGGTCAGCACAACATCGCGCTGCTCGGCGCCGGTCACTTGGGCAAGGCGATCGCCTCCTCTGACATCTTCGCCGACCACGGCTTTCGGGTCGTTGCGATCTTCGATGTCGACCCGGCAAAGGTCGGCACCAAGGTCGGCAGCCACGGCGTCCGCCACACCAGCGAGCTGCGCCGCCTGGTCGAGGATGAGGACATCGTCGTCGGTGTGCTGGCCGTCCCCACCGAGGCCGCCCAGGGCCTGGCCGACGAGCTGGTGGCAGCCGGCGTGAAGATCATCTTCAACTATTCGGAGTCGCTGCTGGCGGTGCCGCCGGAGGTGACCGTGCACACCTCCAGCCCCGCGGTCGATCTGCTCTATGCGCTGTACTTCTATCTGACCTGACCGGAGTCCTCGCAGCCCTTCCTAAGCTTGTCTGACGCGCCTTCGCCGGCGGCCCTTCGCAACCGCAACCATGACCGTGGATCTCGACAAGGCAGAGCAGCTCTTCGCCCAAGCCACCGACCTGACGGTCGGGATCGAGGAGGAGTTCGCCTTGCTCGATCCGGCGACGCTCGACCTCGTTCCGCGCTTCGAGGAGTTGCGCGAGCTGGCCCGCGAGCGCGACCCGCTGCTGGCCGACTCGATCGCCGGCGAGCTGATCCGCTCGGAGATCGAGATCGTCTCCGGCCGCGGTGAGACATTCGGCGAAGCGCTGGCGTTGCAGCGCGAGCGCCGGCGCCGCCTGTTCGCGCTGGCGGCGGACGCCTCGCTGGCGCTGTCGGCCACCGGCACCCACCCGTGGGCGGACTATCGCGAGCAGGCGATCATCGACACCGAGCACTACCGGCGCGTCGAGGAGGGCCTGAAGTACGTGGCCTGGCGCAACAACACCTTCAGCCTGCACGTGCACGTCGGCGTCAGGGACATCGACCGGGCGGTGCAAGTGTGCGATCGCCTACGCCCGGTGCTGCCGCTGCTGCTGGCCGTCTCGGCCAACTCTCCCTATCTGGACGGTCGCGACTCCGGGCTTGCCTCGGCGCGCACCCAGAGCTTCACGCGCAACTTCCCGCGCTGCGGCATCCCCGACGCCTTCGGTGGCTGGGATGCCTATCGCCGGTACGTCGAGTTCCTACTGCGCACGCGCTCGATCGTCGAGTTCACGCAGGTGTGGTGGTCGGTGCGCCCGCACTTCGAGTTCGGGACCGTCGAGGTGAGGATCTGCGATGCGCAGAGCACCGCGAGCGAGTCCGAGGCGCTGGCGTCGTTGACCCTCGCCTGTGTGGCTCAGGCGATGCGTGACGTCGACGAGCAGGTGCCGTTCGTCGACCCACCACCGCGCCTGATCGAGGAGAATATGTGGCGCGCCATCCGCTTCGGCCAGGACGGCTCGATGATCGACCTCGACCGCGCCGAGGAGTACCCGGCGGCGGAAATAGCCGAACGACTGGCGCGCTGGAGCGAGCCGGTACGAGCCGAGATCGGCCTTGACCCCATATTCCCCGAGCGCAACGGCGCCCAGCGCCAGCGACGTCAGATCGAGGCGGGAGACCCGCCCGAGGAGGTGTTCGCGGCCGCCGTGCGCGAGACCCTGCAGACTTACACCCAGGAGGTGACCGTATGACCGATTCGACCACCGCGTCCGAGACTGAGCCCCAGCACGAGCCCCAGCCGCGGGCCGCCGACGCCCAGCCCCAGCAGCAGCCGTCCACGCAACCAAGCGAAGAGGAGCTACGGGCCGCCTACGAGGCCGAACTGAACCGCATCACCAGCGCCGACCTGTTGCTGCAGACGGCGGCGTCGCTGCTGAACCTCGGCGCGCGTCGACTTGGCCTCACTGGGGCGGGCGAGGCCGAGCGTGACGTTGAGCAGGTACGCGACGCGATCGACGGTGTGCGTGCCCTGATGCCGATCTTGGAGCGTTGCAACCCAAAGGAAGTCGGCCCGCTGCGCGACGCGCTCTCCCAATTGCAAATGGCCTACGCCCGCGAGGCTCCGCGCCCGGCGGCTG
>JBOGXY010000174.1:0-18751 GCA_050696495.1 Solirubrobacteraceae bacterium
AACTCAACACACGCCTCCCGACCCGAGTCATAGACCGCCTCAGCCTCCGAGCGCTCCACGCCTGCAACATTCGCCGCGCCACAGCACAGACCTTTGTTATGGAAAGCCCAGAGGACTGAACGGCTACACAAAGACGGCCATTTGCAGGAAGAACCTATATGCATAAACGATCGGAACGAGAGGAATCGCAATGGACGGCTCGGCCGACACCAGGGTCGACATGCACTGCCACTCCACGGCCTCGCAGATTTCCAAGCTCGGGGTACAGCGCGCCGTCGGGCTTCCCGAGTGCGCAACCCCCCCGGAGGAGGTCTACGAGCTGGCCAAGCGCCGCGGGATGGACTTCGTCACGATCACCGATCACGACACGATCGACGGAGCGCTGCAGATCGCCGACCGCCCGGACGTGTTCGTCTCCGAGGAGCTGACCGCCCACTTCAAGGGCGAGCCCCAGGCCGTTCACGTCCTCTGCTACGGGATCACCGCTGAGGATCACTCTTGGCTACAGGCCAACAGCCACGACGTCGAGTTGTGCGCGATGTATCTGCACGACCGCGAGATAGCGTGCGCTCTGGCCCACCCCTACTACGCGGTGGGGGCGCCGCTGACGCGCCGGCACCGCCGTCGCCTGGCCGAGCTCTTCGAGGTTTGGGAGACGCGCAACGGCTCGCGCGCGCACGAGCTCAACCGGCCGGCCGCCATGTATGTGGGCACGCGCGACGGCATCGGCATCGGCGGCAGCGACGATCACGCCGGAGTTGACATCGGGCGCACCTGGACGCAGGCGCCCGCCGCGGCGACACCGGCCGAGTTCCTGGAGCACATGCGCGCCGGGCGCGTGCAGGCGAAAGGCAAACAGGGGAGCGCCGCCAAGTGGGCACACGCGGCGATCGCGCTGGCCGCCCGCTCGCTTTGGAGCGACGAGGAGAGCAAGCAGGCAGCCGCCGCGCCTGACCCGCGCCGCGTGCTTCGGATGGCGCAGAGACTGCTCAGCGAGGGCGATGTCCGCCAGGGCGCGACCGGCGCCGATCTGACACCGGATGATGCTCGCTGCCTGCTGCGCGCCTGGCTTGTGGCCGTCGAGCTCGACCACCTCGACGAGCGCGGGCTGATCGCCTACATGCAAGGCGAGGACTTCAAACACTCAGAGCTCTATCGCAAGGCCTGCCGCCTGCACGAGCGCAAGCTGCGCGAGGCGGTCGAGCAGGCGCTCGCGGCCGCCACCGGCGAGGGCGACGGCGGTGTCGGCGCAGCCGCCGGCGGCATCTTCGAGAGTCTGATCGCCGCCGTTCCCTACGCGCCGGCCACCGCCTTCCTGGCTAAAGAGCAGACCAAGCTCGACGAGCAGACCAAGCTCGACGCGCGCGAAGAGGACGGCGAGCCACCGCGCATCGCGATCGTCGCCGACGGCATCGGCTCCACTCACGGCGTGACGCGCACGATCGAGGAGATCCGCTCGCGCGGCGTGCCGGGCTATGAGATCGAGGTCGTCGCCACCGACCCTCACGTCGACCGGCGCCTCTCAGCCGTCACGGAGTTCGAGGTTCCCTTCTACCCGGGGCTGCGGATCGGCGTGCCCTCGCTGAGCGCGGCGGTGCAAACGCTGACCGAGAGCGCCTTTGACGCCATCCATGTCTGCTCGCCTGGGCCCGCCGGAGTCGCCGGAGCGATGCTCGCCAAGGCGCTCGGGCTGCCTTTGATCGGCAGCTACCACACGGAGTTGACCGCCTACGCGCAGCTGCGCAGCGAGCGCGCCGAAGTAGCCGCCGCGATGGAGATGGCGGTCGGCGCCTTCTACGAGGCCTGCGATCTGGTCCTCTCCCCCAGCCTTGCCTCCGATGAGGCGCTCGCGCGGATCGGACTGGGCGGCGAGAAGATCGTGCGCTGGGACCGCGGCGTCGATACCTCGCGCTTTGATCCCGCGCTCAGATGCGAGAAGGTGCGGATGTCTTGGAATGGATCTTCGCGCTCGCCTTTGTTCGTGCTGTATGCGGGACGCATAACAAAGGAGAAGGGAGTGGATCTGCTCGTTGAGTCGTTCTCAGATGCGCGACGGCGCGATCCGCGACTGCACCTGGTGCTGGCGGGCGGCGGGCCCGAGCAAGGGCGCGTGGCCGAGCGGCTCGGCGAGCACGCCACCTTCCTGGGCTGGCAGCATGGCGACGAGCTGGCTCGCACCTACGCCTGCGCCGACATCTTCCTGTTTCCAAGCCAGACCGACACCTTCGGCCAAGTGATCCTCGAGGCGCAGGCCTCGGGTGTCCCCGTGCTCGCCGTGGACGCGGGCGGACCCGCGACTCTGATCGAACACCGCGCCACGGGGCTGCTTTGCGAGCCGAGCAGCACGGCGCTGGCCGACGCACTCCTCGAGTTGGCCGGCTCTCCCCTTCTGCGCGAGCGGCTGGCGCTCGCCGCGCAAAGCGCGGTCAGCGAGCGCACCTGGGAGCGAGCGCTCGAGCGCCTGGCCGATGGCTACAGCGCGGTACTCGCCGGTCACCAGCGCGTCGCCGAGCGCGCGGTCGCATGAGCCCGGGCGCGCGCAGGACGATCGCCGTGGCTCTGCACGACGTGGAGCCGGCGACGTTCGAGCGCTGCGCGCTGATCCGCGATTGGCTTGACGATCACGGGATCGACCGCGCGACGATGCTCGTCATCCCGGCCCGCGACCTACACCCCGTGGGAGAGCGCTCGCCGGATATGGTGGACTGGCTGATCGAGCGCACTCGTCGCGGCGACGCGATCGCCCAACACGGCTTTCAGCACCTGCGCGCGGCGAGCGTCCGCCGCGGCGGCGGCGTCTACCAGGCGCTGCGCGCCGCCGGCGCGGACGGCGAGAGCGAGTTCGTCGGCCTGGACGAGCAGGAGACCCGCCGCGCGGTGGACGCCGGGCGGCGGGTGCTCAAGCTCGCGGGCCTGGAGCCAAGCGGCTTCGTCGCTCCCGGCTACGCTTACACGCCCGCGCTGCGAAAGACGCTCAGCGAGCGCTTCCAGTGGTGGGCGGCGCTGCTGGGAATCCACCGGACGGTCGGCGCCCGCGGCGCGCGGAACACACGCCGAGCCGGCCGGCGCGATCTGCTCGGACCGCCGATCGCGCTGTCAAACCAGGGCCCGATCCGCGGCGCAATCTCGCCGGCGCTGCTGCGCGCGGGGGCGCTTCTGTCAGGGAGCACGCTGCGTCTGGACCTGCACCCCGCCGACCTCGACCACCAGCGCCACATGCTGGCGCTGGAGTGGGTGCTGGGGCGCAGCAGCGAGCGCGAGGCCGTCACGTATGAGCAGCTGGCCAAACCGTCTGTAACTGCGCATCTGTCAGCCTCGAACTGCGCATCTGTCAGACCGTAACTGCGCATCTGTCAGGTGCTCATCCGGCTGAGAACAGCGAAGCAGCCAACGGCTTGACTTCGGAGAGACCGGCGTAGCCAAGCTTTGAGAGGCCGAACAGCTGCTCGACGCTCGCCAGCAGCGAGAAGTGGTTGTAGGTGCTCTGCACCAACGAGCCGCCTTTCTTGATGAACGGCGAGAGCAGCAGCATCCCGACCTCACCACCGCCGGCCGGCGCCAACTTCGCGGCGCCCGTCGGCGCCGGCAGGTTGGGGAAGGTCGGCTGGCCACAGCAGGAGCTCGAGTCGGCCCATTCGCCGGCGGAAGGCGCCGCGTCGACGGTGATCGCCAGCAGGCCGTTCTTCTTGTAGGCGGCCGAGGCGAGGATCTCGGGGATCACGCTCTTCAGGAAGCCGTCGGCGGGGGTCATTCCCGCCGCCTTGCCCGGCGCGCAGGCTGTGGGGCTGCCGTCAACGCATGGACCCGGAGCGATGTAGGAGAAGCTCGCCGTCTTCCATTCGCTTGAAAGGTCGCCTTTCAGCGCGCTCATGCCAACGTCGTTTGCGGCGCATGACGCCGATGCGGTGATGCCCTGGAAGTAGACGAACGGGTTGCGCCACGTCTGATAGCCGGCAGAGCTTGACTGCTCCTGGGCAAGTGGCTGCGGGCCCGTCGTGCCGAGACCGGCCGCCGCCGCGCTCGGATCGCCGGCGCCGAGCGCCGGGTGGGCGCACGCGGCGGGCGTTGAGCCGCCTTCGTCGATCCCTTCCACATATGCCTTCCACGTGAGTTTTTTGGCCGCCATCTGGCCGGGCAAAGTGCCGGTCGAGCTCGGGTAGACGCAGCCCTGACCCAACACCTGGCCGTTGGGGCCCGTGCCCGTAGAGGCGAGATTCGTGTAGGTCGGGCAGTTAGCCGCCGTTGCTTCGGTCGGACCCTGACCGCTGAGCAAGCCGATCGTGCCGGCCAGGCCTGCCTGCGCGACGCCGTAATAGCGCTCGAGCATCGTGCCTTGTTTCTCTAGCGTGCCGGTCAGATAGTGCGCTTCTGAGGCTGGCCCGAACGCGGTGGCATACGGCTGGTCGCTCAGCATCACGACGAACACGTGCTTAATCGCCGGTAGCTGGGTGCTTGTTTTGCTCGCAGGTTTTTCTTTGCTTTCTTCGCTGCTCTGTTCAGAGTTCGTAGCCGAGGAGGACGAAGAAGACGATTCGCTATTGGAGGATTCGCCGCTCGCGCCCGCGGAGGAGCTTTTCGGTTCGCTTTCCGCTTCAGGTGTTTTTTCGGCCGTCGCGGGCGACGGCGGCGTGGCGGCGCCAGAACCAGTGCCGGCCCCCGGCTGCGAGGTAGCCGCGACGAGCATCACGGGCGATCGCTTGCCGGCGGTGCCGGCCGTCGCTTTGCCCATCAGCACCCCGAAGCCGAGGAACGCCGCGATCAGAGCCGACCACACGAGCGGCGAGGGCATCGGCAGGGCGGCTATCCGCCGCTCCCAGCGGTACAGCGGGTCAAGGCTCATAGCCTCACCGCCAGATCGAGACGAGACAAGCGCCCAGCGCCGCAACTCGGGCAACTCCCGGCTACCGAGCTCTCCTGCATGTGCAGCAACCGGTCGACCTCGGCAAGCTCGGCGTCGCGCTCCTGCAACATCGCGGCGCGACGCAAGAGGACGTCGAGGCGAAAGTGGTCGCGAATCGCCATCTCGTAGGTCAGGCCGCCGAGCGCCCACTGCAGCTCGGCCACCTCTTCGGCCAGCCGCTCACGGCGACGTCGAAGCTCAGAGGATTGCTGCTGCGGCTGCTGCTCAGACGAGGGCGGGGTCGCCATCACGTGCCCACCACGTTGGGAAGGTTCTTGGAGCGCTGCTCGAAGCTCTGGCCGCTGCCGCCTTTGCGCAATGCCTTGAGCGTGCTCGGCGGCGCCGGTTTGCTCAGCGAGTTGCCGGTACCGGAAGGGGCTTTGCTTTCCTGTTCTTCTTTCTTCTTGGTTTCTTTGGTCGGTTCGGGCGTGGTCGTGCTCTGCGGGCCGGTTGTCCCAGTGGCACCGCTTCCGGTAATGCGGCCACCTCCACCAACCGTGATCACCTGCGGCGCCGCGGCTTTGGCCGATCCCGACCCGGCTCGACCGATCAGCACGCCGATGCCCATCGCCAGCAGCAGGACGCCGACTCCCGCGATCAGCGCCACGCTGTTGTTGCGAGACATCGAGCCGCCACCGGGAACGCCGGTCGCTGATGGAGGAGCCGTACCCGGCGGCGAGGAGGGCACCCCGGGCGGGGTGGCCGGCGTGTGCGGGCGGGTATCGGCAAGTGGCCCGCCAGACAGCGGGCCTTTGACGTCGGGGCGTGGCTCGCCGCAGTGCAGGCAGTAGCGCTGATCGTCGGCCAGGGGCGCGCCACATTGCGCACACGACTGGGTGCTCACTCCCGCATGGTCCACGTTTGAGGGGGTCTTACTCGTAACGATTCTGTGAAGTGGCCGGTATCCAGGCACGCGCAACCCCGACGAGCCCGAACACCGCTAAGCCGAGAGTTCGCTCGGCGTCCTCAATATCACCCCGCGCTCATCGGCTTCGGCGGGAGTCAGCAGCGCATTGGTGCGGTGAAGATCGGCCTCGGCCTCGGCCAAGCTGCCTCGCGCACCGTGAACTCGGTGCCCTCGATGAAGTTCGAGAAGTACGCCTCATAGAAAGCGAACGTCGAGCCGGTCTGACTCTCAACGGCGGGCCGATCGACCGGCACGTGGCTATGCAGCCCCGCCACCAACCGATCGAACAGCTCGATCCGCGCCTCGTCCCAGCCTTCGCCAGATCGCGTGGCTCTGGCGAGCTCGCTCGCCAGAGGCGCTTCGCGCGTGCCGAGCAGTGCGCCGATCAGCGCATCGAGCTGCTCAAACTCTTGCTCACAGTCGATCTCGGTGGCGATTTGAGCCGCCTCGTCTCGCAGCCGGCCCAACGCGCTCTCGCCCTGGTTGGCCAGCAGGGTCTCCAGCTGGGACTCCAACTCGGGTCGGCTCAGCGTTCGTGGCACTCCAGACCTTGCTCGCGATGGGCGCATGTTCTCCGGGAATCGTCGCGGCCAGGAACTCATGCACAGAGCAACACCCAGGAACGGCGTGTCCGCACCCGCCGGGCCCTGGCCCTTCCTGCAGTTCAAGACGACGCCGGGAAGCCTGACCACGCGCGCGGTGTCCGAACACAGGAAAATCGATCCCTCAGCTCCCGCGGGCAGTGGCTCGAACGCTGTGCGATCGACGATCACCGCACCTGGGAACATTCCGGCCGCGAGGTCCCACACGCGGCGACGGAGCACCGTCTCCAACGGGTCGTCGCTGTTCTTCGTGTAGATGCGGCCCGCCACATGCCTGATGCGTCCGGCACGCAGCGATGCGCGAATCGCGCGTGACGTGGCGGTCGTGCTGAAGAACAGCTCGCCCTGGTCCTCGAGCGAAAACCGCGTGGTAGCGGCCATCATGAACCCGCCAAATGCCTATATTTTCCCGGTAAGGGCCGTTTAATGTCGAAAAACTCTGCGTAAGCTTTCGCTTGGTTTACCGTATCAGCCGCTACGACGGCACTCGCGGGGAACGGGCGCCGCCGCTGAGACGACGGCGCCCGATCCCCACTTGCTAGCCGGCGGCCGCCGAGTTGGCGCCCGGCACCTTGTTGAAGGCGCAGCGGAAGTTCTCGGGCGCCGAGACCGGCTCGGAGCCCGCGAAGCCGCCTTTGGTCCCGTTGGAGTAGACCGTCACGTACTGAAGCGTCGAGGGGGCGGGCACCGCCGGAAGCGGCACCGGGTTGGGTTCGCCCGTGCGCGGATCGCCGGTCGCGCCGACGCTCACACCCTCAGAGCCCGCGGCATCCGAGCCCGCCGCGGTCGTGGCCAGGCTGGCGCTCATCTCGCGCAGATCCTTCAGGCCGACGGACGGGTCGAGCGAGATCGATGAGGTCAGCTGCGAGTCGTGGATCGTGCCGGCGAGCTTCACGCGCGCCGCGGCGCCGATCAGCTGCGCCGCCGTGGGCAGGTAGCCGCCCATGTTCACGCATGCCTGGCTGGCCCAGAAGTAGTTGTTCATGCCCGCCTGCTGATTGGTCAGCGGATAGAAGGCGGTCATCAGACACCAGGTGCCGATGTCCACGGTCGTCGGCTGGCAGCTCGGTTCGACGCTCGCCAAGGACTTGCCGCCAAGATGGTTGGCGTTGCGTACGGTCGGGATCGCCGCGGCCGGGAACTTCTTGTTGTGTCCGAGTAGCAGCAGTCCGCCCCGTGTGGGTTTGGCGCTGATCGGATGTCCGGCGATCGCGCTTGCGATCGCGTGGCGCGCGGCGCTCGCCAGGCCAGTGGTCGAGCCGACCAGTGCCACGATCGAGATCGCCAAGGCGGCGCTGCCGCTGTGGCGGGAGATTCGCTCTCTCATCTTCGCCTCCTTGGGCGTTGGTTGAAACGGTCGTCGGCGAGCGACAGCGACGCCGGTGCCGCTCGCCTGCGCCTTCCCGGCCCGATGCGGATGCTCGCTCCGCCGGCAGCCATGAACAATACGAGCGCCAGCAGGTACAACGGGATGCCCGATGACGCTTTGTTTACATTTAGGCCTGAGCCGGCGCCGGCGCTCGCAAAGGCATATCTCTGCCGATGGACGCCGATGACGTGCGTCGCGCTTGCGAACGATCTGGCTTGCTCGGGGTGTAGCGGCGCGCGCGCGAAGGCCTGCGAGGACTCGGGCGCCGCCTCCTCTTCGCGTTTTTCTTCAAACACGCGCACGGTCGCGCCACCGGGCGGGATCGGGTCTGCGAACGCCGCGGCCGGCGGCGGCGGGACCACCGGCACCGCCCCGGTCGAGGGGAGCTTGACGATCGGCAGGATCGCCAGCGGTAGCGCGACCTTCGGCGCCGGCTTGGGCGCCGGCGCCTTCGCGGGCACCACCGGCGGCGGCGGTGGAGGCGGCGCGATCGGGGCGGGCGCGGGTGCCGGCGAGGGCGGCGGTGAGGACGGCGCGGCGGCCGATTCCTGCGCTTGCGTTTTGAAGTGGCTCGCGCTGAGCGGCACGGTGCCGCAGGGCTGCTCGACGCTGCCGCCGAGGACGGTCACTTGTGTTGAGTAGGACAGGCCGCCGGCGGAGATCGTGACGGTGGTGGTGCCTGCGTTGAACGCGCACAGGATGCCCGAGTGCGGGTCGGGGATCACGTGGCCGGAGGAGTCCTGCAGGGGCTTTCGCAGGTTGGACGAGTTGGGGTCCTGCTCGACGAAGTTGGCGATTTCCGGTTCGGAGGAGGTGAAGGTGTATTCGGGTTCGATCGCGGTGGAGCAGTCGGACTGACGACAGAGGGCTGGGGGGAATTCACTGTAAGGGTCGGCGCCGGGAGGGTTGGGGCTGCCGTCTGATGCCGAGATTGGTCCCCATCGATCGCCGGCGATTGGCCGCCTGCCGAGGCCGGTGAACAGTGCCGGCGCGCTGCGACGCAGCAGCGTGCCGTCGACCGGGTCAAGCGAGACCGACTGGACCAGGGGGATCAGCCTGGCGCTGACGGGCGCGACGTTTGTTGCCGCATCCCGTTTGGCGACATCCACGCTGAACATGAGATAGCCGGTAGTGCCGAATAGCGAATCCGGCTGGCCAGGCTTGAAC
The DNA here is from genome assembly GCA_050696495.1 of Solirubrobacteraceae bacterium. Classification (GTDB taxonomy): domain Bacteria; phylum Actinomycetota; class Thermoleophilia; order Solirubrobacterales; family Solirubrobacteraceae; genus Palsa-744. The sequence continues at coordinate 8,946 of JBOGXY010000174.1, forward strand.
GAGTCCGAGATCGACGAGCGGTAACCGAGCGCGCCCGTTCCGAACTCCGGGATCGTCACCGCCGCGCCGGAGGGGATACGGCTGGCGCGACTTTCCTCCGGGCGCTCGTAGAGGTAGGCGGAGGCTCCGCCCTGGACCATTATCTCGGCCTCTTCGCCGGCGTCGCTCGCGACGTTGAGGGCCGGCGGCAGGCTGGGGTTCAGCTCGCGGCTTCCCACCACGATCGCCGGAATGCCGCGAGCCTTGGCGTCTGCGAGCATCTGCGCCAGCCATGGCCCCTGTGCCTGCGCCGGGTTCTGATAGGGGTCGCTGGTAGCCAGCGAGCCACGCGAGTTGTCGATCACGATCACGCGCACGGTGCCGCTCTGTCCGCTGCTGTCGAACGCATAGTGGGTACGAGCGCCAGGGCCGGCGCCAGGCCCGGCCGGGATCGCCGCCGTGCTCACACCTCCCGGCGTGCCACCTTGCCCAAACGGCGCCGCAAACGAAGAGAAAGCCGCGCCGAACGCCGCCGGAGAACCTCCTTCGCTGTCTCCCGCCGAGAGGGCCGGGTAGACCGGCAGGCTGCCCCCGCCGGCCAGCAGCTGCGCATAACGTTCAGCCTCGGCCATCGGCTCTATACCCTCGCCGGGCGTCTCGCGACCGCCTGTGTAGAGCAGCATGCGCGGACCGTTCGACTGGGTGGAGAGGCTGTCGATCTGTGAGAGCGCGGCGCTGAGATTGCGGTCCGGTGCGATCGCCTCATCCGCCAAAGATGCACAAGGATCGATGCACTCCGCATGACCACCGACGGCGAACGTAGCCACACCCGGAGCAAGCGCGATGGCCGAAGCGTCCTCTCCCGGCGGTCCCTGCGGATCGCCCGACGGCGAGAAGCTGTAGATGCCCGCCGTCTGGACGTTTTCGCGAACCTGCTGACCGGAGCCGCCGCTGGCGCTGCTGCCACGATCGGCGTCATCGGCCTCACCGCTCCAGCCGCCCACAGCCCAGCCAACGCCGGACGTACCTACGTCGAAGGCCGCGACGGGATCGGCCTTGATCGGCTTGTCGCTCGTGTCCCCCGCGTAGTTTGCGCGCTCCTCGTCCTCCCAACCGGCCGGCGTTTCGCGCAGGACATAGCCGTCCCCCGGCAACGGGTTTGGCGGGATCAGCGGCGGCGGCGTGTTCGGGTCGACAGGCGGGAGCACGAACGGTTCGGGGTAGGTGAAGTACGGCACGACCGAGATCAGTGCGCGCACCTTCGCGCCTTCCAGATAGGGCGCGGCCGCGATGGCGGTCTCATCGACGATCGGCTGTTCCGAGAAATGCCACGGTGCGCCGGCGCTGTCGCGCTCGAGCACGACGTCATGACCGGCTGCGACTGCGCCTCCGTTGGGCAGACCCGCCACGACGTTCAACGTCGGCACGCTCGGCAGGCTTCGCAGCAAGGCATGCGCTTCTGGATCGACCTTCCAGCCCGTGCCGTCATTGGTGAGCAGGTCATGTTCGGCAGCTACCATCGCCTCGGACCCGGCGAAGGTCACCGAGGTAAAGTTCGCTTCGGAAAATCCGCTTGGAAGTTCCTCCTGTTCCCAACTCTTGCCATAGGCGAGCAGCACTCCGTCTTGGCCGACCGCATAGCCCAGCCCAGGGTTGCCGGGCGCAAATGCAATGCCATCCAAGTTTCCCTGAAACCCGTTCAGCGGCGTCGCCGGATCTTTCTCCCACAGACCCGTTTCCGAGCGCCAGATCCACATGGCGCCCAGGTTGCCGACCGCAAACGCGCGATTGGGGTCCGGCCACGCCACGGCACGCAGTGTCGGCGCGCTGACAGCACCGCTGCCGGTCAGCAGGAACTCACGTTCCCAACCGTGGCCTGGTGTGTACCTGGCCACCGCACCGTCGGCGCCCACGGCAAGCGCCTGCGCGCCGGGATCGCCTGGTGTAGAGCCCGGAGCCGGCGCTACTGCCGTGAACGGAGCACGAGCGGAAACGGGCCAGCTCACCAGCCGTGTCGGCGGCTGGCTCTTGGTCACCTGAACCGGGCCTTCGAGCCACCCGTCGTCGGGGCTGTAGAAAGCCCCACCGCCGGCATTGTTGGCGCCGGCTCCCGGCATCCGTTCGAACGTAGTCCCTTCCAGGCGGAGATAGCTGCCAAGGTTGGTTGTGTCATCGCCGCCGGGCAACAGGGGGTTGGTGATGATGCGCACACCGAAGCCCTGGCCATCGAAGGCAAAGCTGCGATAGCCGGCAAAACGCCCAAACCGGGCGTCGAAGGGATGTTCGCAAAGCGCTTCGCCGCCGCTATCGCGAGCGTCACACCAGCTACCCGTGACCTTTTCTTGAGCCACGTCGTAGTAGAGAGTGAAGTCAAAGCCATCGCTGCCGCCGCCTAGCGCTTGCATATTGCCGTCGATCCAAACCCCTTTTTCGCTGACCGTCAGCGGTTGGGCGGCTCCGCTCAGCGGCGCGAGAGCGGTTACGCCGCGCGACAGCGTTTCTGAGGCCGCGAACAGTGGGGCACCCAGCGACGCTGACTGCCAGACGAATTCGCCCGATTTCACTTCTTTGCGCTTGAACAGCAGTACGCCAAGTCCGCTGTTCGCATCGGCCTTGGCCACCAGCCACATATTCGCCGGCGAACTACCCGCAATCGCCACGATCTGAAAGCCGCCGCTGTAACCGGCGGGCGGTTCGACGGTCTCCCGCGACCAATGTTCGCCGTCCCAGCGTGCGACGCCCAGCTCGCGCTTACGACCAAGCGCGCCGAAATAAGCTTCGGTGTGAGCGCCACCTTCGACGGCCGCGTCGGCCACCGCACCGGCTCCTTCCTTTTCGGCCAGCGTCTCAGCGCTCGCTTCCCCGCCTTCGCCGGCCGCCAGGAGGATCCCTGCGGCCGGAGCCGGAACCATGCGAAAACGAGCACCCGGATTGCGTACCAGCACAACTATCTGCTTACCAGTAGGTCGCGATGTGTCCTGTCCGAGCAGCAGCCCGCCCCCGTGCGGTGTGATGCGCGGCGAGAGGCGATCGGGTTCCATGCCGCGATAGGGATTGCCTTCTTCATCGACGGGGGTTTCCTGGATCGTCCAATCTGGAGCGGCATCGGTGGCCCGCTCGAAGACGAGCTGTCCCGGCGGCGTCGTATCGCCTGGCGAGACGGGTGCGAACGCCGCCTGCCCAGAGCTGACGTCCGGGGGAGATACGTCGAGCTGAAGCACCCGATATGCCCAGGCCTCCCCTGGGGTACCGGCCGTGGCTGCACCCATGAGGACCGTCGATCGGTCAGCGGTACCCAACACGGGCTGGGCAAGCGGATCGGCGCCACCGACTCCCGCCGCCCTGGCGCCGTGACCCGAAGGGTGCACCACCAGTGCCAGCAGCACCAGGCCCGCCAGCACGGCCAGCGCGGCGCGCGAACGATGCTCAGCCATGCCTGTGCACACTCGTGCTGACGGCCGACGGGCCTGTTTTCGCTTCACCTTCGGAGCCGCTCGCCGGTACCGGCTTGGGCTTGGTCAGCTCCTTGGTCTTGAAGCTGAGTGAGTCCGGCCAGCGCGCACGTCCGAAACTGAGCACGAGCTTGCGACGACCAGCCTTCATCCGCTCGTCGCGGGTGCGCGCGATCACCTTGCCGTGCAGCTTGGCCACCAATTGAACCTTTGCCAGTCGCGTCAGCTGAAAACTGATCGTCACCGTCAGGCCGCGACGGGAGACTTTGATGTTCTTCAGCAGCGCCGGGATCACCAGCTGCACCGGTTCGCTGGTCGGCTTCGTTTCCACCTGAACAGGGGGCGGTTCGAGCAGTTTGGAGTCATCGGGCGGCGGCGTGTCAGCTACGAACTGTTCGACCGACTCGTTCGGCCGCAGGGTGATCGTGCTGGCCCAATTCGGGTCGGTGTCTTCGGGCAGGACGGCGCCGTTGGTGTAGTGAAACAGCCAACCGGCCGAGGTGACCATCCAGGCTTCTTCGGGCCCGGTGGCCGCTATCAGTTGCGCGCTGCCGCGTCCCGCGCCGGACGCTGGCAGCGTGTCGAGGATCGCACTCCCGTTCGCGCCGATAAGCGCCACCTTGGCGCGATCGGTGGCACTGCCGCGTTCGGAGATGGTCTGGTCTGCCACCCACGCGCTGGTGGTGCCCGGCACCGGCGCGATGCCGACGAAGCGATCTTCGCGGCTGAACAGCGATAGTTCGATCGGCGCCTGCTGGAAGAACGGTTCGTTGTAGTGGACGGCCAGGGGCGGGCTCGCCACCGAGCCGTCGCGCGGAGCGTCAGGTCCGGACGCCGCCCCCCCACCGGAGAACCACAGGTCGCTGCCGTCTGATTTTGCCGAGAGCAGCTCGGTCCCTTCGACCGGCACTCCCGGATAGGGATAGGCGAGGAAGCCAGTGTCGAGAAATTCTTCACCGACGAGCTTGTGAATAAGGATCGGGCCGTTGGGCTCCGGCGTCCCAAGCGTGACGGGATGCGTGTCATCCCCCGGCTGGATGCCCACGAGCACGCTCTCGTAGAAGGCACCGTCGTAAACAGCGAGACCGCTCACGCCCCTACTCTGCGGTTGATAGGAGGCGGTCAGATTGGTGCCGTCCCAATGCAAATGGAACGCACCGACGCGCTGCCCGCTCGGATCCTCGCTGCCGACACCGGCAAACCAGCAATCGTCGGGACCGTTGCACGCGGCCGCGTCCATCGGCCTGAATGGGTCCGGCGACTGGATCGCCGTGGAATAGGAGCCGACGACGACACCGTCCTTGAAGTGGCAGAGAGCAAGGCCGGCGCCGACTCGCGGCTCGCTCGGTTCGGTGATGGTCCAGAACTCGTCCGGGCTCGCCCAGGCGATCCGCGAGGTTTCACCGGAGCCTCCGCAAACGGTCGCCAGCTGATGCCAGCCACGGCCGTTCCAGAACAGCAGGCCCTGCGGCACGACGCTGTTGCCCTCGATGCTCAACAGGCCCTCGTTCGGCGCTAGAAACTGCAGGTCATCGGGCGTCCCCAGCGGAACCTTGAAGCGCGCCCCTTCCGGCGGCGCCGGCTGTTCCAGACGCCAAGTCGCTTCGGCCCGCGCGGCGCCCGGCACGCCCGCGGCGAGCGCCGCTGCGATGGCGGCGACGGCCAGCAGCACGCCGGTCGCCCGTCGCATCAAGGCCCGTGCCCCGGGTCCTGCTCGGCGGTCCTGCGACTGCGCACATGGTCCAGCTCGCTCAGATCCATCTCCTTGACGGTGGAGAGCACCGCATCGAGAGCCACACCCGAGAGCGTCTCCTGGTCGAGCAGCGCGTGCGCGGTCTCCTCGACGGCGTGCCAGTTGCGATCGAGGATGGCGGCGGCCTTGGCCTCGGCGTCGCCGACCAGCCGCTCGACTTCGCGGTCGATCATGTCAAGCGTCGAGGGGCCCACCGAGCCGAGGTCCTGTAGCGAGGCTCCGAGGAACACCTCGCCGCCCTTCTCGCCGATCGTCACCGGCCCGAGCGCATCGGACATGCCGTAGGAGGTGACCATCGTGCGAGCCATTGAGGTGGCCGCGTGCAGATCGTCGCTGACGCCGGTGGAGAGGTGGCCGAAGGCGATCCGCTCCCCGGCAGTACCGGAGACGACCACGATCAATTGACGCTGCAGATCCAGCTCCGACTGGATCAGCTGATCGCGATCGGTGAGCATGTGCGCCGCGGTGCCGAGCGTGCGCCCGCGGGCGACGATCGAGAGCTTGCGCGTCGATGTGGTCTGACCGAGGGCGTCCGCTACGACAGCATGGGCGGCCTCGTGGATCGAGATCAGCCAGCGCTCCTCACGGGTGAGGATGTGCTTCTTGGCCGGGCCGGCGACGACGCGGTCGATCGCCTCCTCGAGCGTTGCCTGGTCGATCAGCGCGCGGCCGTCGCGCACGCTCAACAGCGCCGCCTCGTTGATCACGTTGGCAAGCTCGGCGCCGCTGAAACCCGGGGTCATCTGCGCGATCTCCTCAAGCGAAGCATCGTCGGCCATCGGGCGCTTGGCGCCGTGCAGATTGAGGATCTCAAGGCGCCCGTGCACGTCTGGCACGTCGATCGTCACCTGCCGGTCGAAGCGACCGGGTCGCAGTAGCGCCGGGTCGAGGATGTCAGGGCGGTTGGTGGCGCCCATCACGACCAGCCCGCCGTCGCCCGAGAAGCCGTCCATCTCGACGAGCAGCGCGTTGAGCGTCTGCTCGCGCTCGTCGTTGCCCTGGCCGATGCCGGCGCCGCGCTTGCGCCCGGCGGCGTCGAACTCGTCGATGAAGATGATCGCCGGGGCGGCCTTGCGCGCCTTGCGGAACAGGTCGCGCACGCGCGCCGCGCCGACGCCGACAAGCGACTCGACGAAGTCCGAGCCCGACAGCGAGAAGAAGGACGCGTCGGCCTCGCCGGCCACGGCCTTCGCCAGCAGCGTCTTGCCGGTGCCGGGCGGGCCGACCAGCAGCACGCCCTTTGGCGCCGCGGCGCCGACGTCCAGGTAACGAGATGGGTCCGCTAGGTAGTCGCGTATCTCGCGCAGCTCGGCCACCGCCTCGCCGGCGCCGGCCACGTCGGCAAAGGAAATCGTGTGGGTGGTGCCCTTACCCTTGCGCTTGCCCTTGCCGGTGAACTCAGAGAAGCCGGCGATCCCGCCGGCGCCGCCGTCGGCGGTGATTCGCATGAAGAACGCGAACAGGCAGACGAGCAGGACGATCGGGATCAGGAACTGCACCATGATCTGGCGTGCGGCCTTGCCCGACTGCTGATCGACCGTGACGACAGCGCCCGAATGCGAGAGGCTCTGCAGAAGTTGTTGTGTCTGGACCCCGGAAGAGGGGTAGGCGGCCCAGTATTCTAGCGCGGCGGCGCCCGTGAGGTTGCTCTTGCCTGCCACGTTGGTGCCGCCCGTCTCAGCTGAGGCGGTTTCCGAGCTCGCGCTTTCGGCGGTCGGCATCTTCAGCGCGACCTCGACGCGATTGTCGTGATCGAGCAGCGTCGCGCGCGCGATCTGCCGGTGATCCGCCAAGGACAGGACGCGGCTGATCGGCAGCTGCGATCCGTGGCTGGATGGACCGATCGCTCCCAGCAGGGAGAAGAAGGCGATGACGAGAGCTATCGAAGCGAGCGCCAAGCCGAGCGCGATCTTGTCGCGGAAGACGATCCTTCTTGTCGTCTGCGCGACCGCGCCAAGCGTCACCAGGGCGGGGTTGCGCCGCTGAGCGAGCCCTGAGCGCACCTGACCGCTCTTGGGCGGGCGCACCGGCTTGGACGGCCGTCCGTTGCCGGCCGAGGACTGCGATTGCGTGTCGTCGTCTGTCATGTCCCTCTCGTCGATCCTGTCTGTTGCTTGCGGGCTGCGGCGCCTGAGGCATAGCGCGCCGACGGCGCCCGGCCCCTGACAGGGATCCGGACGCCGTCACGCGCTCATACGTGGGCCGTCAGCCCATTCTTGGTCCTATTTTTTGCCTTTTTTGCCTTTTTTGCTTGCTTTTTTCTTGGGCGTAACCGCTGCCTTGGTCAGGGTCAGCGTCTTGACCTTGCTCGCGGCAGAGCCACCCGTCGGCGTGAACGTCACCGTGATCTTCACGCTGAACTTGTGGCCTTTGATCTTGGCCAGCTTCGTCAATGCGGATTTCGAGATCGTCAGCGTGACGCTACCGCTGCCGCCTTTGACGCCGGCCGTGACATTGGCGACGGTCACACCGCCGCCGACCGCCTTGACCTGAACCTTGCCCGGATCGGGCAGGACCAGCGACAGCACGATCGCTTTGCCTTTGATCTTGGCTCCGGCGATCGAGAACGCGTTGCTCGGGATGACCGGGGTTATGACGCCGCCGCCACCTCCGGTGTTACCGCCGGTGTTGCCACCGCCGGTGTTACCACCGCCGCCGGTGTTGCCACCGCCGCCACCGCCGCCACCTGCGGTCTTTTTCCAGTCAATCGCGGCCACTCCGGCCTGAGCGATTTCGATGATGTTCAACGGCAGTGTGCCGTAGTCGTGACCGGACACCTGATACTGACCCTTGATCGACTCAACCGATTCGAGGTAGTCCTTGACGGTGCGCGCCTTTTCTTGCTCTGCCAGCGTGTCTTCGTAGGTAGAGGAGTAATCGTCCCACGCGAAGTCATACGTAAGACCACACACCGGATAGGAGTGGATCGGGTCGTTTTTGATCGCTGTGACGGTTGCGCCGGTAGCGATCGAGTGTTCCCAATCACCCAACGTCGGGTCCGCCCCTCCGGTCGGATAGCCGCGATAGTCGGCGTCCGTGCAGTCAGCCCCTTCCGGCGATGAACTCGTGTTCGATTCCGGTTTTTCGGTCGGCTCTACGTAGGTAGCACCCACTTTGTTGGCTTCTTCTGGGCTGACAGTCTGCACTGGAATCCAGTAGGTGTGATCGGCTTTTTCCTTTTCCATGTAGAAACCGTGCTTGCGCGATGTCGCCAGATCGGCGTAGCCGAGCGACCCGCTGGTGGCGGCGACCGCTTCTGTCAGCGCGCCACCGCCATTCGCAAGCGCCGTACAGATGTGGTTGGCCGATTCACAAACCTTCGTGCCACTGTTGACGGTACCCGGAACTTTCTTTTCTCCGTTGAATGTTTCCGGCCATGTCTGTTTGTCGCCGACGACTGGTGCTTCAGTCCACAGACCCGCGGGAGCTCCTGGCAACAAGCCCAGGAACGACTTGAAGTTGAACGTCGTGCCAGACCCGTCAAACCTAACGATGCGAGTGACCGGCACTGCCGCGCAGGCTTTGCGTTCAGTTTCTGTTGCGTTGCCGAACTGTTCCTGAGGAACGATGTTTCCCCACGTTTGCGAGGTACCGTCCCAAATCTTCTCGAGCTCAGCGTCCGTGATATGTACGCGCAGCGTTTCCTTGGCTGCGGTGTCGCCGGTTTCGCCTCCGGGCGGATCATTAGGCCCGCCGGTGCTCGTGTCTTCGTTTTCGCTGCCGACGCCGTTTGTTGGTGCACCCGTCCCTGGGCTCTTGAGCTGACAGCCGGTGGGGAAGTGCACAATCATCGCGACAGCGAATGACGTCACCGGGATCTGGTGGATCATGCCCGGTTTGGTCCCTCCACTTGCATCGGCGTTTAGCTGCTGGGTCGCTGTGAGCGGCGCGTCACTGCCCGCGAACTGTGTCGTGGCACGAAAGCCGATTCCGGATTCGGCGGCTTTGAACCCTTGACAGTCGACCGACGACGCTTCGCCACCAATCGACGCTATGCCACAACCGCTTCCCTTCCCGGCATACGTAACCGCCGGAGCGCCTCCGGTGCACCCACCGGCTTGTTCGGTGCCGTGCCAGACGGTCGTGGACCAGAATTCCAGTTGGGCTTCGTTCTGAGCCGAGGAGCCCTGACCTTCTACGGGAGCGCCTTGGCAGTGTGCAACGGTAAACGCGGCGTGCGCCGATGGCACCGCCGCTGCGAAGACGACGATGGCGACCGCCGTGCAGAGCGCCGCCAGTGCGACACGTATTCGGCCGCGTTCTGCGGCCACAGGAAGGCTTACGCGCATGAGCGTGGGTTGTCCTTTCGAGAGAGTCGAGATTACGTTCAGCAGCAATGTCGATGAACGGCGGCGAGTCTCACAGCGCGTTTCGGCGGGTGCAAGTCTGTTTACAGAAGCAACACATCCTGGTCACAGCAGTGAAACATCTCCGTCATGGCCCGTGGGGAAAATTTCACGGAATAGTGACTGCGAAGTAACACGTTGATAACAACGGTGTTGCCTGAGATCGGCTAGCTGACGTGCCCAGGGACGTTGCGAACGGTTTGAGGGGGTAGGTCCGGGCCTGCCGAGAGGCTGTGGGTGTCAAAGCTCACTGACCTCAGGGAGGCCCGGAATGCA
>JBOGXY010000175.1:0-6533 GCA_050696495.1 Solirubrobacteraceae bacterium
CGCGAGCTGCATGCGGCCAGCGGGGCGCCGCTTGGCGCCGAGCCGTGGAGCGAGGATCCCGGCAGCGCCGGCGAGCTGAGCGCCGCGAGCGCCACGGTCACCGTCGAGTGCCCCGACCTGTGCCCTCGCTTCACCGCGCGCGTGTTCGAGGACGTCACGATCGCGCCGTCTCCCCTGTGGCTGAAGGCGCGGCTGAGCGCCGCCGGGCAGCGGCCGATCAACAATGTGGTCGACATCACCAACTACGCGATGTTGCTGAGCGGGCAGCCGTTGCACGCCTTCGACCTCGACCGCGTCGCCGGCGCCAGGCTGACGGTCAGGCGCGCCCACGAGGGCGAGCAGGTCACGACGCTCGACGGGCAGGCGCGCAGGCTCGACGCGGAGATGGTCGTGATCGAGGACGCCGACGGGCCGACCTCTATCGCCGGGATCATGGGCGGCGAGCGCTCGGAGGTGCACGAGGGGACCACGCGCGTGCTGATGGAGGTGGCGAACTGGAGCGGGCCGAACATCCACAGCACCTCGTGGGCGCTCGGTCTGCGCAGCGAGGCGTCAGGGCGCTTTGAGAAGGGGCTCGCGCCCGAGCAGTGCCTGCACGCGCAGGCGATCGCAGCGAAGCTGATGATCGAGCTGTGCGGCGCGACGCTGCTGCCCGGCACGATCGACGTCGGCGAGCCGTCACCGCCGCCGCTGACGATCGCGCTGCGCGAGCGGCGGGTCGAGTCGATCCTCGGTATGGCCGTTCCGCGCGAGCGCCAGCGGGAGATTCTTGCCGCCCTTGACTTCGAGGCGGTCGATGCGCCGGTCGATGCGCCGAATGTGTCTGCGGCCGACGCGCTGGCCGACGGGCCCGGAGCGACCCCCGGCGACGCGCCCATAGACGACCCCGCGCTCGACGTGACCGTTCCGCCCCTGCGCCGCGAGGACATCACGCGCGAAGCCGACCTGATCGAGGAGGTCGCTCGCATCAACGGGCTCGGCGAGCTGCCGGCGACACTGCCCGCGCGCCGCGGCGCCTACGGGCGGCTCTCAGATACCCAGCGCCTGCGCCGCCGCGCCCTCGACGCGCTGGTCGGGCGCGGGCTCTACGAGGCGGTCGGCTGGACGTTCATGGCGCCGGGACTGTACGACCGGCTGCACCTGCCCGCCGATGATCCCCGCCGCCGCGCGCCCGTCCTGGAGAACCCGCTGTCGGAGGACCAGTCGCTGCTGCGCACGACGCTGCTCGGATCGCTGCTTGACGTGGCCCGCCACAACAACGCGCGCGGGATGGCCGACCTGCGCCTGTTCGAGGTGGGGAGGGTGTTCGCTGCCGACGGCGAGACAGCGGTCAGCGAACGTGGTTCGCTTGCGGTGCTGTTGACGGGTCGGGTCGTGCCTGTGACCTGGGGTGCGGGCGAGCCTGCCACGGCCGACTTTTTCGACGCCAAGGCGCTGCTGGAAAGCCTCGGCCAAGCGCTGCGGGTGAGCCTGGATTGCGTCCCGGCCGACCAGCCGTTCCTGCATCCGGGGCGGTCGGCGAGCGTGCGCTGCGCCGGCACGGAGGTCGGCTGGCTGGGTGAGCTGCACCCGCTCGTCGCGCGCGAATGGGACCTCGACGGCGCCGCCGCGTTCGAACTGGACTTCGATCGGATGTTGGCGCTGGCAAGCGCCGGCGAGCACCGCTACAAGGACGTGATCTCCTACCCGGGCCTGCGCCAGGACCTCGCCGTCGTTCTCCCCAAGGACGTCCCCGCCGCGCGGGCGAGCGAGCTGGTGCGCGCCGCCGGCGGCGATCTGCTCGACAGCGTCGAGGTCTTCGACGTGTATGAAGGTCCCGCCCTCCCGCCCCCCTCCACCGAGCAGGTGGTGGAGGGCAAGGGCAGGCGCTCGCTGGCCCTGTCGCTGAGCTTCCGCGCCTCCGATCGCACACTCACCGACGCCGATGTCGTGCCGCTGCGCGAGCGGATCGTGCAGGCGCTCGAAGAACTGGGGGGTGAGCTGCGTGGCTGAGCAGAGTTTTCGCAGCGGCTCGCCGCGCGTGCTGGTGGCCGGCTCTACCGGATTCGCCGGGGCGTTGGCGGCGCACCTGCTCTGGCGCCATCCCCGCTTCGAGCTGGCGGCCGTGACCGGCCGCTCGGAGGTGGGCGAGCTCCTGAGCGACCTGTACCCGCGCTACCGCGTGCCGCTGCGCCTGCAGGAGCTCGACACCGACGAGCTGGGCGAGATAGACGCCGCCGTCGTCGCCTACCCGCACGCGGCGGCCGCCCCGACCGTGGGGGCGCTGCTGGAGCGCGACGTGCGCGTCGTCGACCTCAGCGCCGACTTTCGCCTCAGCGACCTGGCCACCTACGAGCGCTACTACGGTGCCCATCCCCGCTCGGACCTGCTCGACCGGGCCGTCTACGGGCTGACCGAGCTTCACCGAGAGCGGATCCCGCACGCCGCGATCGTCGCCAACCCGGGCTGCTACCCGACGGCCTCGGTGCTGGGTCTGGCTCCGCTGGCGCGAGCTGGGCTGATCGCGGACCTCGTGATCGACGCCAAGCAAGGGCTCTCCGGCGCCGGGCGGGCCGCCACCTGGCAGACGCACTTCTCCAACAGCGGCGAGAACATCCTGCCCTACAAAATCGTCCACCACCGCCACACGCCCGAGATCGAGGAGCAGCTCGCCGGCCTCGGCGCCGACCTGCGCGTGCAGTTCACGCCCCATCTGGTCCCGCTCGACCAGGGCGAGCTCGTCAACTGTTACGTGACGCCCACGCGGGCCGTCGAGCAGGACGAGCTCGACGTCATGTACGAGGACGCCTACGCCGGCGAGCCGTTCGTGGAGCTCTCCGCGACGCCCTCGGAGGTGCGCGACGTGCGCGAGACGAACGTCTGTCGCATCCACGTCGCCGCCAGCGAGCACACCGGCAAGCTGGTGGTGCTCTCGGCGATCGACAACCTGTGGAAGGGCACGTCCTCGCAGGCCGTGCAGAACCTCAACCTGATGTACGGCTACGACGAGAGGACCGGCCTACTTTGAGCGCAGGCGCCGGCAATATGACCGCGGGGTCGCTGACATGAGCGCCGGCAGGGACGTATGGGGCGATCGGGCCGCCGCCGGGCCGGCGCAGCCCTTCTTCCATTCGCGCTGGGTGCAGGCGCCCGAGCACGTGCGCGAGCTTGGGCCCGACGCCGGGCTGCCGGCAGGGTTTCGGGCGGCCGGAGCGGCCTGCGGGATCAAGCCGTCGGGCAACCCTGACGTGGGGCTGCTCGTCTGCGACGCCGCCGAGCCGGTGAGCGCGGCGCGCTTTGCCGACACGGGGGCGCCCGCCGCGCCGGTGATGCTCAGCCGCGAGCGCTGCACACTCGGCTCGCTGCGCGCGATCCTCGCCAACTCCGGCTGCGCCAACGCCGCAACCGGCAAACGCGGGATGGACGATGCGGCCAAGACGCAGGGCGCCGCCGCGATGGCGCTCAGGGTCGATCCGAGCGAGGTGCTGCTCGGCTCGACCGGCGGCATCAGCGACTACCTGCCTGTGGAGAAGATGCTGAGCGGGATTCTCGACGCGCACAAGCAGCTCGACCGTCACGGCGACACCGGCTTCCAGCAGGCGATCCAGACGACCGACGCCTTCGAGAAGCGCGCCAACCTGGCGGTCACGCTGCCCTCAGGCGAGGTGCGGCTGAGCGCGCAGTGCAAGGGGGCGGGGATGATCTCGCCGCGCTTCGCGACGATGTTCTGCTTCGTGGAGTGCGACGCCAAGCTCGCGCCCGAGACGGCCGAGCTGCTGCTGTCGGTATGCCTGAAGCGCTCGTTCGACCGCTGCTCGGTCGACGGCCAACTCTCGACCAACGACACCGCCGCGCTGATCTGCTCGGGCGAGAGCGGTGTAGTGGTGGCACCTGAGAGCGAGGACGAGCTGCGCTTGGGCGAGGCGCTCGATGCGCTGATGCGCCAACTGGCGATCCTGATGGTCGCCGACGGCGAGGGGGCCGGGCGGATCGCGCGGGTCCTCGTGCGCGGCGGCGATCAGGATCGCGTCGAGACCGCCGCGCGGGCGGTCGCCAACTCGCCGCTGGTGAAGGCTGCGCTGTATGGCGGCGACCCGAACTGGGGGCGGATCGTCCAGGCGGTCGGCGGCGCTCTGGGCGGCGGTGGGCTCGAAGGCGGTCACCTGCCGCTGGACATCGCGATCGAGGGCGTCCAGGTCTGCTCCGCCGGCGCCGCCGTGCTCGGCGACAGGGAGATCGAGGCAAAGCTCAGGCCGGCGCTGGAGCGTGCCGAGGTGGAGTACGAGATAACGCTCCCGGGCGACGGCGCCGAGACCGAGGTTTTCTTCTCCGACCTCTCCTACGAGTACGTACGAATCAACGCCGAGTACACGACATGAGATCCCGACCACACCACATGAGGGGACAGCGGCCATGCGCGACGTAGCCACCCTGCTCGAGGCTCTGCCCTACATCCGCGAGTTCCACGGCAAGACCGTCGTGATCAAGTACGGCGGCGCCGCGATGGAGGACCCCGCCCTGCGCGAGGAGTTCGCGCGCGACGTCGTGCTGCTCAAGTACGTAGGGCTTGACCCGATCGTCGTGCACGGCGGCGGACCGGAAATCACCAGCTACATGGAGCGGTTGGGGATGCCGGTGCAGTTCGTCTCGGGACTGCGCGTGTCAGACCCCGCTACGGTCGAGGTCGCCAAGATGGTGCTGGTCGGCAAGGTCAACAAGGAGATCGTGCTGCGCCTCTCCCGCCACGGCCAACCGGCGGTCGGCCTTTGCGGCGACGACGGGTCGCTGTTTCGCGTAGCCCGTCGCGCGGCGCCCGGCGGCGAGGACATCGGCTTCGTCGGGCAGATCGAGCGCGTCAACGTCGACGTGCTCAAGCACGTCGCCTCCGACTACATACCCGTGATCGCCTCGGTGGGAGCCGACCGTGAGGGCAACTCCTACAACGTCAACGCCGACGAGGCCGCCGGCGCGGTGGCCGCCGAGCTTGGCGCCTACAAGATCGTCTTCTTGACCGACGTCAAGGGCTGGCTGTCTGACCCCGCCGACCCCGACTCGCTGATCGGCCAGGCGACCGACAGCCAGGTGCAGGAGGAGCTCGGCTCGCTGCAGGGGGGTATGCGACCCAAGCTCGCCGCATGCGTGCAGGCGATCGGCGGCGGCGTGAACTCCGCGCACATCCTCGACGGCCGCATCCCGCATTCGCTTCTGCTGGAGCTCTTTACGGACGCCGGCATAGGAACGAAGATCCAGGCTGCCGCATGACCGGTCTCTCAAGCACGACGCCGTCGCGCGCATGAGCCTGGCCGAGCTCCAGACGCTCGAGCGCGGCTCGGTCATTCCCTCCTACGCGCGCTTCCCCGTCGAGTTCGTGCGCGGCGAGGGGACGCGGCTGTGGGATGCCGACGGGGCCGAGTACCTCGATTTCCTCTGCGGCATCTCCGTCACCTCGCTCGGTCACTGCCACCCGGCGGTGGTGCAGGCCGTGCGCGTGCAGGCCGGACGGCTGATGCACGTCGGCAACCTGTTCTACACCGAGCCGGCGATGCGCCTTTCCGAGCGGCTGGCCGCCTCGAGCCTCGGCGGCAAGGTGTTCCTGTGCAACTCCGGCGCCGAGGCCAACGAGGCGGCGATCAAGTTGGCGCGAAAGGCCAAGCAGGGAGGGGAGGTCGTGTCGGTGCTCGGGGCGTTCCACGGCCGCACCTATGGGGCGCTGTCCGCCACGCCGCAGGAGTCCAAGCAGGCGCCGTTCGCCCCACTCGTCCCGGGATTCCGCGCGGTTGCCGCCGATCCTGACGCGCTGGCCGCCGCGATCGACGAGCGCACCTGCGCGGTGATACTCGAGCCGATCCAGGGCGAGACGGGGGTGCACGTCCTCTCCGAAGAACTGCTCAGCCGCGCCCGCGAAGCCTGCGACACGCACGGGGCGATGCTGATCTTCGACGAGATACAGACAGGCATGGGACGTACGGGGACGCTGTGGGCCTACGAGCAGGCGGGCGTCGTGCCCGACGCGATCACAGCAGCCAAGGCGCTTGGCGGTGGGCTGCCGATCGGAGCGTTGATCACGTCCCCCGCGTTTGGCGACGTGCTGCAGCCGGGAGACCACGGTTCCACCTTCGCCGGAGGCCCGGTGGTCGCCGGCGCCGCGCTGAGGGCGCTGGAGATGACCGAAGACCCGGAACTGCTCGCGCACGTGCGCGAGATGGGCACGCGCCTGGCCGATGGGCTCGGCGAGTTGCCGCATGTCCTCTCGGTGCGTGGCCGCGGCCTGATGCTCGCCTGTGATCTGGACATCCCCGCGCCCGATGTCGTGCGCCGGGCGCTGCTCACAGAGCGGTTGGTCATCAACGCAACCGGTCCCACCACGCTGCGGCTGCTGCCGCCGCTGACGGTCTCCGCCGAGGAGGTCGACCAGGCGCTGGCGCGGCTGGGCAGGGCGCTGGGAGGATAAGGTCCCCGCCGTGAGTGAGTCCCCCAACACGCTGCCGCCGCCGACCGCCTCCTACGAGGCCGATCCCGCCAGCGTCAACCGCGTCCTTTTGCTCTACTCGGGC
>JBOGXY010000176.1:0-13416 GCA_050696495.1 Solirubrobacteraceae bacterium
CGAGGATGTAGGCGACCGGCTCGCGCAGCGCGGCACGCCGGCGCACGTAATCCTGGAATACACGCACGGCCGGGCCCGACACGCTCAGGTCGCGATCGATCAACAGCCGCTCGCGGCCCACGCCCAATGCATCCGCCAACAGCAGTTCGGCGTCCAGTCTCGGGGTCTCGCAGCCGGCGGCGGCGATCGCGGTGATGGCGCCGTGCAGGGCGTCCGCGGTGGAGGTAGAGCTTGCGATCAAACCGAGCTGGCGATCAGACCGTTGTCTGCGCCTCTAGCCGGCGGCGCTTCTCATCGGACTGAAGCGCGGTCGTGAACTCGCTCAGATCCCCTTCGAGCACCTGGTCGAGGTTGTGGACCGTGAGCTTGATGCGATGGTCGGTGACGCGCCGCTCGCCGTAGTTGTAGGTGCGGATCTTCTCGGCGCGATCGCCGGTGCCGACCTGCGAGCGCCGGTCGGCGGCAAGCTCTGACTGTTGTTCGGCAAGCGCTCGCTCGTACAGGCGCGCGCGCAATACGCGCAGAGCCTTCTCGCGGTTCTGCAACTGCGACTTCTCGTCCTGCATCGAGACGACGATCCCAGACGGCTTGTGGGTTATGCGCACCGCCGAGTCTGTGGTGTTGACCGACTGTCCGCCTGGCCCGGAGGAGCGGTAGACGTCGATCTGCAGGTCGGACTGGTTGATCTCGACATCCACATCCTCGGCTTCGGGCAGCACGGCGACTGTCGCCGTGGAGGTGTGGATACGGCCCTGGGACTCGGTCTGGGGCACCCGCTGCACGCGGTGGGTGCCACCCTCGAACTTGAAGATCGAATAGGCGCCGGGTGGGTGGGATCCTTTCACTGCGAACGTGTACTTGCCGTCTCCGGCCTCCAACGGCTCGGCCTTCAGGCCCGCGCGCTCGGCGTAGCGGGTGAGCATCCGATACAGGTCGCCCGCCCACAGGCCGGCCTCGTCGCCGCCGGCGCCGCCCTGGATTTCGACGATCACGTTCTTCTCGTCGTTGGGGTCGCGCTCGACCATCGCGAAGCGAATCTCCTCCTCGAGCTGCTCCACGCGCTCACGCGCGCTGCTCAGCATTTCGCGCAGCTCGGAGTCCTCGCCGCCCTCGGCCAGCAGCTCCTCCGCACCGGCCGCGTCGTCGCTGGCCAGCCGCCACCCAGCGGCGAGCTTCGCCGCCGGCTCCAGTTGACGATAGGCGCGCCCGACCTCGGCATAGCGGTTGCGATCCCCAATCACCTCGGGATCGGTCATCTGCTCGCCAAGCTCGGCAAAGCGAGCTTCGATCTGCTCGATCAGGTCTTCGATCATGCAGGCAGTCTAGGTGCGTCTATGTGGAGGGTCGGCCGGTGCAAGCCGTCAGGCGGTGACCAGACGGCTCGACGCTTGTCTCTCTGGTGTTCACGGTCCAAGGAGCGCGAGCGGAATGACGGCGACGCCATCGGTTCGACGGTAGGCGAATCTGCCTGTATAGATAACGATCCGGTCGAGCAGTCTGTCTCCGATCTGCCGGTGGAGCCAATTGAGGTGCTCGACGTCGCGATCGTTGATCGTTTTGCTCAGCTTCGCCTCGATCGCGATGCACGACCGGTTCTGGCCCTCGACGATCAGGTCGATCTCGTGACTACCATTCTTGGTGCGCAGGTGGCCGACTCTGGCGGTGGCGGCACTTGCGTAGACCCGGACCGATTGAGTCACCAGCGACTCAAAGAGCGCGCCGAGCCATGTGTCTGTAGCCGCGGAGATGCGGTTGCCCTCCCCGCGCAGCAGGCCGGCCTCGTCGACGCCGACGAGTCGTGCGGCGATGGCCGGATCGACCAGGTGATGCTTAGGCGCGAAGGTGAGTCGCTTCAAGGGGGCAAAGGTGGGTATCCAAGCCTCGAGCGGATCGAGCACGAAGATCCTTTGCAGGTGCTCTCGATACGTGGATGCGGTCTGGCGCGCCGGCTTGTCGCCTTCGCCTGGTGTAGCCGCATCGAGGATGGTGCTGTACGCGGCGTTGGTAGCCGTCGCCGCCGCGTAGGCGGCCAGCCACGCCCGTAGTGCGCCCGGGCGACGAACGCTGACGCCGTTCTCGGGCAACTCGTGCTCGACGATGCGAGCGATATAGCTGTCGAGTTGGAGTTGCCGAGCCCGCTCGGGCAGGTCGCGTATGCCGGGGAAGCCTGACCGCAGGATCTCCTCTGCGTAAGTCGGCACGTCGACGTTGGATGTTCCATCAATAGCGCTCGCCTCGCCGGCCAGCAAGGTTCCGAGCGAGACGGTTGGCGCAGATACGGCACGCTCACTGAACGCCATTGGTCGCATCGCCATGCTGACGATCCGGCCCGCACCGGAATGGATACGAATCCCCGGCGCCACGCCTGCCGAGCCTGTCAGCAGGAAGCGTTCTCCGGTGAGGTCGTCGTCGACCGCTCGGCGGACGCGGTCCCAGACGCTGGGTTCGAGTTGCCACTCGTCGATCAGTACCGGTGATGGCACCTCCGTGACGAGGTCGAGGTTGCCGGCCAGCGCCGCGTGCTCGCTCGGATTGTGCAGCGACAGGACGGTCGAGGCGCGCTGAGTCGCCGTGGCCGTCTTCCCTACACCCTTGGCTCCCTCCAAAGCGATTGCCGCCAGATCGGGAAAAAGCTCGTCAAGGGCCTCGTCGATGACTCGCCGCCGGTACGCCATAAGGACAAACTAACATATGGACGCATTGCTATCTAACATATAGACACGGTTCTATCTAACATTTGGTCATCGCCTCGTTCCATTTTGACACGATGGGCTAACAATGTGACGATCGTCGATCCGGCGAAAGAATCCTCGTGCTAGCCTCGTGCACGGTAGCCGCGACTGGCGCGAGAGGTGGATAACCACCGGGGAGCGGCTGACTACGAAACGCCGCGCGCCTGGGCATCTCAGACGAATACTCCAGACTGGGAGCGCGCCGATGCCCGAACTGCAGCCCGACTACTTCAACCGCCCGCTCGCCGAGGTCGATCCGGAGATCGCCGACGCGCTGCGCGGCGAGCTTGAGCGCCAGCAGCAGACGCTCGAGATGATCGCCTCGGAGAACTTCGTGCCCCAGGCGGTGCTCGAATGCCAGGGGTCGGTGCTCACCAACAAGTACGCCGAGGGCTATCCGGGCCGGCGCTACTACGGAGGCTGTGAGTGGGTGGATGTCTCAGAGCAGTTGGCGATCGATCGCGCCAAGGCGCTGTTCGGCGCCGAGCACGCAAACGTTCAGCCGCATGCGGGCGCCCAGGCCAACACAGCCGTCTATCACGCGCTACTCACGCCAGGGGACACGATCATGGGGCTCTCGCTCGCGCATGGTGGGCACCTCTCGCACGGGATGAAAATCAACGTCTCCGGCAAGCTCTACGACATCGCCGCCTATGAGGTGGACCGTGAGACGAGCACGATCGACATGGACGAGGTGGCGCGGATCGCTCGCGAGCGCAAACCGAAGCTGCTGCTGGCCGGCTGGTCGGCCTATCCGCGCCGGCTGGACTTCGCCCGTTTCCGCGAGATCGCCGACGAGGTCGGCGCCTTCCTGATGGTGGACATGGCGCACTTCGCGGGCCTGGTCGCCGCCGGCCTTCATCCCAATCCGCTCGAGTACGGCGCCGACGTGGTCACGACGACCACCCACAAGACCCTCGGCGGTCCGCGCGCTGGGATCATCCTCTGCAAGGAGGAGCACGCCAAGAAGATCGACTCCGCCGTGTTCCCCGGCCAGCAGGGCGGCCCGCTCGAGCACGTGATCGCCGCCAAGGCGGTGGCGCTTCGGATCGCGGCCTCCGATCTGTTCGCCGAGCGCCAGAAGCGCACGATCGAGGGCGCCAAGGCGCTCTGCGAGCAGCTCCTTGAGGTCGGCCACGGAGTCAACGTGCTGACCGGCGGCACCGACGTGCACCTGGCGCTGGTCGACCTGCGCGCCTGCGAGCCCGAGCTCAGCGGCCGCGCCGCCGAGGATCGCCTGCACGAGATCGGCATCACCGTCAACCGCAACGCCGTGCCGTTTGACCCGCGCCCGCCGATGGAGGCCTCGGGCCTGCGCATCGGCACGCCCGCATTGGCCACCCGCGGCGTCGGCGTCGAGGACTTCTCCGAGGTGGGGGAGATCATCGCGACCGCTCTGACACCGGCATTCGAGGCCCGCCGCGGCGAACTGGCCGAGCGCGTGCAGGCGATCGTGCGGCGCTACCCGCTGTATGAGCAGCTGAGCGCCACGACGCCCGCATAGCGCTGATGACCCCTGGGCATGCGATGCTGTCGCTGCTCAGATGGCGCATCTGAAAGAGATCGACGCGCTGTACGCGTTCCTGGTCGCCGCCGCCGTGACGGCGCTGCTGACGCCGCTGACGATGCGGTTGGCCCGGGCGGTCGGTGCAGTGGACGAACCGCGCGAGCGCGGTCTCTCCGACCGTGCCACGCCGCTGCTCGGCGGCCTGGCGATCTTCGCCGGGGTGCTCGTCGCGATGCTCGCCTTCCTGCCCTCCGGCTACTCCGAAAGCAACGAGCTATGGCGCGGCGTCTTGATCGCCGCCGCCGTGATCACCGTCGTGGGCGCGCTTGACGATCGCTTCGACCTGCCGCCGCTGGTCAAGCTCGCGGGCCAGATCGCCGCCGCGGTGATCGTCGTGCACTATGGCGTGGCCGTGAAGGCCGTGACGCTGCCGTTCGCCGGAACGCTTCACTTCCCCAAAGCGGGGCCGACCAACGCCGGCCCGGTGCTCACCGTGATCGGGCTGGTCGTGATGATGAACATCGTCAACCTCTCCGACGGTGTCGACGGCCTGGCCGCGGGGGTGTGCGTGATCATCGCGGGCACGCTCGCGATCATCGCCTTCGATCTCGACCGCGCGGCGCCCGGCGTGTTGGCGGCGATCACCGCCGGCGCGGCGCTCGGGTTCCTGCTTCACAACTTCCCGCCGGCCTCGAGCTTCATGGGCGACTGCGGCGCCAACCTGCTGGGTTTGCTGATGGGAGTCGTGGCCGTCGAGGCGGCCGTCAAGACGCCCGTGGTCGTCTCCTTCGTGCTGCCGCTGATCCTGCTCACCGTCCCGTTCCTGGACACGACGTTCGTGGTGCTCAAGCGCCTGAAGTACCGCCGCCCGATCTACGCCGCCGACAGCGAGCACTTCCACCACCGGATGGCCCGCATCGGCTTCTCTTCGCGTCGCACGATCGCCTACCTGTACGCCTGGACGCTGATGCTGGCCGGCCTGGCGCTGGCCCTGCGCTTCGTGCCCTACTCCGATCACAAAGGCCACCTGCACACGGGTTGGCTGTTGGTGTTGGTGGCGCTTGGGCTATTCGTGGTCGCCGCCAGCGTCTATCTCGTCTACGTGCTGGAGATCCTCAAGTTCCGTCGCCTGGACTCGCTGCGCATTCGCCGTCTGCGCCCGGAGGCCTCAACGGATGAGGTTGAGCGCAGCGTGGCGCTGCACCTCCAGACCGGCGAATACGCGGTGATCGCCGACGATGCCTCGTTGGCCGCCAAGGACGTCGCCGCCGTGCGTGGCGCCGATCAGGTGCCGGGGCGGGCTGAGGATCGGGTCGGCCAGCGGCAGGTGGATCAAGACCGCGTAGGCGCAAACGGCCAGGGTGGCGACGCGCAGGCGGCGGCTGTCGCCGATGGCAGCCAGCGGCAGCGCCCAGATCGCATACCAGGGCAGTAGCCAGGCGGTGCAGAGCAGCAGCGCGATCGTCGCCCAGCCGGCCATCGTGCGCCAGTCCGCTCCCTTCCAGGCGCCCCATAGGGTCAACGCGAGCGCCGCGAGGAAGGCCGCCGTGAATAGGTCGCGCCACCAGCCGGGCAGTCCCGCCATGCCGAGCCAGCGGGCGGTCTCCTGCGGGATGCTGTGAGTGGCGACCAGCTGCTGCTGCTCGCTCAGCGCATCGAGGAAACCGAAGGCGTGCACGCCGAAGCCGACGAGTGCCAGCAGCGCCAGCAGCGCCAGCGCGGCGACCGTGCTCAGCGCAAGGCGCCGGCGCTCCCGAGCGCTCGCCGGGCTGAGCAGCAGATAGGGCAGGACAAGACCCGCCGAGGCCTTCACGCCGATGCCCGCCACGAGCGCCCCCACGGCCGCGCGCGGATGGGTTGGCGGCGCGGAGAGATCGGCGGCGTTGGGCCGATCCGCGGCGTTGGGCCGCTCGCGGCCGCGAGCGATCGAGCGCCCCGGCGCCGCGGTGAGCGCCAGCGCCCCCGCCAGGGCGAGCAGCACGAGCGTGTCGTTGTGGGCGCCCGCGACCGCCAGCAGCAGCAGCACCGGGTTGAGCCCGACGAACGCCGCAGCGGCCTTGGCCGAGCGCCCCATCCGCCGCGCGGCTCGGGCGCTCAGCCCCACGGCTCCGAGGCTCGCGGCCACCGCCACCGCCTTCAGCGCCCATAGGCCGCCGCCGAGCCCGAGCAGCGCCAGCGGATAGGAGCCGAGCGTGAACAGCGGGCCGTAGGGCGAGTGTTGGAAGGGCCAGCCGATGAACCCGAAGACGGTATCCACGGGCGCTTCGGCGGCGACGTGCGTGTATGGGTCCATGCCGTGCAGCGCTCCCAGGCGCGCGAACGCCAGGTAGCCGAACACGTCCTGGGAGATCAGCGGCGGCCCGAGCAGCAGCAGCAGGTTGGACGCCACGATGCAGACGGCGATCGCGCGGCCGGGAAGCGTTCGAGCCGCCGCCAGCACCGCCGCATAGCCGGCGCACAGCATGAGCGTCCACAGTTGAAATCCGCTCCAGCCGATGTTCGCTCCCAGGCCATGCAGCGGCCCTGATAGCCAGCCGGGCCAGCCGCCGCTGCGGGCGGGCACCAGTTGACTGGGGGCGCCGGCGGCGCCGGCCACGATGGCGAAAACGCCGATCGGTATCGCGAGCAGGCCCACCCAACCGAGCGCGCGGCGCGCTATCGCCGCCGGAAAGTGGGCGGCTGTGAGAATGCGCTCATCGCCGTCCACGGGCGCCGTGGCCGGTAGGCTGTGGGTGTCGTCGCGCTCTCTCAGCATCGATCCCCGCGTCCGCGACGGGCCGTGCCGTCCGCTGGACGGGCGAGGCTTGCACTGTATGGCACGCCGTAACCGCACCAACACACCACGCCGTCCAGGCCCAAAGCGCGTCCTGATCCTCTCAGCCGACGTCGGCGAGGGCCACGCGGCCGCCGCCCGCGCCCTGGCCAAGCAGATCGACAGTTCGTCCGAGCCCGCCGAGGTAACCGTCATCGACGGCCTGGCGGCGATGGGCCCGCTCTTGCAGCCGGTGGTGGAGGACGGCTATCGCGTGCAGTTGCGCTTCTTTCCCTGGACCTACACGGTCGTCTACTGGATGCTCGAGCGAGTCGCCCCGATCCGGGTGCTGGCGCGCAAGCTGCTGTGCCTGTTCGGCTCGCGCCCGCTGGCGCGGCGCATAAGCGAGCACGACCCCGACGTAGTCGTCTCAACCTACCCGGCCGTCACGGTCGTACTCGCTCGCCTGCGCCGCACACAGGTCGTCCATTGCCCGACGGTGGCAACGATCACCGACCTTACGGGCCTGTTCTTCTGGGCCCAACCCGGTATCGACACGCACCTGGTGATGTACGGAGAGTCCTTGTCATCGGTCGAGCGGATCGCCGGTCAGGGCAGCGCTCGTCTGGTGCGCCCATTGATCTCCTCGGAGTTCCTGGACGAGCGCTCTCAAAGCGCCTCGCGTCAGGTGCTCGATCTGCCCGAGGACGGCCGGCTGGTGGTCGTCTCAGGCGGAGGCTGGGGCGTCGGCGACATCGAGGGCGCGGTGCGCGAGATCGCGAGCATCCCCGACGTCAGCGCGATCGTCTGCCTGGCCGGCCGCAACGAGCAACTGCACGCTCGCCTCAGCGAGGACTTCGCCGACGAGCCGCGCGTGCGCGTCTACGGCTTCACCGACCGCATGCCCGAGATCCTCGCCGCGGCCGACGCGCTCGTGCACTCCACCGGCGGCGTCACCTGCCTGGAGGCCAAGGCGACCGGCACGCCCGTGGTCTCCTACGGCCTGCCGGTGGGCCACGCTCGGCTGAACACGCGCGCGATGGCCGATCTCGGGCTGCTGCGCTTGGCCAACGACACCGATGAGCTGCGCGCGCATGTAGAGGCCTGCTTTGCCGAGCATCACGAGCTGGCCGGCCGCGCACCGCACCCGCGCGAAGGCCTGCTGACGGTTGCCGGCGCGAACACGGTCGCTGCCCCCGAGCTGGTGCAGGAGCCACACGCTGAGGAGCCGCCGGCCGGCGTTGCGTACGCCGGCGGCGTCGACATGCCGCTCGGAACGGACTCGTTCGGCGGGGCCGAGGCGCTGGAGATCGACCCGGCGGCCGTCGACCTGGTGCTCGATGCGCCCCGTCGGGTCAACCCGATTCCCCTCTGGCGCCTGCGGATGGTGGCGTTCGTCACCCAGCTGGTGCTGCTGCTGGCGGTGAGCACCTGGTTGATGTCGACCGACGAGGTCACCGCCTTCGCGGGGCTGTTTCTCGGCGTGCATCCGCTCAAGCGCGTGAGCACCCGCCAGCGCGATGTCGGCCTCGTGCTGCACGTGCCCGCCGGCGAGGTGAAGCTGATCGCCACCGAGCTGAGCGCACGCGGCATCCACGCCTCCTTCGCCGATAACGGCGCCGACGCGCACGCCACGATCTTCGACCTGCGCTCGCAGGGCGACGAGCTTGTGCCCGAAGTGCCGCGCTCGGGCTCGCTGTTTCGCTGGCTGCACACGCGCGGCACGTTGCGCGCACAGGCGCACGCGCTTGGCCTTCACCATCGCTTCTACTTCCTGCAGCCTCCCGGCGGGCTGACGGTCGGTGAGATGGTGTTGGCGCGCACCGCCGGTGCGCTGCCGGTCGCCGGCGAGCTGCGCCTGAACGCGCGCGCCCCGCTGCCTCAGCGCCCGATGCGCGCCGGCGACGTCTTGGTCGTCTCGCTCGACGGCAGCTCAGCGTCGCTGCGCGGCGTAGCGCGCGTCGTTGCCTGGCTGCGCTCCTCGGGGCTGGCTGTCGAGCCGCTGGGCTCACTGGTCGCCTCGCCCTCCATCAAGGCCAGCAGCAGCGGCGAGCGCGCCAGTGCCGCGGCGCCGGCCACGATCACCGCCAAAGACAGCGCCAGCGGCGCTCCGCTCAGAGGAGTGTCGGTGAACCTTTCATTGAGGATCAGCGGCGCCAGCACGATTGGGACGACCGTCTGAGTCACGAACACGACGGGCGCCACCTGGATCGCGGGGCGCATTTGCAGGGCGCTCATCTCGCTGAGGGCGCCGACCGCGGAGGCGCCGGCCGTGGAGATCGCCCACGCCGCCGCGACCCACAGATGGCCGTTGTGCAGGTCGTCGGAGGCGAGCTTGGTGGCCACGCCGCTCCAGGCGAACGCCAGCCCGGCGCCGATCATCACGATCGAGGGGGCCGGCCGGCGCGTGATGCTGATCAGATAAGGCGTCGTCGCCAGTATCGCCAGCAGGACCAGGACGATCGTGATCGTCTCATCGCCCGTGTGGGTGGTGGTGTGTGGCGGCGCTGTTATGGCCGCCCCGAGCACCCCGAGCACGATCGCCGCCACCGCGATGTGCTCGCGCCGGCCGGCGTGCTCGTGCAGCAGGCGCCGTGCGAACCACAGCAGCACGACCAGGCCGGCGGCGAGTGTCGGTTGCACCACCACCAGCGGCACCACCAGCAGCGCGGCGAGCTGCAGCGGCCAGCCGAGCATCGAGATGCCGGTGCCCATCAGCCAGCGCGTCCTGCGGATCAAATCGCGCGCAAGCCCCAGGCGCAGATGCTCGGTGTGCGGGGCGCGCTTGGCGTCCATAGCCTGGATCGCCACCCCTAGGCTGTAGAGAGTCGATGCGGCCACAGCGGCCGCCATACCAAGAATCAGGTCCATAATCTCCGCCACCGATCATCGCAGCCCCAGCAGTCTGCTCGCCAGTGCCGCCATGGCCGGCTACCTGACCCCGGCGCTGGCGAGCCCGCGGCCCGGCTGGGTCCCGCGCTCGCCCGCGCCGATCTGGCGCGCGCTGCGAGAACCACTGGCGGTCGAGGATCGCACGGCCAGCGGCACGGGCTGGGCGATCACCTTCGACGACGGTCCGCACGCGCAGGGCACGCCGGCGGTGCTCGACGTGCTCGTCCAGCGTGGCGCGCACGCCACCTTCTTCCTGGTCGGCGAGCAGGTGCTGCGCAACCCATCGCTCGCGGGCGAAATCGTCGCGCAGGGTCACGCGATCGGGCTGCACTGCCACCGCCACCGCAACCTGCTGCGCCTGGGCCCCCGCCAGGTGCGCGAAGACCACGCCCGCGCGCTGGCCGCGATCGAGGATGCCACCGCCGTGACGCCGGTGCTCTACCGCCCGCCCTACGGGATCCTCAACGCCGCCGCGCTGCGCAGCGCCCGCGCCGCCGGCATGCGCACCCTGCTGTGGAGCCACTGGGGCCGCGACTGGGAGGCACGAGCCACCCCGCAGTCGATCCTCACTCGTCTCACCGATGGCGCCGGTGAGGGCGCGGTGATGCTGCTGCACGACGCTGATGACTATGGCGCCGCGGGCTGCTGGCGGGCGAGCGCGCAGGCCCTGCCGCTCGTGCTGGACGTGCTCGAGCAGCGAGGGATGCAAGCGGTCTTTCCCTGACGCATTCGTTCGCTTACCGGCTTCACGGCTGGATAACATCGCTTGCTTGTCTGCGACAAGCACATCTGAAAGCTCTGCGATAGCGGCGCCATCGCCGCTGCCGGCGGTGGCCGGCCGGCCCCGCGCGCTGCGCTTGCCGCGCGGCCGGTCCGTCGTGGACGGCCAGACTCGACCGCGCTGGTGGGGGGAGCTGCTCGTCATCGTGTGGCTCGCATGGCTGTATGACGCGGTCACCAACCTCGCGCCGGCGCGCGAAGCGGTGGCGCTCGCGCACGGCCGCGGCATCCTGAGCTTCGAGCAGTCGCTGCACATAGACCCGGAGGCCGCACTCAACCGCTGGCTCGTCCACCACCATACGCTGGGGACGATCTCCTCCTACTACTACGACAACGCCCACTTCGTAGTGACCCTGGGCCTGCTGGGATGGCTGTGGTGGCAGCGTGCCGACATCTACCGGCCGCTGCGCAACACGCTCGTGGTCATCAACCTACTCGGCCTGCTCGTCTTCTGGCTGTGCCCCGTGGCGCCGCCGCGGATGCTCGCCGGGACCGGCTTCTCAGACGTCGTCGCCGCCTCGCACACGTTCGGCTCCTGGCACACCGGCAGCCTGGCGGCCGACGCCGACCAGTTCGGAGCGATGCCCTCGCTGCACCTGGCCTGGGCGGCCTGGTGTGCCCTTGCGATCTGGCGCATGTCCTCCCGCCGCTGGGCAAGAGCAATCGCGGTGCTCTACCCGTCGCTGACCACGCTGGCGGTGCTCGCCACCGGCAACCACTACCTGCTCGACGTGCTGGCGGGCCTGCTCACGTGCGCGCTGGCCGCCGGGTTGGTGGGGTTTGCCTCGACGTTGCGCGGTCGCCTGGCCTGGTCGAGTTAGCGGTCGGGTAACGACTGTCACAAAGTTGTTACTAAGTCGCCGATCCTGGTACACTCGCCCCGGCTTCTGAAGACGCGCTCTGAGGGGAGTCCGAGCCCGGCGCCAAAAAGGCGTGCGGGGCTTTGCGTCTGTAGGGTGGCCCACACACCATGCTCAAAACTGCTCTGTCAACCGGCTTTGCCGTGCCCACGGTGGCGCGATGAACATCGTGCGCTATCTCGACGTCGTGCTCGTGCTTGCCACAGCCCCGATCGTCGTTGCGGCGGGACTGCCGGTGTTCGGCTACGTCGTTGCCGCCGGCGCGTGGCTGCTCACGCGTCTCGCCGCCGAGGCTCTGCACACGCGCGCGCTGCGCTCGGAGGATCCTCGCTTTAGGGCAGGGCTCGCCGTCGGCGTGATGATGGCGCGCGTTTGGGTGATAGTGCTGGCGATCCTGCTGGCCCGCTACGCCGGCAGTAAGGAAGACGGCGTGATGGCCGCTGTTCTGCTGCTCTGCGCGTTTACCGTCTACTTCATGCTCACGCTGGTCGGTCGCGGCTGGCGCGATCTGGAACGGAAGCCGAGCGTCTCGTGAGCGCACACGCTGGAACAGTGCAGGCGGCCGGCGCGCTGCCCGAGCCCGGCGCGCCCGAGAGCGGCAAGGCCCGCATGAGCATGCGCACCAAGGTGTTGATCGGACTGGGTATCTGGCTCGGCGGCACGATCGTGCTGATTGCGATAGCCGGTTTCTCGGGCACCCGCAACACGGCCTTTGAACCGCAGAACGAGTTCAAGCTCGACACCTGGGTGGCGCTCGGCGTCTTCTCGATTAACAAGGCCGTCATGTACCTGGTGATCGCCGCGACCCTGACGAGCGTGACGATGATCTACATCGCGCGGCGGATGAAGGAGCGGCCCAACAGAGTCCAGACCGCGGTCGAGTTGGTCTACCGGCTGATGCGAGACAACATCACCGGCGGGAACATGGATCAGCGCATGGCGGCGAAGTGGTTTCCATTCATCGGCGCCCTGTTCCTGTTCATCCTCTTCTCCAACCTGATCGGCTACCTGCCGCTGCCGACCAATACCGAGCACGAGCTGCACATCGCCGGCCTGACGATCCCCTCCTTCTCGTTGTACGCGGCCACGGCCAATCTGTCGATCCCGCTGGTCCTGGCGCTCGTCGTGTTCGTCTCATACAACGTCGAAGGCGTCCGTGCGAAGGGCCCCATCGGCTACATGAAGAGCCTCGTCCCCAGTGGCGTGCACGGGCCGATGGCGGGCTTCATCTTCATCCTCGAGTTCATCTCCAACCTGATGCGGCTGCTCTCGCTCTCGATCAGGCTGTTCGCCAACATCCTGGCCGGCCACCTGCTGATCCTGTTCATGGCCGGCGCGCTGGCCGTGCTGCTCGGCAGCGCTTGGCTGGGCTGGTTCACGCTCCCGCTCGGCATCGCCCTGTTCGGTTTCGAGGTCGGCCTGGTGGCCGCCCTGCAGGCGTTCATCTTCGCCACTCTCACCGCTATCTACCTCGGCGGCGCCGTCGCCGAGTCTCATTGAAAAAGGAGTCAACGGACGTGCTCACAGCTCTCATCACAGTCTTCGCGGTCAGCGAAGAAGTCGCCAAGGCGGGTAAGTCGATCGGCCTCGGAGTCGGCGGCGGGCTCGGCGCCGTGGGCGCCGGTGTCGGCATCGGCATCATCCTCTTCGCCTTCGAGGTGAGCCTGGTGGCCGCCCTGCAGGCGTTCATCTTTGCCACGCTCACCGCGATCTACCTCGGCGGCGCCGTCGCCGCTGAGCACTAAAGGAGACAAACGACGTGCACATAGCTCTAATCACCCTGCTGGCGGCCGCCGAAGAAACCGCCAAGGCGGGCAAGTCGATCGGCCTCGGTGTCGGAGGAGGCCTCGGTGCCGTCGGCGCCGGTGTGGGCATCGGCATCATCTTCGGGAA
>JBOGXY010000177.1:0-46594 GCA_050696495.1 Solirubrobacteraceae bacterium
CCAGTCGGATTACCCTTGATCCGCGCAAGTTCAGCCGCAACCTTTGCGCGCTGAGCAGGAGGAGTTAGGCTGACGGCCTTCTTTGCCGCAAGGTCACCAAGGCCGGTGTTTTTTGCCTGATAGGCGACGTTCGCCAGCTCTCCATACAAAGCGGCGCTTTGGGGCTTGGAGGCAATCACTATCTGAAGGACTTCCACCTCCTTGGCCGGTTCGTTGAGCCCCTCTTCGGCGAACACGACCAACATGCGTTGGGCCAGTTCCGGACTGGGCTTGGGCTCGATCGCCACATAGTGACCCCAGGAGTTGGCGATTTCGCCCAACAATTCCTTGCCCTTGCTCGTGAACTTGCCGGTGCTCGCTTCTACATAGGCTTCATTGCTGCCTTCGTGCAGCTGGGCGCTCGCAAGCGCCGCCCAGGCACTAGCGTCGTTGGGGTGCTTGCTGAGGATTTTGCGCTGCGTTTCGATCGGGCCCGCGAAGCTCGACCCGCCCGTTTCCTTTTCTTCGCCGAGGAAGTTCAGCAACCCGCCGCCGCCACCACCGACGCCCCCGATGCCGAAACCCACGAAGCCGATCAGGAAGATCAGCGCCAGCAGCGAGTAGATGATGCGAACGGTCCGGCGACGGCCCCGTCCTCTGAGGTCGAAAAGCATCAGTAGGAAAGTTCGTTGTCGAGGCGGTCGCTCATCCCGCTTCCGCCTCGCTTCGCTTGGACCCGGTCGGCATCATCCGCGCAGTCTAACCTCGAAGGTCGGTCCGGGGCCCACGACACATGCAGCCGGGCACCGTTGTGGCCTTGCTCGTTCAGAGCGGATCGCATCAGCTCAGGTCCGGATCGATGTGGTCGATGATTTGCTGCACGTTTGGCTGCGTCTCCTCGGCGGGCCCAGCACCTGATGGGGGACCGTCCTGTGTTTGTTGCTCGCGCTTTCGCATACGGCGCTCGACGAGCACCGCGAGCAGGATACTCACCTCATACAGCACATACAGCGGAACCGTCTCCAGAATGAGGGTGATCGCGTCGCCTGGCAGGAAGGCCGCGACGGCGGCGCACGCCAGCAGCGCGTAGCGGCGGTTTTTGCGTAGCTGTCTGGGGGTGATAATCCCCAACCTGGTGGCGCCCAGGATGACGACCGGCACTTGGAACACCAGCCCCATCGCGAGCAGGATCGTGGCAGCGAATTTGTAGTACTGGTTGGCCTGTACGAGCACGTTGAACTGTTCGCTGTTGAAGTTCACGAAGAAGCGGATCGCTGCAGGCAGCGCTACGAAGTAGCCGAAGGCGACACCGGCCATGAACAGGAAGGGGATGGCGCTCAGCAGCGGCAGCGCCATGCGCCGCTCGTTGGGCTTGAGGGCGGGCAGCAAAAAGCCGTAGAACTCGAACAGGATCACCGGCAGCGCAAGGATCACCGCAAAGCCGAGCGCAACGGTGACCGTAGTCGTGAAGGGCTCGCCGATGCCCAGCGTGGTGAGCTTGTCGCCTTCGGATTTGCCTGAGATCTTCGCCACATCCGCGTGCAGGGCAGGGGCCAGTTCGCCGACCGCCTTGCGCTTGGAGGAGCTGAGACCGCTCCCGGGAGCACTCAGCAGCTGCACCAGCCGCTCGGTGTCGCCGGCGAGCTTGACCACGCTCTTCTGGGCGATGGTGGCTTGGCCCGCCAGGCCGTGACCGCTTTCGACCTGCTTGCGGGTCTGCGCCTGCTCGGGGCGATTGATCAGCTTCAGCAGCGTGTGGTTCTGCCACAGACAGAGGCCGAAGGCGATGGCCAGCGCTGCTCCGCAGACGATCAAGCGCGTCCGTAGCTCGTCGAGATGATCCACGAGGCTGAGCCGATCCTCGTGTCCGATCATGCGGATCGCGGTAGCCATGGGGGTGTGGAGCGAGGTCACGAAAGCGACCGGTGCCCGTTATTGAAGCCTACCGGCTCGCGGCGCCCTCAAGGACACCGCACCGATTCTGGGCACCAGAGGAAGCTGAGCGACCTAGACTTTTTGACCAAGCCGCTAAAGCAGGTGGCGGAATGCGTCGATTAGGGAGCGAGTAATCATGCGTCCCGATCACGCAAACCAAGCCCACCAGTGGCCATCCAGCGGTTCAGCGCAAGTTGAGAATGCTGACGGACTGCACGTCTGCCCTTACTGCGGCGGCGAGTTCGTGTATCCGCTGGACTGGGTCGAGGAGGGTCCCAGGCACTGGCGCATCCTGCTGCGTTGCCCTGACTGCGAGCAGGTGGACAGTGGCGTCTTCGCCCAGGGCGCTGTCGAGCGCCTGGACAACGAGCTCGATCGCGCCACCGCCGAGCTGCTCAGCGATCTGCAGCGCATCACGCACGCCAACATGGCCGAGGAGGTCGAGTTCTTCGTGCGCGCGCTGCAGGCCGACGTGATCGTGCCGAGCGACTTCTAAGCGCTCAGCGGTAGCGCTCGACGACGGCGTCGGCGACCAGGGCCAGCAACTCCCCGCGTCCGTCGGGCAATGTCGCAGGCAGCGTGGCCTTGGCCTCGGCCACCAGCACCAGCGCCCGATCGCGGGCTTGCTCGAGCGCCCCGGTGGCAGCGATGCGATCGCACAGCTCCTCGGCCTGCTGTGGGCTGACTAGCGAGGCCAGGTCGAACGTCGCCAGCTCTGGATCGCGCTCGCGAGCGAGGATGAAGGGCAGCGTGACCGTGCCGTCGAGCAGGTCGGTTCCGCGCGACTTGCCGGTTTGCTGCACCGGACCGGACACGTCGAGCACGTCATCCAGGAGCTGGAAGGCCAATCCGATACGCCGGGCAAAGTCGCCCAGATCCTCGGCCAGCTGCTGGGATCCATCGCGCGCCAGCAGAGCCCCCAGGCGGCACGCAGCCTCGAACAGCGCCGCGGTCTTCAGCTCGCAGCGCCGCAGGTAACGCTCGACTGCAACGTGGGTCGCGTAGGCATCCTCGCGTTGCAAGAGCTCGCCCTCGGCCAGCGCCGAGGAGGCCTCCGACAGCGCCCGTAGCTGGGCGATCTCACCGTTGCGAGCCAGCTGCGCGAATGCCCGCGAGAACAGCAGATCGCCGGTGGCGACAGCCGCCTCTCGCCCCGCCAGGGCGGCCACGGTGGGGCGGCCACGGCGCAGACCGGCGCCGTCGATCACATCGTCATGCACCAGCGTCGCGGAATGCACGAGCTCCACTGCCACCGCCGCGCGCACCAGACTTCTCTCGCCCTCCTCGGTGGCCGGTGGGCCTCCAGCAGACTGGGCAGCGATCAAGACCAGCAGCGGACGCAGGCGCTTGCCGCCCGCGACTATCGTGGCGTTTGCGTGCACCGCCAGGGGAGCCCCAGATTCGGCGGTCACCTTCTCTAGGTGGGTCTCCACGCGCGCCATGCGCTCGCGCAGTTCCTCGCCACCAAGGCGCATGATCGCCTCGATCGCCTCCAGGTCGCCCTTCGGGTGCTCCCGCGAAGCGCTGACTATGCTCATCGGCCCAGCTCTGGCGTGCGCCAGCGAGCGGTGGTCCACAGGTCGCTGAGTGTGGAGATATCCATCAGCAGACGGTACCGGCGTGGATGGCGATGATGCCGCCCGCCGTCAATAGATAGGTGATGTCGGTCAGTCCCGCCCGCTGCATCTCCTCGGCCAGTGCGGCCGGTCCTGGGAAGCGCTTGACCGAGTTGGGCAGATAGGAGTAGGCGGCCCGGTCACCCGCGAGCACTCCCAGAACAGGCACGATGCGATCGAACCACAGCCGAAAGAAGAACGAAAGCGGCGGCCTGGTTGGGATCGTCATCTCCAGGACAACGACCCGCCCGCCGGGTCGCACCACGCGCGTCATCTCAGCGAGCCCTCGAGCCAGATCGTCGAAGTTACGCGCGCCGAAACCCACCGTTGCGGCATCGAAGCAGTCGTCCTCGTAGGGCAGATCAAGGGCATCCGCCCATTGGAAGTGAAGCAACTCGCCAAAGTGATTCTTGGCTCGAGCGCGATCGAGCATCGCCTCGGAGAAATCGCTGCCGGTCACACTTCCACCGGGACTCACACGCTGCGCGAGCTCGATCGCCAAGTCGCCCGTGCCGCAGGCGACGTCGAGCACACGGTCACCCGGCCCGACGCGCGCCAGATCGGCTGCGCGTGTACGCCAGCGGTGATGCAGCCCGGCGGTCATGGCGGTGTTCAGCGGGTCATAGATGCCGGCGATGCGATCGAACATGGCGCGCACCTGGGCCGGCTCCAAGCGCCCGGCCTGAGAGGCCGCCTTATCCGTGATCGCGCCAGCGTCTCGCCGAGCGGCCATCGTGGTGCGCCCAGCTACTTCAGCTGACTGAGGAAGTCAACGACCGCTTCGAACTTCTTCGGCGGCAGGTTCTTGAATGAAGGCATCGGCGCGGTCGGATTGACGAGCGTACGGGCGATGCCCTGGCGGGGCAGTCGCGAGGCGATGTTGGTCAGCTGAGGCCCCGGCCCGTTGTTGCCGTAGCCGCCAATATCGTGGCAGGCCTCACAGCCTGAGGCCGCGACCACCTGCCTACCTTCGTTGAACTGCCTGACGGCCGCCGGGCCCTGCTGGACCACCGCGGCCGGGGTCGCTATTTCAAGCGCGGTGGGGGTGCCGGCGTTGGCGCCCTGATAGGTCAGGAAGGCCATCGCCCCGATCACGAAGATGCCGGTCAGCGTGGCGATCGGACGACGCTCGGGACGGCGCTCTGGGCCACGGTCATAAAACGGCAGCAGGAACAGCAGGATCATGCCGATCGTCGGCACGCCGATCGTCGCCAGCGGAACGAGGCTCGGCGGCTTGATCACGCGCAGGAGCTCGAACAGGAAGAAGAAGTACCACTCCGGCCGCGGGACATAGGTTGTGGTGGTCGGGTTGGCCTTGGAGCCAAGCTCGGCTCCCAGGACGAGCGACATGGCGATGATGCAGGCCATCACCACGCACGCCATCAGCGAATCCTTGGCGACCGCGTAAGGGAAGAACGGCTTGCCTTCAGACTTCAGGATCGAGTACTCGCGCAGGTACTCCTCCTTCTCACGGCGGTTCATGCGTCGGCCTTGCGCAGCTCGGGGTTCTTCTCAGCTTTGATCCAAGGCGGCGCGGTCGTGCCGAGCTTTGCCACCAGGTACAGGTGCGCGCCGATCAGCGCCGCGATCAGGCCCGGCACGAGCAGCATGTGGATGGCATAGAAGCGCGAGAGCGTCACCGCGCCGAATTCGGGCCCGCCGCGCAGGAAATCGCTCAGGTAGGGCCCGAGCAGCGGCCCGGTGCCGTTGATGTTCACGCCGACGATCGTCGCCCAGTAGGCGCGCTGGTCGAAGGGCAGCAGATAGCCGGTGAAGGACATCGTCATCGTCAGGATCAACAGCACCACCCCGATCACCCAATTGAGCTCGCGCGGGTACTTGTAGGCGCCGAAGAAGAACGTGCGTCCCATGTGCAGGAAGACGAGGATCACCATCACCGAGGACCCCCACTTGTGCATCCCGCGCACGAACTGCCCGAGGAAGACTTCGTTGGTGACGTGGCGGATAGATTCGTAGGCGCCGCCGGAGGGGTCGGGCTTGTAGAACATCGCCAGGAACACGCCGGTGACCGCCTGGGAGAGGAAGGCGAACATCGTTGCCGAGCCGAGCGTGTAGAACCAGT
Source organism: Solirubrobacteraceae bacterium (assembly GCA_050696495.1). Lineage (GTDB taxonomy): Bacteria > Actinomycetota > Thermoleophilia > Solirubrobacterales > Solirubrobacteraceae > Palsa-744. The sequence goes on from JBOGXY010000177.1 coordinate 5,614, forward strand.
TGGTGCCGCGCGGCACCTTGCGGAACATCATCCAGCGCGCACCGCCGCTGAGCGATGTGCGCTCATCGACCCAGTCGACGACGGTCGAGCCCCCCTCTTTGGCATGGTCGGAAGGTCGGGTCCCGATCTCCGGGCTGCCGGGACGCGGGGGCGGCGCCTTCAGCGCCGAGGGGACCGGTGGAGCGGGAAGCTTTGGTGCGCGAGCCATCCTCGACTACTTCCTCATCGACGGACGGGAGGGATACAGGTACTGGCCCAGCCCGTCGACCGTCTCTCCCGGATCCCGTGGAGAGAAGCGTTCCAGCTCGCTGTTGACGCTGTAGCGCGGCCCGATCTGGACTTCGCCTTTGGCTACGCGCGTGTAGAAGCGGTCGAGCGGCCGGACCGGAGGCCCGCCGACGGGCACGCCGAGCAGGTCATAGACGCCGCCGTGACAAGGACAGATGAAGCGCTCGGCCGCGTCGACCCAGCGAACAGGGCAGCCCAGGTGCGCACAGCGCGAGGTGATGGCGATGAACTGCGTGTGCAGGTCGGGCTTGTCCCTGTCCAGCAGAGGATTGCGCTTGCGCACGTACACGGTTGCCTTGCCGGCCTCGCCGATTCCCGGCGTGAGCGTGATCACGGTGGGGATGTAGTTGTTCTCGGGGAACATGTCGGCGGGACCGACGCTCTCCCAAGTGTGCGGGGCCTCTTTGAAGATCGGCCCGATCGCGAAGCCAAGCGCCGGCAGCGCGAAGGACGCGGCGGCCACGATGCCCGCGGCATGCGTGGTCCCGGTCATGAAATGGCGTCGGGTTACGGTCTCGCCCTCAAAGGCGCCGGGGACGCCCCGATCGGCGGTATAGGGCGAGGAATGCTGGCCGTGCTTGGACACGGCGCGAACAATATCGACTGCGCAGCCCGGTGGGCGCTGAGAAGCGGTGCTAGCTCAGCCGCCGGGCTGCTCGGGATCGGCCAGTCTCAGCATCGCCGCCAGCGCCTCCGGCGAACCGGCGCGGGCAAGCGCCTTGGCGCGCTCGTGGGCGGGGCTTGCCCCCCAACCCACGGCCCGAGCTCCCGCGCCCCAAACCGCGCTTGCCAGCTCGGGATTGGCGGCGCCATGCGCGAGCGCGCTGAGCGCGATCACGTCGGCCAACTCAGCGACGGCCTCGATGTCGCCGAGGCGCACAAGCCGCGCCAAGCCGAGCGCGTACAGCCGATCGCCGGCCAGCAGGCCGAGATCCTGCTCGGGAGCGCGCACAACCCGTGGCGAGTGGTAATGCAGCAGATACCCCTCATAAATCGTCTCGATCAACAGCTCGTATTCAGGCCCTTGCCCATCCACGCGCGGTCCCGCGATAGCAATCTGGGCGGGCCCCGCCGTCTCCTCCCGCGGAGCGCCGGAAACCAGCAGGCCCGTGATCAGGCCGCCCTCGCCCGCCAGCAGCGAGCGCAACCTCTCCAGCGTGCTCACTTCTGCCCCGGGCTGTCCGCGATCTCGGCGAACGCCGCCGCGGCGGCGGCGACCGTCAGTTCGATCTGCTCGGGACCATGCGCGAGCGAGGGAAACCAGGCCTCAAACCGCGAGGCGGGCGGGTAGACGCCGCGCGAGAGCAGCTCGCGGCACCAGCGCGCGTAGGCCTCACCGTCACATGCCCGCGCCGCGGCCATGTCGAGCACCGGCGCGTCGCTGAAGAACACGGTCAAGAGTCCGGGCGCGCTGGCGATCTGAACCGGATAGTCGCCCGCGGCCTCGCGCAGCCCGGCGGCGAGCTCGTCGGTGATCGAGGCCAGACGCAGGTACGCGTCGTCCTCGAGCAACGCAAGCGTCGCAAGCCCCGCGGCAACCGCCAGAGGATTGCCAGAGAGCGTGCCGGCCTGATAGACCTCGCCGGCCGGCGCCAGCATCCTCATCAGCTCCGCGCGCCCGCCGAGCGCGCCGGCCGGGAGCCCACCGCCCACGATCTTGCCCATGATCGTCAGGTCGGCCTGCACATCGCTGAGTTCCTGCACACCGCCACGCGCGACGCGAAAACCGCTGATCGTCTCGTCGAGCACAAGCAGAGCGCCAACCCGATCGGCCTCGCGGCGCAGCAGCGCCAGAAACCCGTCTTCTGCCGGTACCAGTCCCATGTTGGCGGGCAACGGCTCGGCCAGGATCGCCGCGAGCGGCTCTCCCGACCGCGCCGCGGCGATCAGCGCGTCCGGGTCGTTCCAGGGCACGATCGTCGTCATCGCGGCGGTACTCGCGGGCACGCCCGGGCCGGCCGGCAGCGCCTGGGTGGCAAGGCCCGAGCCGGCCTGGGCGAGCAGCCCGTCCAGGTGCCCGTGATAGGCACCCTCGAACTTGACGATCCGCTCGCGTCCGGTGGCGGCGCGCGCGAGACGCACCGCCGTCATGCTCGCCTCGGTGCCAGAGGAAGTCATCCGCACCATCTCGACCGAGTCCATCCGCCGAGCGATCTCCACGGCCAGCTCGACCTCGCCGATCGTCGGCGCGCCAAAGCTCGTGCCGCGAGCGGCCGCGGCGCTAACGGCCGCAACGATGTCGGGATGGGCGTGTCCGTGGATCAACGGCCCCCAGGAGCAGACGTAGTCGACGTAGCGGTTCCCGTCCACGTCGAACAGCTCTGAGCCACTCCCCCGCTCGATGAAGATCGGGTCGCGGCCGATCGCGCGCATGGCGCGCACGGGGGAATTGACACCGCCGGGCAGCACTTCCAGTGCGCGGCGATAGAGCTCACCTGAGCGGGTGTCGGTCAACGAGGCTGGCATGGGCGGCGCTGGGCCGGGCGCTCTAGAGGCCCGCGTGCTCTCGTTCCCAAGCCTTGAACTCGTCGGTGAAATAGAGCAGACGAATCTTCTTGAACTCAGTCGAGGAGTAGAGCGTCGCGCGGTCTTCGATCCCGCTCATCTGAGCGATCGAGTCGAGGATCGCGTCGCACTCCTCCTTCGAGCGCCCGTGCGCCATCGTGAACACCGAGTAGGGCCAGTCCTCGTAGGTGGGCCGCTGGTAGCAATGGGAGATGCCGCGCACGGCCGCCATCTGGCGCCCGACCTGTTCGATCTGCTCCTCAGGGACCTTCCAGACGCCCATGCCGTTGGCCGAGAATCCGGCCCGGCGGTGGTAGAGGATCGCCGCCACACGGCGCAGCAGCCCGCGCTCGCGCATCCCCGCCAGATGATCCAAGAGCTCCTGCTGGGGCATGCCAAGCTCGGCGGCGGCCGGCGCGTACGGTTCGCCTACGATCGGCATGTCGCCCTGCAGAGCGCGGATCACCGCGATGTCGCGATCGTCATAGGGCTGAGGCTCGAGCTCGATCGGCTCGGTGGCGACCGCCGCGGAGGCGAGCGCCTTGGTGTCGCCCTCCATCTCCAGGTCCATGCGGATCTTGAACAGCTTCAGCGTCGGCAGCTGGCGCACCGACTCAGCGCCGGCCTCGCGCGCAAGCACATCCAGCGTGCCTTGAAGCCCCAGCGACGAGTCAGGCTCGGTGGCGATCGTGAACCACAGGTTGAACTCGTGGTTGCGCAGGTAGTTGTGTGAGACCCCCGGATGGGCATTGATCGCCTGCGCGGCGCGATGGGGGTTCTCGGCGTCGACCTTGGCGGCCACCAGCATCGAGGAGTAGCCGAGCGCGCGCGTGTCGAAGATCGGCGTGACCTGACGGATGATCCGCTCGTCAAGCAGCCGCTGCACGCGGCTGAGCACCTCGGCCTCCGCCACCTGCGCCAACTCGGCGACGCGCTGAAACGGGCGCGGCTCGATCGGGAAGCTGCCCTGCATCAGGTTGAGCAGCCGCTTGTCCAGATCGTCCAGCGCGATGGCGGCGCCCAGGGTGCGGCTGCGGAGCTTTGGCGTAGCCAGCGCCGTGTCGGTTATTCCGTCTGCGAGAGCCACTGGGCGGCGTCCTTTGCGTGGTAGGTGATGAGAATGTCCGCGCCGGCGCGGTGAAGCGAAGTGAGAATCTCGCATACCGCCGCGCGCTCGTCCAGGTGCCCGCCGGCCGCGGCGGCCTTGATCATCGCGTACTCGCCGCTGACGTTGTAGGCGGCGACGGGCAGGTTGCATTCGCGCTTGACGGCGGCGATCAGGTCGCCGTAGGCAAGCGCCGGCTTGACCATCAGCATGTCCGCGCCCTCCGCGGCGTCGAGCAGCGCCTCACGCACGGCCTCGCGCCCGTTGCCCGGATCCATCTGGTAGGAGCGGCGATCGCCAAACGAGGGCATCGACGCGGCCGCCTCACGGAACGGTCCGTAGAAGGCTGAGGCGAACTTGGCGGCGTAGGCGAGGATCGGCGTTTCTGAGAACCCCTCCTCGTCCAGCTCTGCGCGGATCGCGCCCACGCGCCCGTCCATCATGTCCGAGGGCGCGACCATGTCCGCGCCCGCTCGAGCGTGGCTGGCGGCCGTGCGTGCCAGCAGCTCGACCGTGGCGTCGTTGTCGACCCGAGCCAAGCCGCCGCTCGTGTCGATCACACCGCAATGTCCATGATCGGTGTACTCGCACAGGCACACGTCGGTGATCACAACGAGTTCTGGCAGCGCCTGCTTGATCGCACGCACAGCCATCTGCGCTCCGCCCTGCTCGTCCCAGGCGCCCGAGCCTTCGGCGTCCTTCTGTGCCGGCACGCCGAACAGCATCACCGCCCCGACGCCGAGCGCGGCGAGCTCGCGCGCCTCGCCTACGACCTCGGCGACCGGCAGCCGGTAGACGCCCGGCATCGCCTCCAGCGGCTCGCGCGTGGTGGCGGTCTCCGAGACGAATAGCGGCGCCACGAGGCGGTCGGCGCGCAGAGCGGTCTCGCGGACCAAGCCGCGCAGGGCCGGCGTCGCGCGCAGCCTGCGCATGCGCGTTGCGGGAAAGGCCATCCTCTTCCAGGTTACTCCGCCCGGCGCAAACCCAGCCGGGCGAGCAGTCCGAATCCAAGTGCGACGGCGAGCACGTGCACGATCGAGATCGCAAGCCCTGGCGCTGACTGGTTGACCGCCGCATCCAACGCCTGCAGCGCCGCCTTGAAAGGGAACACGAACGAGACGGCGCCGATCACCGAATACAGCCCACCCGCGACCGAGCCGCTCGGCACCAATGCCAGGAACGCCAGCGGCAGCACCAGCAGGAAAGCGAGCAAAGAGGCGGCGCGCACCTCACGCGCGAGCGCTCCGATCGCCACCCCGAGCGAAGCGAAGCCGAGAGCGCCGCAGATCAGCGCGATCGCCCAGGCGGCGACGCGCGAGAGCTCCAACGGCACGAAGGCGCTGACGCCGAGCAGCATCGCCAGAGCTACGGCAAAGCCACAACCGGCCGCCAGCAGCGCCTTCTCGGCGAGCAGCCCCTCGCGCGTGACCAACGCTCCCCGCCCGCCACGTGCGCGCAGGCGCCCGGCGCCGACGGTGTCGTCCTCGTCGGCCGCCGGCGGGCGTCTGATCAGGCGCGCGAGCGTGTGCTCTTCGCGCTCGAGCGCCACGCCCCCGGCGGCAAGCAGCACCGAGAGCAGCATCAGCGAGATGCTGACCGCCACCACCACCGCGTAGGTGTCAAGCGGTGTGCGGCGCCCGTGCAGCAGCTCGCTCTTTACCGCGATCGGTTGGCCGACGGTGGCAAGGACGTTCTTGGCGATGCCAAGACTGCTGGCCGCAAGGGCGGCGAAGCCGGCTATTTTCTTCAGCGTCGTGCGATCGGCGCCCGCGGGGATATGCGCCGCCACCGCTTCGACCGTGGGGGCAAGTTGGCTGAGACCGATGATGTTCTGGCTGATGCCAAGCGAGCCGAGCGAGCCGCCCGCGAACAGCAGACCGATGTCGTGCACCACCACCGCGCGTATCTGCTGAGAGAGGGCGAGATTGGCCTGAGCCAGCGCCGAGTTGATCGCCGAGCTCACGAACGACTGCTTGAGCGCGTCGCCGTTGTAGATGACTTCGAGATGCGCCTGCTTCACGCCGGAGGAGACCTTGCTGACGAAATCGCCGGGGATGACGATCGCGGCCAGCACGTCCCCTGAGTTGACCTTGGCGACGGCGGCCGCGCGGGTCGGTACGCGCACAACCTGCACATGGCCGAAAAGCTGGTCGGTGTACTGGGTGACGCCGATGCGTGTGTTCCCGAGCGCGATCGCCGTGCCGGGCGGTGTTTCGTCGACGACCCCCACGCGCGGCTTGGACGGCGACGCGGAGATGGCAAAGCCGATCAGCAGGGCGATCGCGACCGGGTAGAGGACGAGCACCGCCACCAGCAGCCGGGAGCGGCGCAGGATCAGCAGGTCCTTGGCCAGCAACCACCTCACGGCCGCCTCCCACCGCTCACGTGCGTCCTGCTCACGCGCGTCCCCGTCCGCGCAGGAATGAGACGAACGCGGCTTCGAAATCGCCGCCGCCGCCCTCCGCCACCAGATCGGCCGGGGGGCCGTCGAACAGCAGCTCGCCCTGGTCGAGGACGAGCACCCTGTCCGCGTAACGGCCGGCCTCGGCGACGATGTGGGTGGAGAAGACGACACACGTGCCATGCGCGGCGCGCTCGCCCACGAAGCTCCACAGCCGCTCGCGCTGCCCGGGATCGAGCGCTGAGGAGGGCTCGTCGAGCAGGATCGCCGGCGGGTCGGCCAGCAACGCCAGCGCGACGTTGACCCGCTGGCGGTTGCCGCCAGAGAGCAGCGCCACCCGCTCGTGCGCGCGATCGCCCAGTCCGGTCTGCTCGAGCATGCGCGCTACCGCCGCCTCGGGGTCGGCCACCGCCTCCAGGCGCGCGAACAGCCTCAGATTCTCGCTGACCGTCAGCTTGGAGTACAGAGCCGGCTGTTGCGGCGCCCAGCCGATCGCGCCGCCCGAGCGCATCACCGTCCCCGCGCTGGGGGGTTGCACCCCCCCGAGCAGCGACAGCAGCGTCGTCTTGCCGGCGCCGTTGGGCCCGATCACCGCGATCATCTCGCCGGAGGTGGCGCTGAAGCTCACTTCGCGCAGGGCATCGCGCGAGCCATAGCGCTTCCCCAGCTTCTGGGCGGCCAGAAGCGGCGTCACAGCAGCCTGCCGGGAGAGCGCTCCCACGGCTCGAGCTTCAGGTGGCGGTGCAGGTAGACCGCCGTCTCGCGCAGCACAGAGAGGATCGGCAGAGCCACGAGCGCGCCGACGATTCCGTAGAGCTGCAGCCCGATCAGCAGCGCGAAGATCACCAGCAGCGGGTTGATCCGCAGTGTGTGGCCGAAGATCTGCGGCGCCACCACGTGCCCCTCCATCTGCTGCAGACCGACGAACAGCAGCGCCACCCACAGCGCGCTGATCGGGTCGGTGAGCAGCGCCAGCAGCACCGCGGGGATGGCCCCGAGGATCGGACCGATGTAGGGAACCAGCTCCATCACGCCATAGAAAACACCAAAGGCGAGCGCGTAGGAGCGCCCGTCGGGGAAGATGCCGAGCACCCCGAACACATACAGCGCAACGCCCGCCGAAGCGCCCATGATCACGCTGAAGAGCAACTGCCCGCCGACGTAGCGCGAGACGGCGTGCTGGGCCAGCAGCGGATAGTCGTCGGCCGGACTGCCGTCGCCGGGGGGCATCGCCCGACGCACGAGCGCGCCGATCGCCTGACCGTAGAGAAGCATGTAGACCGACAGCACGAACACCAGCACCAGGTCCACGAGCGCGCCGGCGATTTCCGTCAACAGCCCGCCGCTGAAGCTCGCTATCTGGCTCGCGCTTTTGGAGAGTTTCCCGGACAGCGTCTGCAACGCCGTCTTGCCCGGTTCGACCAGTTTTACGTGGATCCCGCCTTTGTCGAGCGTGCCCTGGAATTTGGCGATCTGCTTGTTGGCTTCGTTGACGATGTGGGGCAGGTTGTGGGTGAAGGTCGTGACCTGCTCAGAGATCGGATTGGCCAGCAGAAAGCCGACGCCGGCCAATGTCAGGAAGAATGCGAGATACACGGCCAGCACGGCCAACCCGCGCGGGAGCCTCAGGCGCCCCTGGGCGAAGGCCACGAGCGGGTTGAGGATCAGAGCGATGACTGCGGCGACGATGAAGATCACAAGCACCTTCCCCGCCGCGCGAGCGAGCGCCCACATCGCAAGCAGCGCCAGCGGCAGCAGCACCAACTGCACCCAGCGCGGCACGAGCACCCGCTCCACGATCAGCTCCCTCTCGCGATCATCGGGAAAGTATGTCTGAGGCTCAGGCGCGCATCCTGTTCGTCGGCGATCTGGTCGGCAGCATCGGGCGCCACACGCTGCTCGAGTGCCTACCGGCGCTGCGCGAGCGTCTGCGGCCGACGTTCGTCGTCGTCAACGCAGAGAACGTCGCCGGCGGCCTGGGGATCACGCCGAAGGTGGCCGTCGAGCTGTTTCGCCATGACGTCGACGCGATCACGCTCGGCAACCACGCCTACCACCGGCGCGAGATCTACTCCTACCTGGACAACGAGCCGCGCATCCTTCGCCCGTACAACTATCTGCGCTCCCAGCCCGGCAAAGGAGCCTGTGTGGTGGAGAAAGAGGGCGTCCGTCTCGGCGTCGTCAATCTCAGCGGCAACCTGTACCTGAAGGCGGGACGCTCGGCCTTCACGGAGGTCGATCCGGCGATCAAAGAGCTCGGGGAGGTGGACCACATCCTCGTCGACATGCACGCCGAGGCCACCAGCGAGAAGGTCGCGCTCGGCTGGCTGCTGGACGGGCGTGTCAGCGCCGTGGTGGGCACGCACACCCACGTCCCGACCGCCGACGCGCGCGTGCTGCCGGGCGGGACCGCCTACATCACCGACGTCGGTATGACCGGTCCGCGCGGCGGCGTGATCGGCGTCAAGCGCGAGCAGGCGATCGAGTCGCTCGTCACCCAGATGCCGGTGCGCTTTGAGACCTCCAAGGAGGACCCCTGGCTGATGGGCGTGCTGGTGAGCTGCTCTACGCGGCTGCGAGCCGATTCGATCGAGCAGGTTCTGATGCCGAAGCCCGGCGCGGCTCCGGCGCCCAGCTGAGCTGGCCGAGCAGCGCCAGCATCGTAAGGCCAAAGAACCAGGGGATGTACAGGTAGAACCAGTGGTCGATCCCCAGCTGCACCGCGATCAGGATCGCGGCCGCGCAGGCGGCCAGACCGACCAGGTCGGCGCGGCGGGGCAGCAGCGCAAGCGCGAGCGCAAGCAGGACGGCAAGCGCCTCTATGACGGCCTGCGCCGTCGAGAGCCAGGGCGCGGCGGCGCGGCCGCCGGTCGGCGCGACCCCGTACAGGCCCCAGATCGAGAACGGGGATTCGCGCTCGGATTGATAGACGAGCGTGCGCTGATAGATGGTGTGCAGCGTGTCGTGCCTGAGCGCGGGGATGCAGACGAGCGCCGCGGTCAGCGCGAATGCGCCGCAGAACAGCGCCAGCGTGCGTGCGCGGCGCGCGCGCGGCAAACCCGCCAGACCGTGCGTGGCAAGCAGCGGCGCAAGCGCCAGCGGCGCGAACTTCGCCAACCCCGCCAGGGCGGCGAACGCTCCGCGTGCGGGGGCCGAGGAGGCAACCAGCAACGCCGCCAGCACGAGCACGGCCACGAGCGTGTCGTTCGAGTTGCTCTCCAGCGCGAACAGCGTGAACGGATAGGCCGCCCAGGCGTAGGCGAGCGCGATGCCGAGGCTCGGGCCGCGGACACGGCGCCCGAGCAGGAACAACAGCGCGATCGCCAGCAGGTCAAAGACGATCGCCGCCGCGTGGGCCGCGGGCAGTTCGTCCCAGTGCCCGCTGAAGCCGAACACCTGATCGAAGGGGATGTAGGACTCGTAGCTGGCGGGGCCGTAGGTATCGCCGTGTTCGTTATCGGAGGGGTAGCTCCCGTACAGCGACCTGCCGTCGAGGATCCGCTGCGCCCCGATCGCACCGGCGTAGCCGACGTCGATCACGTTGGAGTCGGTGACGTTCAGCGCGATCCGAAAACCGACCAGGAAGACAAGTGCGATCGCAAGCCACGGCGCGGGGATCAGCAGCCGGGCCGGCTGCTCGCGGCGGGGCGCGAAGGGCGCGATGTCCCCGAGCGCGCCGTCGCGCGCGGTCTCGCCGACGGGCGAAGAGCCGCGCAGCCGCACTCGGCCGACGATCAGCATGCGCACGAGCAGGTACAGCAGCGGCGGGTAGGCCAGCGGCGTGGAGAGGTAGATGCGCCCGTGGTTGAAGAACGCCAGCGAGGCCGAGAAGGACAGCAGCACCAGCAGGTCCAGATGCAGCAGGCGGAACGGGCGGCGCCAATCGAAGAAGGCGAAGAAGAAGAGCAGGCTCAGCGGAATCCAGATGTACAGCGCGTTGACATGGCGGCCGAAGGCGCCTGAATAGCCACGCGCCATCGACCAGGCGATCTGAAAGCCGGTCCACGCTTCGAGCACTCGGCCGGTGCGGTCGGCGATGATCACCTGGCCGATCTCCTTGCCCTGCTTTGAGAAGTAGCTGACCTGCCAGTGGTCGAGGGTGGGTGGGCCCTTTATATAGGCGCCTGAATAGGAGCCTGGGTACTTGGCGCGTACCGCGCGCATCTTCGCCAGACGGTTGGCGATTTCGAGCACGTGGTTGGCGGAGAGGAAGCGACCGACGGGAGGCGTGTCGGAGGCTTCGACGGGCACCGGCGCTTCGGGGTTGGTCACGGTAGTTGTCGTAGTGGCGCGCCTGGTTCGAGCCCCGGCCGTGGGCGCCACGACAAGCAGCAGCACAAAGACGCAGGAGATCGACCGGCGAAACACTTGCCGAGGGTACCGGCGCCTTGCCCCGCTCAGGCGAAGTAGCGCTCGGTCAAGCCCGCGAAGTCGCCGATCGCCCACTGCTCACGGCCGTCGAGACCGTCGATTCCGCTGAGGATCGCGGCGCCCAGCGAGTCCTCAGCTCGCAGCGAGCCGTGCGAGCCGCCGCCGACGTGCGCCTGGCCGCCGAGGTCGAGGAACTCGTAGCCCGACGCGGCCGAGAGCAACACATCTCCCGAGGTCGCGCACCTCAGCGCCGCCCAGATACGCGCCAAGGCGTCCGGATATTCGGGGGCGTGCAGGCGTCCGTCGCGCAACTGGGCGTCTAGCACCATCGGGGCGCCGTCAAGACGCCACGTACGCCCTCTCCCATCCCCAACATCGCCCCCTGGGGCAAAGCGCAGCTCTTTCCCATCCGGGCGCCGCAGAACGGCCTCGGCGGGCGCGCCGTGCGGGTCGCGTGAGAGCCACATCGCTAGCTCCACGCCCTCGATGCCAAGGGCGCGCTCTGCCAGCCGTGGGGTCGAGCGCTCGCGCTCTTCCTCGTCGAGCACGTAGAGCATCGCCGCGCGCTGAGAGGGACAGACGGCCAGATGCGGACGCTCGCGGGCGGCGCGGGCCTGGCGCCAGCGCGTGGAGGGGGCGAGCACTCCGAGCTCGGCGAAGGCAGCCTGCAGGGCGATCGTCTGGGTGACCGGCGCCTGTGAGTGGTCGGCCAGCACGATCACCGCGTGCTCATCCAGAAACGCGTCCAGGCCGCCCGCCGCGCCGAGCACGCGCGCCAGCTGGATGTCGGCGAGCGCCAGCGAGCGCTGCTGGCCGTCCGGGCCAGAGCGGTGCGAGCGCCAGTCGTTATCGGGCAGCGAGAGCAGCATGAAGTCGTACAGGTCGTGCTCGGCCAGATAGGCGCCCACGCAGCCGGAGTGGCGGTCGCGCACGCCCGGCATGCCCAGGCCCGAACGGCAGCCCGTCTGGCGCGAGGCGAACAGGTCCGCATAGAACAGCTCGCGCGGCCCCATCACCGCATGGCGCATGAGCGTCGCGGCGATCCGCGTCATCGTCGTGGAGCGGCTGGGCTCGTGGCGGTGGCGGCCGCGGTACATCAGGTAGGTGGTGCCGGCCGTGCGCACGTCGGCGTCGTCGAGGGACTCGAACACCGTCCTGATGCCCCTCGACAGATGGGCGCCGTTCATGTTGTAGACGGTGTCGGTCAGCTGCCGGCCGAGCCCGACGCGTTGGGAGGCGCGAAAGCTCGAGCCGTACTCGACGTAGCGCCCTTCGCCGCGGTGATACCAGCACATGCCGGGTATGTGGTGCTCGTCCTGCCAGACGCCCGTGACGATCGAGGCGGCGCACACCGGGGTCACCGACGGAAACGCCGCGACGCAGTCGGGGATGTAGGTGCCGCGACGCATCAGCTCGGCAAGCGTCGGCGCCTCGCCGGCGGCGACCGCCCGCTCCAGCTGCGCGGGCGCCATCGCGTCGATCACGCACAGGACCAGCTTTTTGGGGGAGGGCGCGCGCTTAGGCGCGCGTGCTACGTCGTGCTCTTCCGCTATCACGCGCCCACTTCAGATCAACGACGCAGGATGCGCAGGCCCGCGTACTTTTCATCTGAACGCGCGCGCATGCGCCACACAAACCAGGCCAACAGCGCGACGACGATGTAGCCGAGCGGGTGCAGCAGGCAGACGAGCGCCGCCACGAGCAGCGAGGCGGAGTCCAGGTAGAGCGTCAGCGCTTCGCGGGCGCCGCGGTCGGGCAGGCGCTTGCGGGCGCGGGCGATGACCGGGCCGGCGGCGCGCTGTGCGAGACCGGCCGCGAGAAAGCCGCCGATCAGGCCCGGCCAGGCGGTGTCGCCGTGGGCCGCAAGCGTGCCGGCGAACACGAGCGCACCGGCCGCGACAGAGACACCGGCAAGCGATGCCGCCAGCGGGTCGGGGCGAGCTTGCCTGTCGGTCGGATCGAGCGTCGGCGCCCAACCGCCAAACATCTGCAGGGCGTAGGCGAGCACTAGGCCGGCCGCTACGACCAACAGCCACCAGTCCGATTCGAGAAACGTGTAGGCGCCATGGCTGAAGCTCACGCCGAGCGCGTCACTGCTGGCCAGCCCGCCTGCCAGCAGCAACGGTAGGAAGGGGCGAAGGCCGCACGCCGCCGCCAGGCCGAGGCCGAGGCCGATGTAGAAGGCGAGGCCGTTCATCGCCCCCAAAACTTAGTGCCCGCTCGCCCGCACTGCTGAGCAAGGGGCCATCACGTTCCTTGCAGCGGATGAGATCGGGTGGGGCGTGCGCTACCTTGGGCCGCTATGAGCGCGCGCACCACAGGGCACGAACTCAAGCGATACGAGGAGCTGTTCGCGAAGCGCACGAAGGGGATGCGCTCCTCGGCGATGCGCGACATGATGTCGCTGACCGAACGCCCGGAGGTGATCTCGCTAGCGGGCGGGCTGCCCGAGACGCGCACGTTCCCGCCGGAGCTGTACGCCAAGTTGATGTCCAAGGTGGCGGCGGAGTCCACCGCACGGGCGCTGCAGTACGGGCCGACGGAGGGTATGGGGTGCACGGTGGAGTGCATCGTCGAGGTGATGAAGGCCGAAGGCACGCACGTCGACCCCGACGAGGTGATCGTCACGACCGGCGGCCAGCAGGTGATCGACCTGATGTGCAAGGCGTTCGTTGACCCGGGCGACACGATCGTCGCCGAGGCCCCCACCTACCCGGGAGCGGTGCCGACGTTTGACGCCTACCAGGCCGACGTCGTGCAGATCGAGGTCGACTCCCAGGGCATGCCGATCGACGAGCTGGAGGCCACGCTCGATCGGCTCGACTCAGAAGGACGCCGGCCGAAGTTCATCTACACGATCCCCAACTTCCAGAATCCCGGCGGCGTGACGATGTCGCTGCCGCGCCGCCACCGTCTGGTCGAGGTCGCGCGCGAGCGCGAGCTGATGGTGCTCGAGGACAACCCCTACGGAATGCTCCGCTACGAGGGCGAGGAGCTACCGACGCTTCATTCGCTTGACGCGCGGGCGGCCAGGAGAGGCGGGGCTTCTGACTTCGTCGTCTACCTCGGCACCTTCTCGAAGATCCTCTCGCCGGGCGTGCGGCTGGGCTGGGCGGTGGCGCCACGGCCGGTGATGGAGAAGCTCAACCTCTGCAAGCAAGGGGCCGACCTGTGCTCCTCGCCGGTGACGCAGCTGTTCGTGGCCGCCTACTTCGCCGAGCGCACCGCTGCCGGCGAGCCTGTTTGGCTCGCGCAACTGAACTCACTGAAGGCCCTCTACCGTGAACGGCGCGACGCGATGCTCGGCGCGCTCACCGAGCATTTCGGCGGGGCCGCGACCTGGACGCAGCCGCAGGGGGGGCTGTTCATCTGGGCGACGCTGCCCGACTACATCGACACCACCGACCTGCTCGCCCGGGCCCTTGAGTGCGAGGGCGTCGCCTTCGTCCCCGGCCGCGCCGCCTACCTGGACGGCCGCGGCGGCTCCTGCATGCGGCTGAACTTCGCCGGGGTGCCCGAGGCCGACATCCGCGAGGGAATCCGTCGGATCGGCAAGGTCGTGCGCGAGCAGGTGGGCCTGTTCGGCACGCTCACCGGCGGCGAGCCACCGGCGCCCGTCGAGTCAGACCCGGCGCCCGCCGCCGATCCGGGGCTTGCCGAGGTGCTGGAGCTACCAAAGCGCGAGCCGCGTGAGCGGCGCAAGACCAACTAGCGCAGCGTAGAGATCGTCTTCTAGGAATCGCCTGCCGCGAAGTCCTCGGGGGTCACCTCGTCGAGGAACTCCTTGAAGCGCTCGACCACGTCCTCTGACTCCTCGATCGCGTTCTCGAACTCGATCGCCGACTCGGCGATCACCTCCTCGGCGACGAAGATCGGAGCGCCCGCGCGGACCGCCAGGGCGATCGCATCGCTCGGGCGCGAGTCGATTTCCATCTCGCGGCCGTTCATGGACAGCGTGATCGAGGCAAAGAACGTGTTCTCGCGCAGCTCGGTGACGGCGACCTGCGTGCACTTGACCTCCAGCTCTCCGAGCATCTCGCAGAGCAGGTCGTGGGTCATCGGCCGCGGCGTGGAGGCGCCCTGCAGCTTCATCAGGATCGAGGCGGCCTCGGGGTGGCCGATCCAGATCGGCAGGAACTTGTTGCCCTCGACGGTCTTGAGCAGCACGATCGGCTGCTTGCCCACCATGTCGAAGCTGACGCCGTAAATGACCATCTCCTGCACGAGCATCCTCCAAGAGGGAAGGCCCCAGAGTATAGGTGCCGATATCTACCTGGCCCCACAGGCGACGGGGCATCTCAACCAGACTAGGAGCTCGCGGGGGGCGGGCTCCTAAAGCTCCAAAGCTTGTTGCCGAGGAAGTTAAACGGCGTCGCCGCGGCCACCGCCAGCGCCTGAGCGGGAACCTTGGCCAGGCCCGCCTGCTCTACCAGAAGCGTCAACAGCACCAGGTTGACGAGCACGAACGCCGCCAGGCTGACCAGGAAGAAGCGCATCGCCTGATGGTGAACGCGACCGCCGGGTCGGTCGAACGTCCAGTGGCGGTTGAGCACGAAGTTGCTCGAGACCGCCACCAGCCAGGCCAGCACCGCCGCGAGCTGGTAGGGAGCGCCGGCGCCGTGCACGAACAGCGCGTAGACGGCGAGGTTGATGATGAACCCACTGGCGCCGACGAGGCCGAAGCGGATCAGCTGCAGCCAGTTGGCGGGGCGGCGCATCCCGTGCAGCAGACGCGTGTGGGTGCGCTGTGGGGCGGCCGGCGAGCTCGCGGGCACGCCACCCGGGCGCACGTCGACGACGGTCTCGGGGCCGGGCATCCGACCAGGGTACCTCAGGCCGCGCTCGGACTCGCGCGCAGCGGCGCGAGCGCGGGGGCACCGGCGCTAGCCTTGTTGTGTGAGCGTCGAGCCAGAGACGGTCGGGGGAGCCGGGCCGAGGGGCCTGCCGCTCTCGCGCGGCGTGCTCTACGCGGCCGTGCCGCTGGCGGCGATCGTCGCGGTGGCGGCGCTACTGCTTGGTGGCGGGGGCGAGGGGCATTCCGCCTCGACCAGCGCAGGCAATGTGAGCACGGTGGCCGTCAAACCGGCCGCGAGCGCGCCGCCTGTGCACGTCCACGCCGCCAAGCCACATAGCTCTCACGCGGGCGGCGGCAAACTGGTCGCGGTCGCCGAGGTGCGCGATCCCGAAGAAGCCAAGAGCTTCCCGCTGCCGGCCTCCACGCAACACAGGAACGCCAGCACTCCCAAAGTGGCGGGCGAAGTCGTCCCCGCGGCCGGCGCGGCATCGGACTCCCAGATCCGCAAGGAGCTGGGAGAAGAGCAGCAGGCCAAGGCCCAGGAACGCGCCTCCCAGCAGCGCAACCTGACGCCGGTGGCCGGCGGCTTCTCGGTCGGCGGCAACGGCACGATCCCGATCCCCCAGAACGTCCCCGAAGCGATCCAACGCGTGATCGCGGGCGGCAACGCGATCGCCGACTTCCCCTACATCTGGGGCGGCGGCCACGCCTCGTTCGTCGCCAACGGCTATGACTGCTCCGGTTCTGTCAGCTACGCGCTGGCGGCGGGCGGCCTGCTGAACGCGCCGCTGGTCTCAGGCGAACTGGCCTCATGGGGCGCACCAGGCCCCGGGCGCTGGATCACGATCTACGCCAACAACGGCCACACGTTCATGGACGTCGCGGGTATGTGGTTTGACACCGCGGGCCGCTCGGGCCCGTACGCCTCGCGGTGGTTGGTCTCCACGCCGCCGCTGGAAGGGTATGCCGTCAGGCATCCGCCGGGGTATTAGCGCCAGGCCCGCGCGGCCTCAGGGTCGACTCAGTGGCTGAGGACGACGGTACTGAAGGTCGTTGTCGTATGCACGCCTGCCGCGGACTTGTTGCGCAGCACGAACCGCAGCGTGAGCTTTACCCGGCGCGCTTTCGCGAGGCGTTTGGCGATCGTCGCCGGGAACTTGATCCTGAGCGTGCCCTGGCCGGCGCGGGTAGTGACCAGGACTTTGCTGGCGATGACGGTCTCGCGCGGATAGCCCTTCGGAAGTCCGGTGGCAGTGCGCCCTTTGATACGGAGACGGGCGGCCGTCGCACTGTCGAGCAGCGCTTCGACATTACCGGCGACCTGCTCGTTGACGTTGTAGTGAATGGCAAGGCCGAGTTGTACCGCTTTTTTCAGTGAGCGCGACAGGACGCTCTGCGTTATCGCGGGAGCGCCGGTGGTAGAAGAACCTGGTGTGACACCAGAGCCAGCGGCACCGCTGGAGCCGCCGCTGGAGCCGGCCGGCGGCGTCACGCCCGGGGTGGGAGGTGGAGGTGGGCTGGGGGCCGGCGGACTGCCAACCGGAGTGACGGCGGAGAAACTATGCGTATAGCCGCCGCTGTCGGTGACCTTCAGCGTCACGGTGTAGTTGCCTGCGTACTGATAGGTGTGAAAGACGCTTGCTTCGCCGGTCGGGCCCGCTGAGCTGCCATCACCGAATTGCCATTCGTACACGGGCGCGGTGAACGGTTCATTGGATTTCAGCCGCGACAGGTTAGCGGCCAGTGTCATACTCGACTCCAACGCGTCGAACGCCACAACGTCGCCGCCCTTCACGACGTTTGTGGCTGTGAAATGAGGGATAAGTTCGACGCCGTCCCAGCAGGTGGCGCCATGGCCGGAGCTGATCCCGGTGCTGTCATATCCGAATTGAAGGTAATAGGTCTGGCCACCTATGGTCTGGTTGGTAACAGTTTCCGCCTCGGTTCCTTCTTTTTTCTTTTCTTCTTCTTTTTTTTCTTCGTTGTTTTTGGCCCCGAATACCCAACGGCACATGTCCGACTGCTCCGCGTTGGATTCTTCCTGGAACCAACCATTGGAGAGCATCGGATCATCCATGATGTCGGCCTGCTCGAGGCTCAAGTCGCCGATGATCAGGTCGGCCAGCCCAGTTTCATAGTCGGAATTGCGAGTAAAACTGGTTCGCTGATTGGGCTCGACCAGTTTCTTTCCGTTCTGACAGGCGAGTGCGGCGCCGGTGGGCACCAGGTTTTCGACCGGTATTTCGTTGAGGACGTGACCAGCATGGCCGGCCACCCACGGTTGCACTGCATAGACGATCGGATTTTCCGTGCCTGGTTCGATCACCGAGTGATAATTGCAGAAGCCGCTGGCTTTCAGGGCCAGGCCGGTCGTGTCTTCTTCTTCTTCTTTGAGTTCTTTGTCCGACGTGGAGCAGTTGCCGCTGCCGGCGCCAGCATCGAGGCACACTGTCACCGCTTCAGGCGTCAAAACGTAATACACGACTTCACGGCCGCTCGGAAGATGTTCGGCCGCGACAAACCGCTTTAGCTCCGCGCGTATCTGCGCGTCGGTCAGACATTGCGGCTGTATTTCCGGTTCGGCACAGCCGCTGGCCGGGTACGGGGTGACGTCCGTGTAGGCGCCCCGGAACGTGACTTTGTAGCTTGCTCGTTCGTCTGTAGCCGACCGGTATTGGGCGTTCAGCGCGAACACGTTTTCCAATGAGCCGCTGTCGGCGCCGACGTTGTGCAGAAATCCATCGATCAGGCGCATCCAGTCGCTGCGGTACGCCTTGACCGGATCCCAATAGAGCGCATATACGTACGTGGCGGAGTCGATCGGGCCGCCATGCCATTGCAGTGCCTTCGCCGGGAACACGACAGGCGCCGGTTTGCGCGGCATGACGCCGACTTCGACCGTTTCGGCGCCCTCGTTGACCTGCTCGATCACGGCGCCCGCGGGCGTTGCGCAGATCGCAAGCGCCAACAGCGCCAACACGACGGTCACGCCCTTTGCGCGGGCGCTCCGCAAGGCGTCGTTTAGTCGAATGAGGGCATCCACGCATCAGTGATCGGCAGAACGGGCGCTCGGCCTTAGCGCTTGGCGAATCGGCCCAGCGGGAAGGAAGCAGACATGCATGTCGAGACGAGCGGGCTCAAGCGGGAGGCGCTCGATCTGTTCGCGCCGCTTCCGCGCCATTACGACACGGTGGCGGCGGTCCTCAGCTTCGGCCAAGACCCGCGCTGGCGGCGGACGATGGTCGAAGCGGTACGGGCTGCGCCCGGCGATCGCGTGCTCGACGTCGCGACCGGCACGGGGCTTGTGGCGCAGGCGCTCGTGCGCCGCTACGGCTGCGATGTCGTGGGTTTGGATCAGAGCGCGCAGATGTTGGGTCGAGCACGCGATCGAGTCGCGGCGGATCCCGAGCTACGCGCGCATGTGAGCCTCGTCGAGGGCGAAGCCGAGCGACTGCCGTTCGCCGAGAGCGAGCTCGATCACCTCACGTTCACCTACCTGCTGCGCTACGTGGAGGATCCCGCCGCCACGCTGGCCGAGCTCGCTCGCGTCGTCAAGCCCGGCGGCCGGGTCGCCTCGCTGGAGTTCGCGGTGCCCTCGCAACCGCTCTGGCATGCCGCTTGGACGCTGTACACGCGCATCGGGCTGCCGGCGCTCGGTCGGATCGTCTCGCGCGAGTGGAGCTACACCGGGCGTTTCCTGGCCACGAGCATCCCTGCCTTCTACGAGCGCCATCCGCTTTCACACGTGATCGAGATGTGGGAAGCCGCCGGCATCGAGCGGGTGACGGCGCTGCCGATGAGCCTTGGTGGCGGCGTGGTCATCTGGGGCGAGAGAGCGGCCGGTGGCGAGCCACAGCGAGCTTGAGCGTCCCGCGTTCTACGCGCTGCGCCCGGGAGGCTGGCGGGACCTGCTGACGTTGCTTCACCCGCCCTACACGGCCTGGCATCTCAGTTACGTGGCTATCGGCGCGGCGGTCGCTCCGACGTTTTCGGGCAACCGTCTCGTCTGGACCCTTGTTGCGTTCCTGCTCGCTGTGGGGGTAGCGGCCCACGCCCTCGACGAGCTGCACGGCAGGCCGCTGGGGACGCGCATCTCATCGCGAACACTCGTGTGCTTGGCCATCTTCGCCTTGGCGGGCGCGAGCGCGATCGGGGTGATCGGCGCCGCCACCATCTCATGGTGGCTGCTCGCGTTCGTGGTTGTGGGTGTGGTTCTGAGCGTCGCCTACAACCTCGAGCTGCTCGGCGGTCGACTTCATTCAGACCTGTGGTTCGCGCTTGCTTGGGGCGCCTTCCCGGCCCTGACGAGCTATTGGGCGCAGTCCGGCTCGATGCGCCCACAGGGCCTGCTGGTCGCGGGCGGATGCTTCTTTTTGAGCGTCGCGCAACGGCATCTGAGCACCCCCGTGCGCGAGCTGCGCCGACGCACGGCATCGCTCAGCGGCGAGCGACTCACCAACGACGGACGGGCCCTGCCGCTCAGCGCGAGCACGATCGCGGCGCCGATCGAGAGCGCCCTGATGGCCTGCTCGGCCGGCATGGTGCTGCTCGCCGCTGGGCTGGTGATCGCTCGCCTGTAGGCTCAAGTCATGCGAAGGCGCGCCCTGTCTACGGCTTCGAGTCGCTAAAGGAGGCGGCGAATATGTTCGGTAAACACGAGACGCCAAAGGACGAGGACCAGGCCGGGACTGAGATCGGCGACAGCCTGTTTCACCGTGGTCAGCCCGTATGGGTGGTGCAAAGCGACGGCTCGCAGCGAGCGGCCGAGTACGTCGGCGAGGGTGAGATGAGCGCCTGGTTTGGCGGTACCCCGACGCTAATCGTCGTCTACCCGGACACGCATACGGGCGAGGCGGTGGAGACGGATCGGGTTATTGCTCGGGAGGGTTCGGACCGAGATTTCACGGATTGAAGGGCCGGCGTCTTGCCAATTAGACGAACCCCGAGCCATGTCCGCGCGCGCGCCCAGGCGTAACTAGATGGGTGACTCCTCCACCGCGCCATCCGGCATGTAGTTCCTCAGGATGAAACGTCCGAGCAGCGGCACAGCAAACGTGTACTTGCCCAAGCGGTTCTTGTAGATCATGCCCTTCTCAGCGAGGCTGGCCAGCATTTGGTTTGAGTGGCTCGGCGAAAATGGGCTTGCGAGAAGCACCTTCGCCTTCTCAACCAGTTCTTGAATCGTGAAGTCTTCATCGGGGTGATCGAGGTTCGCGACGGCCCAAAGTAGTTCGCGCTGGCGGTCAGTGATCTTGGCCCATCTGCCAGCGAAGAAGTCGCTGTCCAGCTTGCGCTGGATAGCGTCAACCGGCACGCTTCCAGCCTCGTCTTTGGCGTGCTGCTGGATGAACACGTCGAAGACCTCGCGACAGATGAACTGTATGAAATAGGGGTAGCCACCCGACTCGCGGCAGATGACCTCCACGGAGTCGGGATGAAATTTGATCGGGCAGCCGGCAACCTCGATGGGCTTCAGGATGGCCTCACGGCTCTCGTCATCACTTAGCTTGGTCAGCGTGACCACGCGGAACATACGCTCCGCATAGGTACGGGCATCTACCAGCTTCGGGAAAAGAGTCGGAAGCCCCACGAGAACAAGCATGAATGGGATGCCCTTCTTCTGTATCGACTGGAAAACGTCCAGTAGCACCGAGAGTGGAAACTGCTCCTTCTCAGCGTGATCAGAAAGATTCTGGGCCTCGTCGTACGCGAAAATGACGCGTTGCGGCCCTTGCTGACGAAGGCTCTGCCAGGCGAATTCGAGCGTGGCCTTGATCTTGTCGGAGACCAGACCGGGTGTGCTGTTGTAGACCGTGACAAGAACCTCATGGGACAGCGGAACACGCGTAGAAGCGTCAGCGCTGAAGCCGGCTTGTCTCGTTGCGTTCGGATCCTCGATCGTAATCGACGCCGTTATGAGCGAGAGATCGGCCAGAATACGCTGCGCGAGTGTTCCCTCACTGATGCTCGCCGACTCCGACAGGTCCGCGGATGCCCACAACCAGCCGTTCTGCATTGCGCGCGGCTTGAGCGTCTCAAGGAGAACGGTCTTGCCGACGCCTCGCAAGCCGGTAAGCACCAGGTTCTCAAGGATCTCCTCCTGCTCTAGCAACCGATCGAATTCGGCGTACTCTCGTTCACGGCCAGCTAGATGCGGCGGCATGTGCCCCGCTCCGGGCCGATAGGGGTTCTTGAATGCAGCAGTGGTCATAGTCAGTTAGCGCTCCAACTAAATTTAGCAGTCAATCTAAAGTTAGCATTAGGCCTTACTCTGTGTCAATGCCGCGCTGCCGTAGGGATCGGTGACCCGGCCGGCCAACGCCCTTTTGAATCGGTTGCCGGCGAGCCGGTAGTAGCCGAGCCGTCGTCCGCCGATTCGAGGCACGACCCTCGTGCATACACCCGGCTTGCGATAGGGTTCCAAAGCTCAAGATTTGGGTGGAGGCTGATGGTTGCTCGTGAAACACGCAAGGTCGCTCGGCTCGACGGTACGTCGCTGACTCGGGCTGCCGTCCTCTCGGCATTGGTTGAGCAGCCGGCTTACGGTTGGGACGTGGCCCGGCGCGCCAAGCGTCGTGTTGGCTCGCTGGCGCGTATCGATCATAAATACGTCTACACCATTCTCGACTGGCTCGTGCGCGAGAAGTTTGTGCGGGCGCAGCAGGAGCGTTTCGAGCGGCACCCGTATGTCCGCGACGTCTACTACGTAACTGAGAAGGGCATCAATGCTCGTGAAGCGTGGATGGCGGCGCCGCTGACTACGCGGGTGGCGATGAGCGATCTTGAAGCGCGGTTGCTGTTCTCCACTCAAGCCGACATTCCAGTTGTCTTGCGGGCGATTGGTGAATGCCAGGACGTGATCGCCGAAGAGATCGAGCAGAACACGTTCAGCACCACCGTTGATGTTTCTTTCTTGGGGACCTTGATCAACTTGCAGCGCACGGCCGTGGACAAGCGCTTGAAGGCGGAGAGGGAATGGCTGGTGGAAGTCCGGCGAGAGCTTGAAGACCTGCGCGATCATCCGCCGCCGCGATGAGTCTGTTGGCATTCCGTCAGGTCAGCAAGCGCTTTACTGACGGCATGGGCGAGATCGCGGTCTTGGACCGCGTCTCATTCGAGGTCGAGGTCGGCGAGACGGTCGGCCTACTCGCCTCTCGCCGTGCGGGCAAGACGACGCTGTTGATGGTCGCCGCCGGACTGCTCGCACCCAGCGAAGGGCAGGTATTGTGGGACGAGGACACAGACTTCGGGGCGCTGAGCCCTGATGAGCGCGCACGCTTTCGCCGCCGCGGTGGGATCGCGTTCATGCAAGAGGACTGGCGTGCGGAGCGTGGCACCACCGTCCTCGCGCATGTTGCCGTCCCTCACTACAGCATGGGGATGAAGATGGGCGACGCCGAAGAGCATGCTCTGAGAACGCTCGAATTGCTTGAGGCTGGGAACTTGGCGTACCGAAGTACACGCGAGCTTGGTTTGCCCGAGCGTTCGATCGTGGAGCTGGCTCGCGCGATCGTGCGTGAGCCGCGTCTGTTGTTGGTGGACGAACCGGCGGTGTTGCCGAGGCCGATGGACGCGCGAGTGTTCTACGCGTTGCTGCGCTCGTTGCCGGAGAAGATCGGTTGCTCATTGCTAATCGCCTCCGAAGAGGTCACGCCGCTGGGTGGTTGCCGTCCGATGATGACTCTGTCGGACGGTCATTTGACCTCTACGGCCACGCGACGGAAGGTGATCGCCTTCCCCGGCGGCGGCCCGCAGAGCAAGCAAGCATCGTGAGCGCGATTGAACTCCGCGATGTAGTGAAGCGCTACGACGCCGGAGGCGAGACTGTCCGGGCAGTCGACGGCGTCTCGCTAACAGCTGATCCCGGCGAGTTCATCGCGCTCTATGGACCAAGCGGTTCAGGTAAGACCACCCTGCTCATGCTCGCGGCGACGATCAAGCAGCCTGACTCGGGTTCGGTCATGTTCGACGGGCGAGAGTTGGCGGACCTGACGGCCCGCGAGAGTTCGCGCTTTCGCCGCGAGACGGTCGGCATCGTCTTTCAATCGTTTCATCTTCTACAAGGCGCAAGCGCGCTCGACAACGCCTGCTTGAAGCTGCTCGCTCTGGGCATGACGTGGAGCCAGGCACGCGATACGGCGCGGCCTTGGCTTGAGCGTCTTGGCCTCGCGCACCGTCTTGAGAGCCGGCCGGCCGAATTGTCGATGGGTGAGCGTCAGCGGGTCGCCATCGCTCGCGCGCTGGCAAACAAACCGCGCCTGCTGCTCGCCGACGAGCCGACCGGCAACCTGGACACTCACCGCAGCCGCGAAGTGCTCGGGATTCTGCGCGAGATTTGCACCGAGGAGAACATCCCCGTCATCCTGGTGACCCACGATCCGCAGGCGGCAACCTATGTCAGCCGGGTTCATACGCTGCGCGACGGCACTCTCAGCGACGGCCTAGACCTCGACCTGCACGTCTCAGTGTCGTGATCCCGGTCAAGCCAAGGCACCGTCTCTGGTTTGACCCGCCCATCTGCGGGGTGAGAGTGTCGGGCCTGTACGCGATCTATCGCGAGCGCTGGCGCCATCAACGCGCCGAGGAACTGCTCGCCGGCGCCGGGATCGCGATTGGAGTCGCGCTCGTGTTCGGCGTGCTCGTCGCAAACGGAAGCGTGCTCGGCGCTACTCGTCAGATGACAAGCTCGGTGAACGGGTCAGCTTCGCTGCGACTGGCCGCGCGCTCCTCGGCCGGATTCCCTCAGAATGTCGTCAACCGGGTCGATCGACTGCCAGGGGTTCTCAGCGCCGCTCCCTTGCTGCGCGAGAGCGCGGTCATCCAAGGACCAAGAGGCCGAGCGACCATTCAGCTCGTCGGCGTCACGGCGCGGCTTCTCAGCTTGGGCGGTTCGGCGACGAGAGACCTCGGCGCAGGCGCCCAGGTCCTCAGCGGCGGGATCGGCCTGCCCTCGGGAGTCGCCACCGCGGTTGGTGCCGGAACCGAACGCCCAGCCACTTTGCTTGTGAACGGCGCCGAACGCACCGTGCAGGTACGAGCCGTGCTTGACGCCGGCGCGATCGGGGCGTTGGCAGACAGTGGCGTGACTGTGGCGCTGCTCACCGAAGCGCAGCGACTCGTCGGCGAGACTGGCCGTGTCAGCGAAGTGCTGATTCGAGTCGAGTCGGGCCAGAGGACACAGGTTGAACGTGGGCTGCAAAGACTCGCTGCTGGCCGGTTGGACGTGCTGCCCGCATCCTCCGAACAGCACCTGCTCGAAGCGACAGCCAAACCGACCAGCCAGTCCTCCACGCTGTTTGCCGCGATCGGTCTGATGGTCGGTTTCCTGCTCGCGCTCAACGCGATGCTGCTGACGCTGCCCGAGCGCCGACGAGTGTTTGAGGAGATGCGCGAACAGGGCTTTGACTCGCGGCAAATCCTGACGATCTTCGCTTCACAGGCGATCGTCTTGGGCCTCGTCGCGTCGCTCGCCGGAGTGCTCGGCGGCGAGCTGTTGGCAAGGACAGTGTTTCACCAAGCACCCGTCTACCTGTCGGTTGCGTTTCCCGTCAGCGGCCACCAAGAAACGCACTTGGCAACCGTCCTGCTCGCGGTCGCTCTCGGAGTGACGGGCACGGTCCTGACGGCGCTGCTGCCTGTCCTTGATCTGCGCTCCAAGGACACAGACTGGGTATCGCGTCAGCCGGGTGACCCAGGTCAGGCCATCAGTAACCGCACCGTTTGGGCGTTGTCGCTCGCTGCCGCCGGAGCACTGGTAGCCGTGACAGTGGTTGTCCTGTTGGCTCCGAGCCTGACGATCGTCGGCGGGGTATTGCTGGCGCTCGTCGCTCTTTGCCTTGTGCCGTTGGCATATCGAGTGATAACCGGCGTGCTGGAATACGCAGCGCGGCGCTACCACGGCGGGATGCTGGCGATGACAGTGATCGAGCTGAACGCAACGGCGACGCGCTCCGTGGCGTTGGCGGGAGTGGCGGCACTCGCGGTGTTCGGGAGCACAGCGGTCGGAGGCGCGCGCAGCGACCTGATACACGGCTTGGACACCGCAACCGTCCAGTTCTTTGACACGGCCGACCTGTGGGTGACGCCGCCAACCAACGATCTCGGCACCACCAGCTTCGACGCGCGCAACATTGCCGCGACGATCGCCGGTCAACCGGGAATTGCCTCAGTCCGTGCGTACCAAGGCGGATTCCTTGATGTTGGTGCTCATCGCCTGTGGGTGAGAGCGCGTCCCGCCAACGATCCGAGCATGTTGCAGATGAGCCAGATCGTCGCCGGCAACTTCACGACCGGCACGCAGCGACTACGCACTGGCGGCGGTTGGGCTGCCGTCTCCGATGGTTTCGCCGAAGAACGCGGCCTTCACGTCGGCGACTCGTTCTCACTGCCTACACCTTCCGGCAGGCAGAGCTTCCGGGTCGCCGCGATTACGAGCAACGTCGGATGGCCTCCGGGCGCGATTACGCTCAACGCCAGCGACTACCGACGCGACTGGCAGACCAGCAACCCGGCCGCACTTGAGATAACGCTGGGGCCGGGAACCGGCTTGGCGGCGGGCAAGCAGACCGTAGTTCAGGCGCTGCGTGGCGCCGGCATCGGCGACGGGTTGCGTGTACAGACCGCCGCGCAGCGGATCACTCAGTTCGAGAACAACGCGAGGCAGGGCCTGCGGCCGCTGTCGGAGATTGCGCGGCTGCTCCTGCTGATGACAGCGCTCGCGCTCGCGGGCGCTATCGGAGCGGTGATCTATCAGCGTCGAGCACGCTTGGCCTCGCTCAAGGTGCAGGGCTTTGACCGAATGCAGCTCTGGAGAAGTCTGCTGATGGAGGGTGCCACGGTCCTCGTGATCGGGTGCGTTGACGGCGCGATCCTCGGCTTGTACGGACACGCGCTCGCGGATCGCTTCCTGCGCCTGAACACGGGTTTCCCGGCGCCGTTCAGCGCCAGTGGAGTACAGATCGCGTTCACGCTGTTGCTGTTGGCAGGCGTTTCCCTTGCGGTGATCGCGTGGCCCGGATATGCGGCCGCCGGCGTCTCAACCGAAGCGGGTTTTCGAGAGTGACGACAGCGACGGATCGCGCGACTCTCGCTCCACGGCAAGACGTGACCCCGTGCTCGACGCGACTCGTAGCCAGGCGCTCCTTGCCGCGAGGTTCGTTGAAGCCGCCTGCCGCTATTGGCTAGGCACCTACCCGGCGATCCGTCGCGAGATACGCCGCCTGAGACGACAAGCCGCGCGCATACCAGATCCGACGCTCCGAGCGACCGCGACTTCAACTCTCGACGGCAAGTGGGGCGACCTGGAGGGAGCAGGCGCGTTCGCTGCATTCGCCCCGCGTCGCTCGCGCACTCGGGTCACACGCCTGCTCGTGTGCCTGCAAGGAATCTATGACTACGCCGACACTCTCGCCGAGCAACCCAGCGACGATCCGCAAGCCGACGCGATCGCGCTGCATTCCGCGCTGCTCGACGCGCTGCGGCCAGGCACTCCACTCGGCGCGTACTATGCCCACCACCGACACGGCCGGGATGGCGGATACATGGCCTCGCTCGTCGAACAATGTCGCCTCGCCATCGCACAACTCCCGGCCTATACGCTCGTCGCGGAGGTCGCCCGTCAGCACGCACAGCGCATCGTTGACTACCAGGCTCGGATCAATCACGAACCTGACCACCAATACGCCGAGTTCGCAGCTTGGGCCAAGACCGAAACGCCCGAGGGAACAGGTCTGTATTGGTGGGAGACGGGCGCGGCCTGCGGTTCGTCGCTTGCGCTGCTGGCACTGCTCGCGGCGGCCGCCGATCCGAAACTGACGGAGGCCGATGCGGGTGCCGTGGACGCCATCTATTGGCCCTGGGCAGGCGCCCTCCACACGCTGCTTGACAACCTGATCGACCGTGCCGAAGACGCCGGGACAAGCCAACACAACCTGACTCATCACTACACCGACGCGATCGAGACGAGTGAACGGCTTGGTTTGTTGACGGTCGAATCGATCAAGCGCTTCACGAACGCGCCTCCGCACCATCGCCTTATCCTCGCCGGCATGATCGCGCTCTATCTCTCCGACGAGCAAGCACAGACCGCTTTCGCGCGTCCGGTAAGCGAGGAGGTCCTGTCTACCATCGACGGTCTAGCTAGACCGTCCCTACTCCTACTCCGAGTCCGGCGCCTGCTCTTCAAGTCCTACCCCGCCAAGCAGCAAGCGAGGTGAACGACTAGTCCAACTCGGACTAGTCCAGCGCTGGAATAGTCCGAGCGCGGTCTTTCCAAAGGTTGATAGGCGCGACACGATGTGGGCATGACGACGGAAAGCGACAGCCTGCCGCCGTCCTCGGTCGAGCACGGTCTCACTGTGCTCGCACAGTTCGAGGGCGAGCGGGTCGTGCTCGGCCCCTCAGATATCGAGCGTCTGACTGGCATTCCAGCGCCGAGCGCCGAAGGTTGCTTGGCGCGACTGGCGCGACTCGGTTACTTGACGGGCGAGCTTGACGGTCGCTACTGGTTGACGGGGGGCTCCGTCGGCATTCACGTGCGGCGGAGTGGTGGCAGCCCAACCAGCGCTGCGGCGTGAGCCCAAAGAGGGGCGGGGAGGGCAAAGGGGGCGAGGGGAGCCCTCCGGCGAGCGTGGGAGGACGCGCGCTGGACGGGCGCCTCTCTACCTCCCTGGTGTACGGCGTGGCGTTCCTTCAATTGTTCTCGGCGGAGCGCCGGACGATAGGGATCGCGGAGATGGCCGAGCTTGTCGGGTTGACGCGCTCGACGTCTCATCGCTACGCCAGCACGCTCGTCCAGCTCGGCTACTTGCAGCAGGACGCAAAACGTCGCTACGTGCTCGCGTCAGGCGCCGCCGATCCGGGCGTGGAGATCGTCCGTCAGATTCGCTACGCGATCCCTGCCGACGCGGCGCTTGAGGAGTTGCGCGACGAGCTTGGCTACACGGTCAGCATGGGCGCCCTGGCCGGCGGGAGCGTCACCTACATTCATCGTCTGTTCGGACACCGGCGCGGCCAGTACGAGATCGACCGGGAACTGCGCACCGGGGCTCACATACCGACCTATTGCACGGCGCTCGGGAAGGTGCTGCTCGCGAGCCTCTCTGACGCCGATCGGCGCGAGCACGTAGCGAGCATCGACTTTCGCTCAGTCGCTTCAAGCGCGATCAGCAGCCCCGAGAAGCTGTTGATCGAGCTTGAAGCGGTGGACCTGAGCCACCCTTTGGTCAGCGGTGAAGAGTTCACGGCCGGTGCTCGCTCGATCGCGATGTTTGTCCCGCGGCCACGCGGCGAGCCGCACATCGCGATCGACGTAACGATGCCCGCTTCGAAGCTCACCGCCCGGCAGCTCCTGAAGCGGACCGGACCCCCCATCAAGCGTGCGGTAAAGCTGCTCTCCGACGCTCGACGCCGATAGCTCTACAGGGAGTAGTCGTGCGCAGACTAGGCCCAGCCTCACCTTTCGCGCACGCCCGCTCCGAGTCACCATCGGCTAAATGACGATCGAGAAACGCAAAGCGCCGCGAACTGTCGAGCCGCTCGACACGGGCACGCTCGCCGCTCGCCGGCCCGTGATTCTCGCCAAGCGCCGGGCGCGCAGACTCGCGAAACCGACTTACATCAACACCGACGCGTCATGGAAGAGAGGCATAGCGGGTCTTGCCTACGTCAGCGGATCGCTCGGAAATCGCACATATTTGGTCGAGTGCGGCGGAGCGACCGAGGCTGAGTACCTAGCACTGCTGATGGCGATGCAGGACGCCGAGGGCGCTGAGCTACCCGGACCGATCGACTTCCGTCTCGACTGCACCGCAGTCGTCCACCTCGCGGTCGGAAGTACTCCCGCACTTGTTGGGCTACGCCGTCGAGTGCAGGCGATGCTCTCCCGCCATCGTGAATGGCGACTCATATACGTTGAGAGACGACGAAACTTCGTCGCCGACAGGATGGCGCGGCGAACACTCAGCGAGAGAAGGTAGACAGGCCCAAACCGCAACAACGTCAACCAGTGGGCGATCCTGGATTCGAACCAGGGACCTCTTCCTTATCAGAGAAGCGCTCTAACCGACTGAGCTAATCGCCCGCAGCGGCCGATTCTACTGGGATGGAACTGCTTCGTGAAGGCGTCCGCGCGTCTGCCGACGAACGCGAGTTAGCCCGCTGGCGCGCCGCCGGCCAGTCGCGTGACTCGAGCGGCTACGAGTTCGACGAGCTCGTCCGCGATGCCTGACGTATGGCTCGCGGCCAGCGAGACCGCGGACGGCATACGCTCGAGTGTGTCGCCGACAATCTCAACCGCCTGCGCTCGGCGCATGCCCCATCCTGCCGCCTCGTTGACGATCCGCTCAGCGCTCACTCGGTCGGCCTTCTGCACCGTGTCGACGTACATCGCCAAACTGTCGTCTACTGGGTACGGTCGGGTCGACATCAGGTCGTAGAGGGGCGCGAGCCGCAGCGCCCCCGACTCTGTATGCAAAAGCGAAAAGTTCTTGGCGTGGGCATCGCAGTTGCCGAGCGCGACATTGAGTGTGATTGCCCGCAGGAACCGCTCGGGCGCGTCGTTGCTGGCGGTGTCTTGTAGAACGCGCGCGATCACGCCGAGCTTCGGCCCGCCATCCTCCTCGTACTTTCGGGCGGAGGGAAGGCCGAGCGCCTGACAGAAGTCCTCTTGGTGCAGACGGCTGACCGACCCGTCCGCTGCGACCAGTCGGTCGTAGCGCTCAACTACCAGCACCGGGCTCTCATCGACGGTAATCGTCTCGACATTAGCCACCTCGAGCCCGAGCGCGTGTGCGATGCGCATACAGAACGCCTCGTTCTCAACAGTGCCGCGATACCTAGCGATCTCCGGCTTAAGAATGTGGGTAGAGGGGGTTCCATCTACGGGGCGCCCCCAACGACCGTCGGGCATGCGCGTCAACAGCAGCTTCTCCTGAACGCCCGCGAGCGACAAGCGAACCTTCCGCCCGAGGCCCAGCGGCGCGCTGTGGAGATTGGCGACGAGCTCGCCGAGCTCGCCGGCGCTCAACGGCTCAGCGCCGAGCGTTGAGGAAGTATTTGGAGCGGGATCCTCGGCTGGTTGGATGCTCAGTGCGCCTGCACAGTCGCGGCCCAGCGAGGCCAGTAGCCCGAAGACATCATCGGCGGCCAGGCCCAACTCCGCCGCTATCGCCAACCGCGGCTGTCCCTCTGGGAGCATGCCGTCCAAGAAAGCCCGCGTCCGCGCGTTTGGATAGCGCTCGTCGGTCAGCGGCAGGTTGACAGACAGGACAGGGGTCCCGGGATCAAACCTCTCGCGGGCCTGGTCTGTGTAGGACAGCCGCAGGCGACCCTTGCGCTCGCGCTCTACGGTCGCGACGCAGACGCCCCCCAGCCAAACGGCTAGCGTGTCGGCCCTCACCAGTCAACCTTCTGAAGTGTCGCCCGTACCCCAAGCAACTTGAGCAGACGCAGCACACGGCGCAGCTGCTCGGTCTCCTTGCCATGCTCGAGCTCAGAGATATAGCTGCGATGCAGACCGGCCATATCCGCAAGCTGTTGCTGGGTCAACCCGGCATCCTTGCGGTAGGCGCGAATAGCGGGACCGATCGACGCCGCGCTGTAGAGCCTGAATTGCTTCTGGTCACTCGACGCCGCGGCTCGATGTACACCGCGCTCATCCTCAGGAATAAATGTCGGCATATATGGACATTAGCACCGTCGATCGGCATTGTCGGGTTTCCCCGACATGTGGGCTAAATGTACCAATGTCGACATTAGCCGACATTTGGTGTCGACGGCGGCCTCTTAGCGTGCCCGCACCCTGCGCGCCAACTCCTCCGCCTCCTGCACCCCCGCAAACGAGAGCTCGGCGCGATACCCGCCGCCGGCGGGCCGCACGCGCACCTCTGCGCCAAACGCCTCTTCAAGACTCGAGGCGATCGTGGCTGCCGCCTCGCGCTGGTCGGGATGCAGCCCGTTGTCCTTGACCTTGCCTGCAGCGTTCTTGCCCTGAGACCGAGCCGCCTCGTTAGCCCTCCGCGCCCGCGCTTCCACGGTGCGTACCGACCATCCTTCACGAACAGCGTCGCGCGCCAGCACACGTCGTGTCGAATGGTCTTCGGCCAGCAGCAACGCACGACCATGTCCCTCGCTCAGGCGCCCTTGCTCGATCGTCTCGACGACCTCGTCGGGCAGGTCGAGCAACCGCAACAGATTCGACACCGCCACGCGACCCCGCCCCACGCGCCGGCCGACAGCCTCGCGCGTCAGGCCGAGCTCCTCCACGAGCGCGGCGCAGGCACGGGCCTCCTCGATCGGGTTGAGGTCCTCGCGCGCCATGTTCTCGATCAGCGCAAGCTCGAGCGAAGCAGCGTCATCGCGCGGCCGCACGAGCGCTGGTATCTCGCTCAGGCCGGCGATCCGCGCGGCCCGCCAACGCCGCTCGCCGGCCACCAACTCGTATGTCCCGCCAGGCTTTGGCCGCACAAGGACGGGCTGCAGAACCCCGCGCTCACCCAATGAGCCCGCCAGCGCGCCCAGCGCCTCCTCATCGAAGCGCCGGCGCGGTTGATTGGGATTGGCGACGATCAGCTCGACGGGCAGATCGCGCAGCTCCTCGCCCTCCTTAGCCTCGCCGGCCGAGACGCTGAGGATCGCGTCCAACCCCCGGCCCATCCCTCGCTTGGCCTTAGCCACGGGCAGCCACCTCCTTTGCCAACTCGAAGTAAGCCTCGGCGCCGGCGCTGTGGGGATCGTGATGAGTGACCGGTAGTCCGTAGCTCGGCGCCTCCCCGACGCGGACGTTGCGCGGGATAACGGTGTCGAAGACCAGGTCGGCGAAATGCTCGCGAACCTCGCGCTCGACGTCGCGTCCCAACCGTGTGCGGTTGTCGTGCATCGTCAGGAGCATGCCGGCGACCGTCAACCGCGGGTTCAGTTCGCGCTGCACGAGCTCGAGCGTCTCCAGCAGTCCCGCCAGCCCCTCCAGCGCGAAATACTCGGTCTGCACAGGCACGATCACACGATCGGCGGCGACCAGAGCGCTGACGGTAAGCGGTCCGAGCGAAGGTGGACAGTCGAGCACGATGTACTCAAACCGGTCTCTGACCGGCGCTATCGCGTCGCGCACCCCTTGCTCAAAGGAGTCCAGCCGAGGCAACTCGACATTTGCTCCCGCGAGCCCCGGGCCGGCCGGGATCACCTTGAGAGCTTCAACGGAGCCTTCGACGATCGCCTCATCGGCTGCCACCTCACCGGCAAGTACCTCGTAGAGCCCCGGCGTAGTGGAGCGCGGCAGCCCCAGGCCGAC
This sequence comes from Solirubrobacteraceae bacterium, assembly GCA_050696495.1. Classification (GTDB taxonomy): domain Bacteria; phylum Actinomycetota; class Thermoleophilia; order Solirubrobacterales; family Solirubrobacteraceae; genus Palsa-744. Next base: position 38,366 of record JBOGXY010000177.1, read on the forward strand.
CGTCGCGTTGGCCTGCGGGTCGACGTCCACAAGCAGCGTGGAGTACCCCGCCTCGGCGATGCAGGCGGCGACATTCACCGCGGTTGTCGTCTTGCCAACCCCGCCCTTCTGATTGGCGATCGCGTAGACCTTCCCCATCGTGGCTCCGCACGCTAGCGGCCGGCGACGCGGGAGGTCGCCAGATCGGGCCCCAGACCGGCTCTACGGCGTCCTGGATAGTGCGCCCAACGGCCGCTTGCGGGCCATGCCCACTCTGCGCGGGAAGCGAGCGGGCGTCTCGGTCTGCTTGAGAAAAGTGTGGATATGACGATCGCGCGCGGCTGGAAATGGCTGTACGCGCTCGATCTGTACGCGCTGGAGCCCAAGCTCACCGCAAGCACGCAGACTCTTCTCCTCCTCCTCAAGGTCGCGCTGCCCTCGCCAATCCACCAATGTCCCGCCGACGCGCAGAAGCGGCGCCGCGTACTCCAGGACCACCGGTTGTGGCCCAACGGCCCGTGCCACAGCGACATCGTGGCCCCCGATCCCCTCCTCCCACTCCTCAACTCGCGCGTGTACCGGCGTGGCGTTCGCGATCCCAGCCGCCGCCGCTGTACGCGCGATGAACTCGCACTTACGGCCGTTGCTCTCCACCAACGCCACCCTGGCTTCTGGCAGCGCTGCAGCAAGCGCCAGTCCTGGAAACCCCGCGCCGGCCCCGATATCGACAATGCTGCGCGCCGCTCGCACGACCGGTTGATCGAGCGCGACGAGCGAATCGGCCAGATGTGCGTCAATCGCTTGGCTTGGCTCGGTGACGGTGCTCGGCGCCAACTCGTCTGCCGCAAGGCCCTCCAGTAGGTTCGCCAGCTGTGTGAGCTGCTCTGAGGAGAGGCCATAGCGAGCGGCCAGCGCCTCGAGCGTCGAGTCCGTGTCTGTCGTCGGCGCCACAAGTGTTTCCCGTGAAACGCGCAACGAGCGCAGCGGGCTCAGCCCTCGCTTGGCTCCACGACCAGATAGCGCTCGGGCTCATCGCCCTCGCTGTGCGTGCTCACATCCTCACGGTCGCGCAGGTATTCGTGGACGATCCGCCGCTCAGAGGCTGGCATCGGATCCAGCTCGACCGGCTCCCCGCCGGCCAGCGCATCCTCGGCCGCCTCACGCGCAATCGCCTGCAGCGCCTCAGCGCGGCGCTCGCGATAACCGTCGGCGTCGATCACGACTCGAGCCTCGGCCGTGCCGCCTTGAAATACGATCCGCTGCGCCAAATGCTGCACAGCGTCGATCGTCTGCCCGCGCCTACCGATCAGAAGGCCGACGTCCTCTCCCTCAACGCGCCCGGTCAGGACGCCCTCAGACTCCTCCACCTCGACATCCACATCCAGGCCGAGGCCGTCTACGATCTCCTCGAGCAGCTCGCGCAGTACCTCGCGAGGCTCCTCGCGCTCCTCATCTTGGACATTCCCGTTGCTGCTCATCGCCGCCTACCAGATCGCTTCTTCTTCTTGCGCGGCGGAGGGGGCGGACTGGCACCGCCGGCACCGGCCAACGCGGGAGCGGGACTGGGCGCACCACTGCCTGCCTTCCCGTTCGAGCTCGTCTTGGCCTCGCCAGGGCCGCCACCTGTCGTGACCGCACCCTTCGCGGCCGCCGGTGGTGGCGGCGAGCCGATCGTTCGTCGCACGAAGTAGCTCTGGCCGATCGTCCACAGGTTGGTGGTGATCCAGTACAGCAGCAGTCCCGCCGGGTAGCGGTAGAGGATGATCACGAAGAACAGCGGGAAGATCATCATCAGACGCCGCTGTGAGGGATCGGCGGAGGCCGACATCATCATCGTCGAGGCCAACTGCGAGCCGACGTAGAGAACAAGCAGGACGACTAGTACAGCGCCGGTCGCCTTGTTGGTGATGTCCGGGATGAACAGGAACTTGCCCGACCCTGGCGCGACCTGCTGGCAGCTGGTCTGTTCGATGTACTTGGTCGGAAGCCCGGCCACGCTTGAAATCGGGGTCGCCAGATGCTGGTGCAGCGAGTTGTAATGGCTGACCAGCGCTTCGCCGCAGATGTGCTTCTTCAGGTCGGTCCTGAGCATGTAGAACAGCGAGATGAAGACCGGCAGCTGGAGCAACAGCGGCAAGCACGAAGCAAACGGGTTGACTTTGTGCTCCCGATAGAAGTTCATGATTTCCTGCTGCTGGCGCTGCTTGTCGTCCTTGTACTTCTCTTTCAGCGCGCTCAGCTCAGGAGCCAGGCGCTGCATCTGCTGCATCGACTTCAGCTGCCTGTAGGTGAGCGGCACCAGGATCGCGCGGATGAGGACGGTCAGACCGACGATCGACAGCCCCCAACTCCCGCCGACGATGTGGGCGTGGATGAACACCATGATCGCTTCGAACAAGCTGATCAGGGGCGAGAACGCGCTTTCGATCACGTTGGCGAGGATTGGCATGCTCTAGGTCGTGGGCGTCGTGTGCTTCGGCATCGTCGGCGGGCGTGGAGGGGCGCCATGCGCGGTTCGCGACCGGAGTCCTGGCGTCGCCGCCGGCTCAAGCTCACCATCATGATCGCGGCCTGTATCCGGTCCGACCCTGAAAACCCGCTGGGCCTCGACTGGATCGTAGCCGCCATCGCTCCACGGGTTGCACCTCAACAGGCGCCAGCCGGCGAGCACGAGGCCCCTGAGCATGCCGTACCCACGGATCGCTTCGACCGCGTAGCGCGAGCACGACGGGTAGTAGCGACACCGCTGCGGGATCGCCGGGGAGATCAGACGCTGGTAGGCGAGGATCGGCGCAATCGTCACCGCCCTGCCGACACGCGCCAGCCCGCGGATCCGCGGTGACGACGACGGCGGGGCGGCGGAGTGCGTCACCCGCCCCCCCTCGCCGGAGGCCCCGTGGACAGCCCGGCGCGTGAGATCAGGTCCATGAGGGCGCCGTCCAAGCCGGCCAAGCCCTCTCGCTCGGCGAGCCCCGCTGCCGGCGGACGCGCCACCACGACCATGTCCTGGCCGGCCTTCAGCCCCCCCTCGGCCCGGGCGAACGCCTCCCGCAGCAGACGCTTGACGTGGTTGCGCTGTACAGCGCCTCCAACCTTGCGCGACACCGACAGTCCCAGGCGAGGACGCTGAGCGGAAGGGTTGGGAAAGGTGTAGAGCACCAGGTGGCGGTTGGCAATCGAGCGGCCATGGCGATACACACGCTCGAACTCGACGCTCCTGGACAGCCGCCCACGCGGCGGCGTGGGCCGTCTCATAGATGCGACCAGGGGATCGCGGGCCGGGCCGACACGACCTTCAGGCCGAGAGGCGCTTGCGTCCCTTGTCGCGACGGCGCTTCAACGTCAGGCGTCCCGCGCGCGAGGCCATACGAGAGCGAAAGCCGTGAGCACGAGCCCGCTTGCGCTTCTTTGGCTGGTAAGTCCGCTTCATAGCGGCATGCAGTATAGGACCGCCGGGCGCAGAGCGATTTTTTCCGCCAAATGCGGGCAGCCCCCAAAGCGTCTCGGCGAGCCTTGGCTATAGTCGCCCGACCGGGCCCCCGGGGCCCTCCTTCGAATAGTTCTCAGCACTGTCCTGGAGAGGGCGAATCGACGCTGCCGTGAGCAAAGAGCTCGAGCAAATATGGTCGCGGGTGCAAGCCCAGCTTGCGCTCGTGGTAGACGAGCCCACCTACCACATCTGGCTCGAGCCCCTTCGCGCCCTTGAACTCGACGGCGGGCTGCTCCTCATCCAAGCACCGACCGGCACCGGTCGCTGGATCGAGGAGCGCTTCGGCGGGATCATCAGCGCGAGCGTGGAGCTCATCCTCGGCGCCGGCGCCCGTGTCGAGCTGCTGGCGCAGACGCCCGCACAGACACCGGTTCGCGCAGGCGCTCCGGCGAAGGGGTTCGTGCGCACGCGCGACATGGGCGCAGACTCCATCCGCCACGCCGATGAGCACCAGGCCTCCGCGGCCCGGTCAGACCCGCTCGGGAATCCCAAGCTGACGTTCGGGCAGTTCGTCATCGGCGACTGCAATCGGCTCGCACACGCTGCTGCGCTGGCCGTCGCGGAGATGCCCGGGCAGGCATACAACCCGCTCTTCCTCTGTGGACCGCCAGGCGTCGGCAAGACGCACCTGCTCAGCTCGATCGCGAACTTCCTGCTCACCCACAACCCCGGACTGACCGTCCGCTGCACAACAGGTGAGACCTTCACGAACGAGTTCATCGCTGCGCTCAACGCCGGCGAAACCGACAACTTCAAGCTCCGCTTTCGCGACGTCGACATCCTGCTCCTGGACGACGTTCAGTTCCTCGAGCGCAAGACCAAGACGGAGGAGGAGTTCTTTCACACCTTCAACGCCCTGTATGACGGGCGGCGCCAGATCGTGCTCAGCTCCGACCGTCCGCCGCGCGACCTGCAGGCACTCGAGGATCGTCTGCGCGAGCGCTTCGAGGCGGGACTCGTCGCGGACGTCAAACCACCTGAGCTCACAACCAGGCTGGCGATCCTCCGCAAGCGAGTGCACCATGACCACATCCAGATCGCCGACGATCGTGCGATCGTCGAGATCGCTGAGCGGATCACGTCGAACATCAGGGCCCTCGAGGGAGCGCTCATCCGCGTCGTCGCCTTCGCGTCGCTGACCGGCCGGCAGCTGACCGTCGATCTCACCCGTGAGGTCCTCGACGGCCTCTACCCACGCGCGAAGACAGCGGGCGCCGGCGCGCGAACCGTCGCGGAGATCCAAAAGGCGACATGCGCCCACTTCGGGCTCTCCTCCGAAGAGCTCCTATCACCGTCGCGCACAGACCGGATCGCCCGGCCGCGCCAGCTCGCCATGTACCTGGCGCGCGAGCTAACCGACGAATCGCTGCCTTCGATCGCGCGCCAGTTCGGCGGCAGGGACCACACGACCGTCCTGCATGCCTGGCGGCGCACTTCGGCGCGCATCGACTCCGACGAGAGCTTGCGTAGGGCTGTGGAGAGCCTGTGTCGAGAGCTCGACTCAACACAGACGTGATCTCGATCACACGCCCGACCGGCAAGCCTGAGAGACTCTCCAGCCAGCAATCCACAGCCTTGCACAGCACCGTTGAGCTCACAGCCCACCATTCAGGCCAAGTCCACAACCCCACAGGCCCTACTAACTCCTATCCAAGTTTTGAGTCGATGAAGCTTTCTCTTTCCGCCACCGAGCTGTTGACTCAGCTTCAGACGACGACGCGCGTGGCCTCGGCTCGAAGCGCCGTTCAGGCCCTCTCTGGCGTGATGATCTCCGCTGCCGAGGGCTCGCGGCCAGAGATGCTGGCGACGGATATGGAGATCGGGCTACGCGTGCCACTACAGGCCGAGGTGACCCGGCCCGGCTCGGCGGTCCTGCCAGCGCGACTGTTGCTCGACGTCGCCCGCTCACTGCCTGCGCAGGAGCTGACGATGGAGCTACGCAGCATCGAGCAGGACGTGGAGATCATCTGCGGTCCCACGACCTTCCACCTGCGCACGCTGCGCGCCGAGGACTTCCCGACACTGCCGACAGCGGTCGCCGATACCCGCGTGGAGCTGCCGGCAGAGGCCTTCGTGCGGACGGTCGCCCGCGTGGCTCGATCCGCCTCTCGCGATGAGACGCGCCCCGTTCTCACCGGGATCCTGATGTCGGCCTCCGACCAGGAGCTGCGGATGGTCGCCACCGACTCCTATCGGCTGAGCGTCAAGCAGACGGCTCTGGAATCGCCATTGCAGGGCAGCCTCGAGGCGAACGTCCCGGCCCGGGCTCTGCAGGAGCTCGTGCGCATAGCTCAGCAGGCGCCGAACGCGTCGATCGCGGTGAGCGTCGGGCAGAACCAGGCGATCTTCGAGCTCGGTGACGTGGTGCTCTCCTCGCGGCTGATCGACGGCCAGTTCCCCAACTACCGCCAGCTGTTGCCGGAGTCGGTCGAGCACGAGCTGCGAGTCGCCAGCGCCGAGCTGACCGAGGTGGTGCGCCGGATCAGCCTGCTCGCCCAGAAGAACGCCCCCCTGCGCCTGAGCTTCGGCGAGGGAACGCTCACGGTCTCCGCCCAGACCCCGGACGTCGGTGAGGCCAGCGAGGCGATTCCGGTGCCATTCCACGGCGAGTCCTTCGAGATCGGCTTCAACCCCGAGTTCCTCCGTGAGGGCCTCGAGAGCATCGAGTCCGATGAGCTGGTTCTGAAGCTGATCAGTCCACTGCGGCCGGGCCTGATCGAATCGCCGGATTCCAGCGATTTCGTCTACCTGATCATGCCGATCCGCCTGAACGCCTGAGGTCCCGTCGTGCGGGTGGGAAGCGTGGAGCTGCGCGAGTTCCGCACATACACCCGCGCGACGGCGCGGTTCGGGGACGGCCTGACCGTCGTGCATGGCCCCAATGGGGCCGGCAAGTCGAACCTGCTCGAGGGGCTCTATTACGGCTGCACAGGGCGCTCGCCCCGCACTCGCAACGAGCGTGAGCTGGTGCGCTTCGGCGCGCAGTCGGCGCGTGTCTCGGTCCGGCTGCTCGACGGCGACGCCGAGCACGAGCTGAGCGTGGGGTTCGGTGCGGTAGCCGACAGCCGGCAGCTGGTCAAGCGGATGACCGCTGACGGCGCTTTGGTGGAGCGACTGCTCGACGTCGAGCTCAGGCCGCTGCTCAGCGTCTTCTCACCCGACCGCCTGGAGCTCCTGAAAGGGACGCCCGCTCTGCGGCGCGCGCATCTGGACCAGCTCGTCGCGGGGATCTGGCCGGCGCGCGCCGCGACGCGCGGCGAGTACGCACGCGCGCTCGCGCAGCGCAACGCGCTGCTCACGAGCATCCGCTCGGGGCGAGCCTCCAAGGCGACGCTTGCAGCTTGGGACCTCGAGCTGGCCCTGAGGGCACTGGAGCTCCGCTCTCATCGCGAGGCCGCGGCCGCGCTGATCTCGCAGCCGTTCTCGCGTCGCGCCGAGCTCCTCGGGTGCAGCGGGGAGGTCACGCTCGTCTACAGGCCGCGCTCACGCGCAGGCGACGCGGAGGCGTTCCTTGCGGAGTTGCGCGAGCGCCTGCCCGCAGACATCGAGCGTGGATTCACGGGCCACGGTCCGCACCGCGACGAGCTCGCGTTTCTACGCGCCGGGCGCGAGATGCGCGTATACGCCTCTCAGGGAGAGCAGCGAATCGCGCTGCTGGCACTGCTGCTGGCCGAGCGGGCAGTGCTCGCCCAGGAGCGCGGGAGCGCGCCGCTGATGCTGCTCGACGACGTCATGAGCGAGCTCGATGGCGAGCGCCGCGAGTTGCTCGCCCAGGAGCTGCGTGCCGCGGGCCAGAGCGTGATCGCGACAACGGACCTCGCACACGTCCCGGGAGCCGGCGATGCTTCGGTGGCGCGGCTGCGTGTCTCCCCGGGCGTGATCCTCCGGGAGGCGATCGCAGCGTGAGCAGGACGGCTCCGCGTACGCTTGCGCTCGCTCTCGGCGAGCTAACGGCAGCGCTCGCGCCGGCCAGCACGCTGGCTCGCGTCCAGGAGGTCTGGGAGGAGGTCGCGGGGGTCGCGATAGCGGCCTCGGCGCGTCCCACGGCAGAGCACGAAGGTCTCCTCACCATCACCTGCCAGGCCGCCGTGTGGGCCCAGGAGCTCGACCTCATGGCCGGCGAGCTGATCCCCCGCCTGAACGCCGCACTGAGCGGCGATCCGATATGCGCCCTGCGGTGCCGCACCCGGTGAGCTCGCGAGTGAGCTTTTCCCTGCATTTTGCAGGTATTTGGCCTTGACTTCCGGCTCGAGCCGGAGGACTCTTGTGCTATCCTTGTGTGCATATTCAAATCGCCCCAGCCGTGGACTTGCGCCCCGGAATCCGGGGCGTTCTCACGTCATCGGAGGGTCAGTTGGCGGCAGGCAGCGATAGCCCTGAGAAGGGCATACCCCCTTCCGGGGCACAGGCGGTACAGGGCGGCGTAAACGACCCGTCCATCGGCGGCGCGTCCGCCGACTACGACGCACAGGACATCACCGTGCTGGAGGGCTTGGAGGCGGTACGCAAGCGCCCCGGCATGTACATCGGCTCGACCGGGGTGATGGGTCTTCACCACCTCGTCTATGAGCTTGTGGACAACTCCGTCGACGAGGCGCTGGCCGGGTTCTGCACGGAGCTCTCGGTCACGATTCACCCCGACAGCTCGGTCACCGAGGTGGACAACGGGCGCGGGATCCCGGTGGCCACGATGGAGAAGGAGGGGCTGCCGGCGGTGCAGGTCGTGCTGACCGTGTTGCACTCCGGCGGCAAGTTCGGCG
>JBOGXY010000178.1:0-6268 GCA_050696495.1 Solirubrobacteraceae bacterium
CTGCCGGCCGAGCGCTCGGCCATGTCGGCGCCGGTGGTCGTGGTTATCACGGCCGCCGCGCCGCCGCCGAGTACGCGCCTGACCAGCCCCGGCGCAAGGATGCGCAGCGCCGCGGCGATCGCATAGGGGCGCGGGACGTAGCGCTCGGCCTTGCGCTCAACACCGGCCTGGTAGATGGCCTCGGCCGCCTTCTCGGGCGTTGAGACGATCCAGCGCGTCAGCGCCTTCTCGGTCAACTCAGCCTGGGGGAAGCCCTCGGTGGAGATGAAGCCCGGCAGCACCAGTCCGACGTGCACACCGTGGGGTCGCTCCTCGGCATACAGCGAATCCGACCAGCCGGCCAGCGCGAACTTGGCGGCGCTGTAGGCGCCCGAGCCGGCGCGTGCGACGCGCCCGGCGGTGCTTGCCACGTTGACGATCGCGCTGGGTGTGCTGTGGCGCAGTAGCGGTAGCAGCGCCTCGGTCAGGCGCACCTGGGCGTCGAAGTCGATCTCCATCGTGCGGCGCACGTTGGCGTAGCCGCCCTGCGCGAAGGTCGCGCGCCAGGCGGCGCCGGCGTTGTTGACGAGCAGATCCAGCCGCCCGTAGCGCTCGCTCAGATGCTCGGCGATCCTCGCCGGCGCATCCTCGTCGAGCAGGTCGAGAGCGATGTACGCGGCACGCTCTCCGAGCGAGTCGCACAGCGCTCGCAGCCGCTCCTCCCTTCGCGCGACCAGCACGACGTGAGCTCGCGGTAGCGTCGCCAGCCGCTTCGCGGTGGCCTCGCCGATCCCACTGGAGGCGCCGGTGATCAGCACCACGTATGGCGCTGAGCCCGCCTCGTCGGGTCCGCTGCCGTTGCTTTGGCTCATGGCGTGGCTCCTTTGTGTTTGCGATCGGGAGGCTTCATCGGCTGCGGCGGGAGCCCGCGAGCGTGATGTGCTCGACGCCGTGCAGACCAGCGATAAGGATGTCGCTGACCAGCTCGGGTGCGAACAGTCCATGCTCGACCACGCCCGGCACGGCCGCCAGCCAGGCCGCAAGCCTGCGTGGATCGCCGATCGGCCCGAAATAGTCGGCGATCAGATTGTCCTCTGGACTCGGTGGGGCGTTACGCAGGGAGGCCTTGCCGAGCGCCGCGAGCGTCTGTTGCGCGCCGAAGCGAAGGATCTCGAGCGGCACCGGCGGGCGCAGGGCGGCGACGGCCTTCTCAGCGGAGGCGATCACGACGAAGCGTCGGGCGGCTGTTGCGACGATCTTCTCGCGCGTGTGGGCGCCGCCGCCGCCCTTGATCAGCCATCCATCGGAGGTGATCTGGTCGGCTCCGTCGATCGCGATGTCAAGCGGAGCCAGCTCGTCGAGCTGCTCGACCGCTAGTCCCAGCTCATCGGCGAGCAGCTCGGTCGCAGGGGATGTCGCGGCGCAGCGCAATGTAAGTCCGCGCGCCGCCAGCGCCGGCAGCAGGTGAGCGACGGTCGATCCGGTGCCAAGGCCAACCCGCTGCCCGTCGTCCACGAGCGCCGCGGCGGCCTCGGCCGCCGCTCGCTTCTGGTCCTCGTTGTCGTTCAGGGACGGTGGTGCAGGCGTGCCAGGGGACCCCATCGTGCCAGCGAGCCTACCGCCCCCGAGTGGGTTAGCGCCACCTGCTCCGCGGGCATGGGCTCGCCGAGGAGGAAGCCCTGCGCGTGTGTGCAGTGCAGCTCGTGCGCGATCTGCAGATGGGCCTCGCTCTGTACGCCGACGGCGACCGTGTCGATCTCGCGCTCGTGCGCCAGGGCCACGAGCGCTCTCGCCTGTGCGCGTGCCTGCAGGCTCTCCTGCGCGGCGGCGATCAAAGCGCGGTCGAGCTTCAGGCCGTCAAGCGGCAACGCCCCGATCAGCGACAGTCGTGTCTCATGCGAGCCGGCCTTGTCGAGCAGGACCCGTATGCCGCAAGCGCGCACCTGTGCGAGTGTCGTGCCCGCGCGCTCGGGATCGCCGAGCACCGAGTTTTCGGTCACCTCGATCCACAGCGCCTGCGGGGGGAGGTCGTGGCGCTCGAGCGCTGCGCGCAGTGTTCTGGCCAGGTCTACATCGGTCAGCCCGCGCGCGGAGACGTTGATCGACACCGCGACCGGCTCACCGTGCTTGCGCCAGGCGGCGACCTGCCGGCAGGCGGCGTTTAGCACCCACTTGCCGATCGGCACGATCAGCCCGCTCTCCTGTGCGCGCTGGAGAAAATCGACGGTCTCGACCGGCTCGCCTTCGCCCGGCTGCCAGCGAAGCAGCGCCTCGCAGGCGACCGCGCGACCGTCGCCGAGCGCGAAGATCGGTTGGTAGGCGAGCTGCAGCTCCTCGCGCGGGAGCGCTTGGCGCAGGCGGCGCTCGATCTCCAGATGTGCCTCGGCTTCGCGGCGCAGCTGCTCGTCAAAGAGCTCCAGGCGATAGCCGCCCGAGCGCTTGGCGCGGTACATCGCCACGTCGGCCTCGCGCAGCAGCGTCTCGGGATCGGTCTCGGGATCGTGGGAGACCGACACGCCGACGCTTGCGAGCATGGAAACCTCGGTAGAACCGACGACGAATGGGGTCTCCAGAGCGTGCAGGACGCGCTCGGCGACGCTCAGCGCCTCGCCGTCGTCGTGCAGGTCCTCGGCCAGGATCACGAACTCGTCGCCGCCCATGCGCGCGATCGTGTCGCTGTCGCGCATCATCTCCGCCAGTCGCTGTGAGACCGAGACGAGCAGATGATCGCCAAGGGCATGCCCGAGGTTGTCGTTGACAGCCTTGAAATTGTCGAGATCTACGAACAGCATCGCCACCAGTCCGCGGGCGCGGTGAAGGCGCGTGAGCGCCTGGCGGGCGCGGTCCATCAAGAGCAGACGGTTGGGCAGCTTGGTGAGCGGGTCATGCAGCGCCTGGCGCTCGAGCCAGACGCGGTCGCTCACATCCTTGGCGGCTGCGTACCAGAGGACGCCGTCGCTGCGCGCGCTCCACAGCAGCCAGCGCCAGGAGCCGTCGCGGTGGCGGTAACGATTGGTGAAGTTGGCGATCTGGGCGGCATGGTCGCGCCCGGCGAGCAGCATCGCCGCGGTCTGCTCGACGTCGTCAGGATGCACGAGCTCGCGCAGCGGCCGGTCGAGCATCTCCTCGTCTGACCAGCCGAGCGTCTGTGACCAGGAGGGGTTCAGCAGGGTGAAGCGACCGTCCGGCGCGATCGTCGCAAGCAGGTCGCTGGTGCTCAGAAAGAGGGTTTGGACGCGCTCGCGATCCTCGGCGGCCAGCGGCTCGCGGCAGCCTCCATTCATCTCCGCCGAGTGCTCGGCGGAGCCGGCCGGCCGCGAGGACCGCCAAGGGGGAGGGGTGTCGAACGCAGGCTGCATCTCGTAGCGCCTCTCGACGTTGATGGTTCGCGTCGCACGGTTTCCCTCGGTCGCGCGCGCAGGCGTCAGTACAACGCCGCTATTCCAATGGACGGATCTTCTAGTTTAGGCCCATCGGAATAGGGCCTAAAGGCCGAGCCCGCCGCCCGCGACGGCGTCGGCGCGGCCCGTATAGGCAGACCCGCTTCCCGTCGAGGAGACGGCGGCCCCGCGCATGAAGCGCCAGGCCGAGAGCAGCATCAGAATCGTCATCACGATCGCGCTCGTCACACACCACTCGCAGATCGCATGGATCGAGTACAGCTCGCGGTAGGTCAGGTAGGCGGAGAAGCCGAAGCCGCCGAGCGTCAGCGCCAGCGTGGCAAAGCGCGTGCGCTCGCTCTCAGGCGCAAGCAGCGTGGCGAGGATCGCGACGTAGCCGATCAAGCCCATCAGCGCCACCGGGATACCGGCAAGCTCAGAGTAGATGGAGGTCTGCACCTTCGTGCAGCTTTCGCCGGCCGTGCAAGCAGGCTTGATGCCCGCGTAGTGCACGTAGGTGACGTAGCTTGCGATACCGATGCCGAAGAGCGCAAGGACGATCATCAAGATCCGCAGCGCGCGCCGGCTCATGGGAGCCCGCCTACTTCAGGCGCGGTGAGGGCGAGACGGCTCGCGGTGCGGGGGGAGGGGCCGGTTAGCGCCATCGCCCTGCACGCTCACGCTTTTTCGATTGCTTCTTCGATGCCTTTGGGATCGGTCAGCGATGGATTTTCAAGCTTCTTCGGCGCAGATCCGGCCTTTTCGATCAAGAACGAGGGCGTTCCCGTGAAGCCGTTCTGGTTGGCGCTCTGAGCGTCGGCGATCACTTCGTTGGCGTACGCCGGATTGTTGCGATCCGAGCTCCACTGACTCAGGTTGAACGGGCCCGGAACCTGGGAGGCCAACCCCTGCAGGTAGCTTTCGGTGACATAGCCGCTGCCCTCTTCTCCCTGCTCGTGGTAGAAGAGCTCGACGTAGTCCCACATGTGTTTCTGCTTGCCGGCGGCCAGGGCGGCGGTCTGCTGGGTCTGGAAGATTTCTTTTTCGCGCGTTGCCGTCTGCATCGAGCGGTACTGGATCTTGGCCTTGCCGGTACGCACGTCTTTCTGAATGATGCTCGGCAGCGCCGTGAGCGTGAACTGCTTGCAGAACGGGCACTCCAGGTCCCCGTAGTAGACGAGCGTGACCGGAGCGCTCGGGTTGCCGAGCGTGTTGGCGCTCTGTGGGATCCCCTGCAGCTCGGAGATGACGGCCGCCGAGGCGGCGGTCGCCGCCGCGCTTTTCGGCGCCGGCGCGGTTTTGGAGCCGCCGCTGCCGGTGGCGATCACGATGATCGCGATGATCACGATCACCACAGCGGCCGCGCCGCCCAGTTGGATCAGGCGCTTGCGCTGGGAGGCCTGCGCTGCGTTGGCTTCCTCCATCGCACGACGCTCATCGCGCGCCTGCTCGCGGCGCTGCTTGCGCGTCAGCTCGGATTCAGGATCGTTCACGGAACTCATCGTCTGCAACTTTTGCACATTTCGCCTGAAGATTGCTTAAGGATCGGGGGCGCTATGGCCTTGCGAGGCGGGTGGCGGGCCGCGCGCGGGCTGTGCGCCTGGCTGGAAGCGGCGTGGATGGTGGCGATGCCGCTCGCGGTTGGCGTACCGTAGACGGAGACAGGCCCCCGTAGCTCAGCTGGATAGAGCGTCGGACTTCTAATCCGAGGGTCGCAGGTTCGAATCCTGCCGGGGGCACTCGCCGTCGGGGCACTCAGGAAAGACACTTCCTCTCCCCGGATTTCCTCTCCCGATGGGAGTTCGCCTGTATGCCCGTACAATATGGCTGGAGCTAACACGATGCCAGAGCCTGCAGCCAACAACCACGACCTGATCGAGCACGCGAACTTGCTGTTCTGGAATCCGCCGCAGCTTGAGGACCTGATGGCCGACGTAGCGCCACTTGACCCGGGCGAGCATTTCGACATCCCCGACCTCAGTGATGAGGATTGGGATGCGTTCGTGGCGGCGCTGGAGCAGTGACCGGGACAGTCCTGGTCGATACCAACGTCTTCACGGCCCGACTGCGGGAGCGTTCGCCGCTCGCGACTCGCTATGCCAAGCATCTCTTTGGGCAGCGGATCGCGCTCGCTCCGCAGACCGTGGCCGAGGCCCGCTACGGGGCGCTGAAGGCGAACTGGGGTTCGGCTCGTCAGGAGCGTCTGGCGCGGCTTCTCGCGCGAGCGCGCATACTGCCGATGGACATCGCAACGATTGAGGCCGTCGCTGAACTTCGCGATCGCTGTCGGAAGATCGGCCATCCTTTGCATCAGAGCAACCACAACGCCGATCTGTGGATCGCCGCCACCGGGATTCGCTGGTCGATCCCACTCGTCGCTCACGATGCGGTGTTCGGTGGTTGCCCAGGCGTTCAGCTGGTGACCGAGCTCGTCGGCTGAGCTGAACATCCGCGCCGGCACCGTGAGGGGCGTCTCGTCCTGTGCTTGTCGGGCAGATGGCTGTTCGCGGATCGTGGGATGCAACCTCGCCGGAAACATCGATAAATAAACGCGATGGCGACGGCACCTTGGCGCTGGCCTCCCTCCTTCTAATCCGAGGGTCGCAGGTTCGAATCCTGCCGGGGCACTGACTGAGTTGCTCGCTGTCGGTTGGTGTGCTCGCCGAGGGCCCTTTGCGTATGGCCAACCACCAATGCTTCGGCAAACCCGTTGTCGTCCCGTTCGGGCGGTGCTGTCGGAATAGAAGGAGATGCGTATCCACTCATCAGATCAACGACATGCACCTCGAGTTTCGGGGTTTTTGGCTTGAGGGCGCGGTTGTGATGGTCGGTGGTGGTGGCGTCCGTGAGCGTGGGCACAGTCTGGTGGCCTGAGGGCCGGTCGGCGCGGAGGTGGGTTGGCGGCGACC
>JBOGXY010000179.1:0-9167 GCA_050696495.1 Solirubrobacteraceae bacterium
GTCGGTACATGTACCGACCGGGACATCGGCGCATGCGCCGATGTCTTCCCCCAATGGAGAAGGGATAGTGGGAGTGCTGCTGCGCGCGACCCCCGACGTCAGCGGCGACACGCACGAGAAGATCTCCACCGGACAGGCCGACTCGAAGTTCGGATTCTCGATGGCCGACCTGCCGCGCGCGATCGAGCGTGTGCGCGCCGCCGGGGCTCTGCGGCTGGAGGGCATTCACGCGCACATCGGCTCGCAGCTGCTCGACCTGGACCCGTTCGCGCGCGAGGTCGCCGCCTTGGCGCGGATCGGCGACTCGTCGGGCCTAGGCGAATTCTCCACCTATGACCTCGGCGGCGGCCTGGGAGTCGCCTACAGCGAGCAGCAGCGCCCGCCGGAGATCGAGCAGTGGGTCGGCGCCCTGATCGCCGCCGCGCGCGAGGTCGGCATCTCCGAGGACACGCGCCTGCTGGTCGAGCCCGGACGCGCTCTGACGGCCAATGCGGGCGTCACCCTCTACACGGTCGAGTCCGTCAAGCGCAACGTCTCCACTTGGGTGGCGGTCGATGGCGGCATGTCCGACAACATGCGCCCGATGCTCTACGGATCGCTGTACGAAGCGCACCTGGCCGACCGGCCGAGTGACCCGGCGACGGCTACGCGCTGTGTGCTGGCCGGCAAGCACTGCGAGTCCGGCGACGTGATCGTGCGTGACGTGCCGCTTGACGATCCGCGGCCGGGCGACGTGATCCTGACCCCGGCCACCGGCGCCTACGGCTACGCGATGTCGAGCAACTACAACGGCGTCCCGCGCCCGCCGGTGATCTTCTGCAAAGACGGCGACGCGCGCGTGGTCGTGCGCCGTGAGACCTACGAGGACCTGACGGCCCGCGATGTCCGTTAGCCAGTCAGAGGCCGGCGTAGTCGAGCAGAAGGTCGCCGTGCTCAACGTCGGCCTGCTCGGCCACGGCACCGTCGGCGCCGCGTTCGCGTCTCTGCTCGATCAGCGCGCCAAGGCGGTGGCGCGCTTGACGGGCCGCCGTCCGCGCCTGAGCGGCACGCTGACCACCAGCAGTGGCGACTTCGAGCAGATCCTGGCGGCATCCGATGCGATCGTCGAGCTGATCGGCGGCCTTGAACCGGCGCGCGAGTATTTGCTGCGCGCCCTGCGGGCGGGCCGGCATGTGATCACCGCCAACAAGCAATTGCTCTCCCACCACGGTGAGGAGCTGTTCGAGGCCGCGCGCGAGGGCGGCGCGCAGTTGCGCTTCGAGGCGGCGATCGCCGGTGTGGTCCCCGTAGTGCGTGTGCTGAGCGAGTCGCTGGCGGGCGCTCACGTGCAGCGCGTGCACGGGATCGTCAACGGCACCACCAACTTCATCCTCACCGAGATGGCGGCCGGTTCGAGCTACGAGCAGGCGTTGGCCGAGGCTCAGCGCCAGGGCTATGCCGAGGCCGATCCGAGCGAAGACGTCAGCGGCAAGGACGCGGCGGCGAAGATGGCGATCCTCGCGCGTTTGGCGTTCGGGACCCCCGTGCACATCGACGACGTCCCCTACGAAGGGATCGAGCGCCTGCAGACCGACGACCTGCAGTACGCGCGCGAGCTGGGCCTGGGCCTGAAGCTGATCGGCACCGCCGAGCGCCGCGACGGGGGCCTGTCGGTGCGGGTGCATCCGGCGTTCCTATACGAGGGCCATCCGCTGGCCTCGGTGAGCGGCCCGTACAACGCGGTGACGGTCGAGTCCGAGGCGATCACCGAGATCACGATGTCCGGCCCCGGCGCGGGCGGCGTGCAGACGGCCAGCGCCGTGCTCGGCGACTTGATCAGCGCGATGGCGCCCGCTCCCGTGCCGCTGGCGCCACTGGAGCAGTTGCCGCTGGTGGCGGATGTGCAGAGCGCTTTTTACATCCACATCGAGCTGGCCGACAGCCCCGGCGCGCTTGCGTCCGTGGCGCAGGCGCTGGGCGAGCAGGGCGCGTCGATCAAGTCGGTCGTGCAGCGTGGCCTGGGAGAGCACGCGCGCCTGGTGATGGTGATCCATCCGCTGGCGGAGTCCAAGCTACGCCAAGCTCTGGCCCGTATCGCCGAGTTTGATTTTCTGCGCTCGACCCCGCGCGCAATACGTGTGATCGAAGAGGAGTTCATGTGACCATCGTCCAAGCCCGTCCAACTTTGATCGACCGCTGGCGCGAGCACCTGCCATTTGACGTTGACGATCCGATCGTCAGTCTGGGGGAGGGCGCCACGCCGCTGGCGTTTGCCCCATTGCTCTCGGAGATGGTGGGCGCGGAGGTCTACCTGAAGTGCGAGGGCGGCAACCCGACGGCTTCGTTCAAGGACCGCGGTATGACCTGCGCGGTATCGGCGGCTGTGCGCGAGGGCGCCAAGGCCGTCATCTGCGCTTCGACCGGCAACACGGCGGCAAGCGCTGCGGCATACGCCGCGCGAGCCGGCGTGACCTGCGCCGTGATCATCCCCAAGGGCAAGATCGCCATGGGCAAGCTCGCCCAAACCTTGATACACGGCGCCCGCGTGGTCTCGATCGCCGGCAACTTCGACCGGGGCCTTGAGTTCGTGCGCCAGTTGGTCGAACACCACCCGATCTCGCTCGTCAACTCCGTCAACGAGTTCCGCGTCGAAGGTCAGAAGACGGCGGCGTTCGAGTTGGTCGAGGAGATGGGCGGAGGCCCGGACCTGCTGTGCATCCCCGTCGGTAACGCCGGCAACATCACTTCGTACTGGCGCGGCTTTTGTGAGATGGGGGCCTCTCCACGCCTGTTCGGCTTTCAAGCGCAGGGCGCCGCGCCGCTCGTGCTCGGTCATCGCGTCGAGCACCCCGAGACGGTGGCGAGCGCGATCAGGATCGGCAACCCGGCCCGCGGCGAGCAGGCGCTCGCGGCCACCGCCGAGTCAGGCGGCGCGATTCGCGCCGTAAGTGACGAGGAGATCCTTGCCGCCTACCGGATGATGGCCTCCAAGGAAGGGATGTTCTGCGAGCCGGCCTCATGCGCGTCGGTGGCGGGCTTGATCAAGTACGGCGCCGAGGGTGCCTCGACGGTCGTCTGCGTGCTGACGGGCCGGGGCCTCAAGGACCCCGAGACGGCGCTTGCCAACAACGATGGCGCCGTCATCTCCTGCGCGCCGGAGATGGGTGCGATCGAACAGGCGGTCCTCGGTTGATCGCACAGTCGCTCCCGACCCCCTGTTCAGAGCGGGGGTGTGCGGGTGGTACGTAGGCGCGTGGTGCGCGTGCCGGCGTCCTCGGCGAACCTGGGCCCCGGTTACGACTGTCTGGCCGCCGCGCTTGGGATGCACCTCGAGCTCGAGGTGCTGGAGACCGGCAGCTTCTGCGTGGAGACCGACCTGGCGGTCGCGCGCGGGCGGGAGAACTTATGCGTGCGCGCCTTCGAGAGCCTGCACCCGGCGGATGACTTCACTTTTCGGATCTCCTCGGGCATCCCCCTGAGCGGCGGCCTCGGTTCGAGCGCCGCCGCGATCGTTGCGGGCCTGCTCGCCGCCGATCATCTGTTCGAGCTGGACATCGACCTGCTCGCAGACGCCACTGAGATGGAGGGCCATCCCGACAACGTGGCCGCGGCGATCGACGGGGGCTTTGTCATCTGCGCCGACGGCGACGCCGTGCGCTTCGATCCGCCGACGGGCCTTGAGGCGATCGCCGTCGTGCCCGAGCTTGCGGTGCGCACGAGCGAGGCCAGGCGCGCGATTCCCGAGCAGGTGCCGATCTCCGAGGCGGTCTTCAACGTCGCTCACGCGTCGCTACTGACGCTCGGCTTGGCGCGCGGCGATTGGGACCTGGTGGCGCGGGGCCTGCGCGACAGCCTGCACGAGCAGCGTCGCGCGCATCTGTTCCCACGCTCCTACGAGTTGGCGCGCAAGGCCGCGGACTTAGGCGCCCTGGGCGCCACCATCTCCGGCGCGGGCCCGACCGTGCTGGTGTGGTGCTTTTATGAGCACACCGGCGCGGTGGTCGAGGCGTTGCAGCCGGAGGTCGAGGGCTGGGCGACGCTGATGCGCGCGCCGTTCGAGGCGCAGGGCGCCTACGTGCAAGAGTTGTAGAGGTCTGGACAGTTCGTCACTCGTGGGTCAGCCAATCCAACGGGCTCGCCGCCAACCCCTCTCGGCCATTACGGCCCCAGGCGACGTAGCCCGCGCACCTGGTCGAATACG
Source organism: Solirubrobacteraceae bacterium (assembly GCA_050696495.1). Classification (GTDB taxonomy): domain Bacteria; phylum Actinomycetota; class Thermoleophilia; order Solirubrobacterales; family Solirubrobacteraceae; genus Palsa-744. The sequence goes on from JBOGXY010000179.1 coordinate 4,181, forward strand.
GGGTCCGTGCTGGCGATTAGACTGCAGCCCGCCGCGAGCGCGTGGGCCGCGTGAAAGGCGTCGCGCGGGCTGAGGCCGGGGCGCGCCATCAGCGCCTTGGCCCGCCCCACAACCTCGTCGTCGGTGGGCTGCGACGCGAGTGCCAGCGAGTCCACAGCGCGCCAGGTCTTGGCGAGCCGGTCGCGCACGGCGCGCATCGCCGCCGTCGCGTCGGCTCGGTAGGCGGAGAGGGGATCGCGCTCACCGTCATCGCGCAGCCAGGCGAGGATCAGGCGATAGGCCAGCTCGTCCAGGACGAGCGCGCTGGTGACCGGCGTGTCGGCGCCCAACTGCTCCAGAATAGTCGCGCGCCAGCTATGCGCGGGTTGTGGCGGGTCCTTGCGCGGGGTGCGCAGGTGGACGTACAGGAAGTTGGTGTCCAGATAGCAGCGGCTCAAGGTGAGCGCAGCGCTCGCTCGAGCGCGGGGTCGGACTGCTCGAACCCTCCGCCTGCGAGCGCTTCGAGCAGCTCTTTGCGGTCGGCTGTGCCGGCGCAACCGGCGGTCGCCTTCCAAGCGTCGGCCGGGTCTGGTCGCAGCGCCCACAGTGCGCCAGGCGTGACCTGCAGCGCGCCTGCCAGTCGAGCGATCGTCTCCAGGTCCACGCGGGTGGCGCGTCCGGCGATGATGTTACGCACCGTCTTCTCATCCAAGCTGGCTGCTTTCGCCAGCCGACCCGCGCTCCAGCCGCGTTTGGCGACAAGCTCATCAACCCGCCAGGCGATCGTGCTCATCGGAACATCATACCCTATGCAGGAGGATATTCTGGCCCATACACCAAAGCGAGGGTTCAGAGCTGTAGATTTTCGCTATGGGCGCAGCACTGCCGGACGACGGCTATTTCCCGCGCGGCTCCTCGGTCCTGAGGATGGTGCACGAAGAGAAGGCGGTCGGCCTGATGTACGGCCAGCGCGCTTTGTGTGTCGGCGCGGTCAAGCCGCTGAACTACGTCGGCACCAGCGAGCACACGCGCAACAAGCGCACCCCCTTTCGCCGCATAGCCCACACGGGCGGCATGTTCGAGGCGGTCTTCTTCGGCCCCAAGGCACGCGCCGATCGGGCGCTCACGGCGGTCGATGTGATGCACGAGCGGGTTGTTGGGCGGTTGAGCGAGGACGCCGGCCCCAGCTACCCGGCCGGTACGCCGTACTCGGCCTTCGACCCCGAGCTGATGCTGTGGACGATCGCGGTGATCGCCGATTCGGCAGAATGGTTCTACGAGCGCTTGGTGCGCCCCCTGCGTCCTGGCGAGCGCGAAGCGCTGTGGCGGGACTACCTGTACTTCGGAGAGCTGTTCAAGATGCCGCGCTCGGTGGCGCCGGCGACCCACGCGGAGTTTCGCGCCTGGTACGAAGCCCGACTGGCCGGCAAGGATCTGCACCTGACCGAGGAGGCGCGCTACATGGGCTTCGCTTCGGCCTTCGAAATCCCGATGCCCGCCAGTCGCCAGGCGCCCAAGCGCGTGCATGACCTGGTGATGCTCGGCTCGCTGCCACCGCGCGTGCGCGAGCTGTACGGCCTCGAGTACACACGTGCTCAGCGCGCAACCTGCACGGCTGTGATGACGAGCGCTCGGCTGGCACGGCCGTTGCTGCCGGCTTCGAGCAAGCGCGGCTCCTGCATCCCCGAGTTCGAGATGGTGGCGGCGACTGAGCGTCGCCGCATCGAACGGGGTCAGCCGACGCCGCAGCTGGCCGCCTGAGTTTCGCCGCCGGGCGGCTCAGGCAAGCGAGGCGAGCCGGTGGCGCGCGTCGCCCATGTCGGGCAGACGGTCGAGCATTTCGCCGGTGAGCGCTATGTAGTCCGCGCCGAGGTCGGGACGATGATCGACGATCGATCGCGCCCGCTCGGCGGACTCGGCGTAGGCGATCGAGCCGCGGATCGATGTCTCGAACACCTTCTCGCCAAAGCGCTCGGTAAGCGAGGCCTTCGCCTCACGCGAGTGAACCGTGCGCATGTCGGCGAGGTTCAACAGCACCCCCAGCAGCTCGAGCTCATCGTTGAGCGAGTCGCGGGCGACCTCGATCACCTCCATCGCCTGCTCGACCCCTTGCAGCGCGAAGTACTGCGCCTCGGCGGTTACGAGCGCATAGTCGGCGGCGACCAGCGCATTGACGGTCAACAACCCGAGCGAGGGGGGACAGTCCACGAGCACCACTTCGTAGTCCTTCTGTACATCCGCGAGCGCCCGGCGCAGCGTCATCTCGCGTCCGATCTTGCCGCCCAACATCAGCTCCGTCTCGGCCAGGTTGAGGCTGGCGGGGATCACGTCGTCGTGGATCGCCTCGCCGGCCTTTGCGGCGCCGCTCAGCACGTCGGCGATCGTCGGCTCGCTCTCTGGCGGAACGTCGAAATAGTCCGACAGGTTCCCCTGCGGGTCGAGGTCTACGGCAAGCGTCTTGACTTGCACCCGGCGCAACACGTCGGCAAGCGTGCGCACGGTTGTCGTCTTTCCGGTCCCGCCCTTCTGCGAGAGCACCGCGATCGTCTGCGCCATCGCGCCGATAGTACGGCAAGTCGCCTGCCGGCCTCGCGCAGGCGCGCAGGCGATCGTGGATCGGGTGGCGGCGCCGCTCAGGCTCAGCCGACGGTCTGCGCCGGCGCGTCCAAAGCCGGCTCGCTCGGATCGAGCGCAACGCTGGCAAACACGAGCAGGTAGCGTCCGACGACGATCTGATCGCCGTCTTTGAGCGCGCGCCACTCCACGCGCTCGCCGTTGACGAACACACCGTTGAGGCTGCGGTCGTCAAGCACCCTAACGCCGTCGGCCTGGCGGACAACCAGCGCGTGGCGGCGCGAGACGGTCGGGTCGTCAAAACGCACGTCGGCGGCCAGGCTACGCCCGATCCGGGTCCACTCGCGCGTCAGCGCCACCGTCTTTACGCTCTCGCCGTCGTCGTAGAGTAGATACTCCCCGGCGATGCTCAACTCCTCGCGGGCCTGTGCGATCCACTCTTTCTCCCCACTGTGCGTGGCGATCGGGTGATTCTCGACGATCGGTGGGTGCGCGTCGAACAGCGAGGCGCGCACGAAGTCGTGGCCGCCGCAATCCGGGCAGTCACGCAACGCGTCCAGCGAGGTAAGCGTCAACATGTACCCGCAGCTCTGACAACGGAAGGATCCGGCGCCAGCCATCGTGCCTGAAGTCAAGGACATCATGCTCCGGCTCCCCTTTCTCTGACTCCCTTTAGATCGGGAGCTTTCCACAGGGTGGAACTCCGCGGCAATCATAACCATCCCGTCAAATCGTCTTGTAGCCGACCTGTCAACATCGCATGGCGGCTGTTCGGCAGCACTCTCGGCACTCGACTCGCGTCGTGCAATTCGAGGCTACCCGGCGCTATCTGCCAGCAAACCAGTTGAGTCGAAGAAGCAGCGAAATTCGAGCGTGCTGGACAGGCTTTGTGGAGGTTTGCGGCAGGAGGCGTGATCAAGGCGGCGAACTAGTGACGATCATGAGCACTGTTGCCGGCGACGTTGAGCAACTCGAGCGCTACCTGCTACGGCGCGGAGTGCGCACGCTCAGCGAGGATCGCCACCGCTGCGTGGACTGCTCGCGCACGCCGCTCGTGGGAGAGCGAGTGCATCTCTACGAGCACCTCTCGGGAGTCGTCTGCGAGCTCTGCCGGCAGTTGCGCCCGGCGGCGCCGCTGGCCAGCGAGGTCGTGCGCCACTCAGAGCTCGGCCACACCGTGCGCTTGACAGCCCGCGCCGCCTAAGGGCGCCGCAAAGCACCGGCCAAGGTTCCGCCGCAGTCATTAGACTGGCGCGCCGTGCATCCGGTGAGCGTCTCGACCGTCATATCGGCTCCCCGCGAGCAGGTATTCGACTACCTCAAGGACATCGCCAACCACCCCGAGTTCACCGACCACTACCTGGTCGACTGGCACCTCACGCGCGAGGACTCTGTCGGCCTGGGCGCCGGCGCGCGCTATCGGGTCAAGGCGCCGGGCAACCGTTTCAGCTGGGGTGACTCGACCCTCACCGAGGTCACAGCACCCCAGCGGATCGTCGAGACCGGCCGCACCGGCAAGGCCAACCGCATCCGCACACTCGGCGTCTACGAGCTCTCGCCGGCCCCCGGTGGCGCCACCCGCGTCCAGTTCCGCCTGGAGACCGAGGCGCACGTCCTCTCCGACCGGCTGATGGAGGCGCTCGGCGGTCGCTCGTGGCTGAAGCGCAAGAACGCCAAGGCGATGCGCCGGCTGCGCTCGATCATCGAGCGGGGCGAAGGCCGTGGAGAGCGCGTCACGGTAGCCGCCGGATAGACTCCCGCCTCGCAATGACCCGCAAGCCAGTCCTCATCGCCCTGCTGCTCTTGGTCGCCGTCGGCCTCGGTGCCTGCTCGGACGATTCGCACACGCGCGTAACCACCGGCACCTACGCCGGCGAGTCCGGCCAGAACGCCCCATATCTGAACGTCGGCCCGCTGATCTACGAGGTGCAGCTCTCGCGCCAGCTCAACCCGGCCGACACCGAGGACGCCGCCTACCTGAAAGGCCTGACCCCCGCCCAGCGCAAGCTGGCCCCCGGAGAAGAGTGGTTCGGGGTGTTCCTGCAGGTCTACAACGAAAGCTCGGCGCCGCATCCGGCTGCCACGCAGATAACGATCAGCGACACCCAGGAAAACGTCTACAGCCCGAGGATCCCGGGCGCCGTCAACGAATTTGCCTATCGCGGCGGCCTCGTGCAGTCCAAAGCGCGCATACCGGCGCTCGACACGGTGGCGGCGAACGGTGCCACCCAGGGCGCGCTGCTGCTCTACAAGATCAAGATCGTCTCGTTGGACAACCGTCCGCTCGAGCTGAAGATCGTCGATCCGCTGCACCTCAGCCAGACAGCTCAGGCCGAGCTCGACGTCTGATCTAATCGCTCCGGCTCGCTTTCGGACGCGGAATCCGGCCTGTTTAGGCCGTGAGGGGCATGTCTTTTTTTGGCACGCCTTGCGC
>JBOGXY010000180.1:0-12010 GCA_050696495.1 Solirubrobacteraceae bacterium
GAGCAGGACGGCCGCTCGGTGGCCGACCCCGAGGTGATCTTCCGCGGCGTGCCCTTCCCCAAGGAGGCCGGCGAGTTGATCGAGGAGATCCGCGCCACGGTGGAAGGAACGGTGCTGCGCGCCGCCGAGGAGGAGATCCGCGAGGTCGACCTGCTTCAGCAGATGCTCCACGACGACCTCGCGGCCCTAGTCTATGACCGCCTGCGTCGCCGGCCTATGGTGCTCCCGGTCGTCGTCGAGGTCTAGGGCGTCCCCTGAGCGGCGCGATGCTGCGTCTTCGCTCGCTTATGTGCTCAGCACATTACGCTCGCTGCATCCTTGCCTCGCTTGCTCAGGGGACGCCCTAGAAGCTGGCGCCGAAGCCGGCAGGGTGACGACGAAGCGAGCGCCCGGAGTCTGCGCCCCCGGATGTGTCTGCTCGAGCACGACTCTGCCACCGTGCGATTCGGCGACGGCGCGTACGATCGCAAGGCCCAGGCCAAAGGAGCCGCCGCGATCGCCGGCGCCGCGCACGAAGCGCTCGAACAGGCTGTCTGCCAGCCGCTCGGGCACACCCGGCCCGTCGTCCTCGACCACCAGTTGCGCTCGACCCTGCTCGTCGGTGGAGGTGCTGACGCGAATCTCCGTACCCGGCGGGGTATGACGCAAGGCGTTCTCGATCAGGTTGAGCGCCAATCGATGCAGCTCGTCGCGCGATGCCTCGACGATCACCGGCTGAGCATCGATCGAGATTTCGTGCCTGTCGCTGACCGGGCCTAGCTCGGCGGCGGCCTCGACCACGATCTGCGCCAGGTCGCAGGGCTCACGGCGAACGATCCGGCCCACGTCGCTGCGTGCCAGCAGCAGCAGATCGGCCACCAAACGGCGCATACGCCGCGAGGAGCGCAGGGCGGAGCGAGCGGCGTCTGCCTCCTCGCCGTGCAGCGACTCGGAGAGAAGCTCGAGGTTGGCGAGCACGCTGGTCAGCGGCGTACGCAGCTCGTGTGAGGCGTCGGCGACGAACTGGCGCTGACGGGCGAGCGTCTGCTCGGTCTCGGCGTGCGCGGCATCGAGCTCTCTGAGCATCCCCTCGAGCGTTCGCGCCAGCTCGGCGACCTCGTCGTCGGCGGCAGGCTCGGGCATCCGCAATGAAGGGTCGCGCGTACGTGCAATCTGCTCAGCGGTGCTGGTCAGCTCGGCGATCGGCGCCATCGCGCGACGGGCGATCGCAATACCGGCCAAGAGAGCCAACGCGGTGCCCGCCATCACGCCCAACAGAAGCAGCAGCTCGACGCGATGAATCGTCGCGTTCAGATCGGAGAGGCGGCGGCCGTACTGGACGATCACGGTGCCGCCCACAGGCCCGCTGACCGCCACCGGAGTTGTGTGGACGCGGTAGCCCAGCGCATTGGTTTCGCTGAGCAGTCCCAATTCCGGTGCGTGACCGGTGCTTTCGAGCACCTTGCCCGACTCGCTCATGATGCGGATCACCGCGTCGTCGGATTCCGCGAGACGGCTGAGATCGGTAGGGCTTGACAGGCGCAGCTTGAAGCCTTCGATATAGCTGCCGGTCACTTCCGGATGCAGCAGCCCGGCAAGATTGTCTCCCGACACAGCCACTTCTCGGTCGAAGTTGGTGCGAATGCGATGGACCGTCAATGAACCCACCACCAGCGCGAACGCGCACAGGATCGTGAACGTCAGCAGAGCCGAGACACCCGCCAGACGCCAGCGGATCGGCAGACGGTCAAACAGACCTGACAGCTTCGTCAGTTGCCGCGCTGCCCATGCACGGGCCACGCGCTGAAGCACGATCGGCTCCTGCTCAGGCCCTGAGGACATAGCCGGCGCCGCGGATCGTGTGCAGGAGACGCGGCTCGCCGTCGGCCTCCAGCTTGCGACGCAGGTTGGAGACGAACACCTCGATCGTGTTGGTGGTCGAGAAGGGGTCATAGCCCCACACGTCGTCGAGCAGGCGCTGGCGCGAGATGACGATGCGCTCGTTGCGCATCAGGTACTCGAGCAACTCGAACTCGCGTTGGGTCAGCTCGATCTGGCGCTCGCCGCGAGAAATCTCGTGTGTGTCGACGTTCAGCGACAGGTCTGCGACCTTCAAGGGCGCTGAGCCGCGCGGGGGGCGGCGGCGCAACAGCGCGCGCATGCGTGCCAACAGCTCTTGGCGCTCGAACGGCTTGACCAAATAATCGTCGGCGCCGGCGTCAAGGCCCTCCACGCGCGATTCAAGCGCGTCACGGGCGGTCAAGATCAGGATCGGTACGTCGTCATCGGCGCGCAGGCGCTTTGCCACCTCGATTCCGTCAAGACCGGGCAGCCCGAGATCGAGGATCACGAGGTCGGGCGCGAAGGCGCGACCGTGCTCGATCGCGGCATTGCCATCGCCGGCGGCTCTGACCTCGTAGCCCTCCATGCGCAGCGAGCGCTGCAGGGCCTGGGCGATGTCCTCGTCGTCCTCGACCACCAGGACGCGCGGTGCGCGGGAAAAATCACTCATCTCAATGGCTGTATGTAGCGGAATGCACTAAAGCGATGGTAAGGGTCCTGAGCAGGTTCGCGCGGCTCGGCGTCGAAGTGTCGCTTGATGGCAGCGACTCGAAGGAACCCAAAGCGCGGGCCTGCGCGTAAGCGCACGGCTGCTCGTGGCAGCGGCACGCGCTCACGCGCCAAGCGCAAGAGACGCGGGTCGGCCGGCCTGCTGGACCACATTCCGGCCTGGCCGACGCTCACCCAGAACGAGCGAGACATCCTCGGCTTGGGCCTCGTGGCGGTCGGAGTGTTCATGGCGTTCGTCCTCTACGGCCACTGGGATGGGGGCCGCGTCGGCCACGGTCTGTCGGTCGCGATTGGCTGGTGCATAGGTGAAGCTCGGATTTTCGCACCGATCGCGCTCGTGGTTGGAGGCGGTGCGCTATTGCTCTCCCAATTGGTTCCGGCGCGCCGGCCGCTGCGCACGGGCGGCCTGTGTCTGTTCGCCGCGATCACCCTCGCGCTTGCCGCCGGCACGCTCGGCGTCAGCGACGGCACGCCGGAGCGCGCCTCTTCTGGACAGTGGCGCTCGGTCTTCTTGCAAAACCACGGTGGCATCGCCGGGCAGGGGCTCTACTGGGTCGCGCACCGAATGGTCCAGACGGTCGGTGTCGACATCCTCGTCGTCTTCCTGGCGATTGTGGGGGCGATCTTGATCAGTGGCGCTTCGCTGGCGGCGGCATTGAAGGCAACCGGCAACGGGCTGGTCGATACGAGCCGTGTGATTCGCGCACGCGCGTCTGAACTGGAGCGCACCTCCAGAGAGCGGATGCAGGAGCGCTCAGCCGACGCACAGGCACGAGCATCGGCCAGCGTGATCCCGCCCGATCCCGCGCCAGAGGAGCTGATTGTTCGCGCCACGCACGTCGAGGCGCCTTCGCGCGATGAGATGTTCACGCCCTGGGAAGCCGAAGAGGCCGACGCCCATGTGCAGGAGCGTTCTGAAGAGTCCTCCTCAGAGCCGGACCTCCAAGCGCAGGAGAGCCAGGAGGCCGAAGCGGAGAGCGAGGAGCAGATCGCCGGGATCGCGCATGTCGACCCGGATGCTTTGACCCCGCAAGGACGGCTGCGCGACGTCGTTACCGATGACCCCGACTTTGCCTGGGTACTGCCCTCGGCCGATCGACTGCTGACACGCTCCACCGCGGAGCAGGCCCGTCCGGATACCGCTGGGCAGGAGCGCACCGCCACGAGCCTGATCGAGGCGCTCGGTCACTTCGGCGTAGATGCGAAGGTGATCGGCACGGTCGCCGGACCGCACATCACCCGCTATGAGCTGCGCCTGGCGCCCGGGACGAAGGTCGGCAAGGTAGCCCAACTCAAGGACGACCTCGCCTACGCGCTCGCGGCCACGGACATTCGCATCCTCGCGCCGATACCGGGTAAGCAAGCCGTCGGTGTCGAGGTGCCCAACGCCAAGCGACGGATGGTGCGCTTGGGCGACGTCTACCAAGAGCCGCCGAAGGATTGGTCGCCGCTGACGGTGTGGCTGGGCAAGGACGTCGCCGGTAAGGCGATCGGCGCGGACCTGGCGAAGATGCCGCATCTGCTGGTGGCCGGCACTACGGGCGCCGGCAAGTCTGGGGCGATCAACGCGATGCTCTGCTCGGTGCTGCTGCGCGCCACTCCGCACGAACTGCGGTTGGTGCTGGTCGATCCAAAGCAGGTGGAGCTCAACCACTACGAGTCGATCCCACATCTGCTCACACCTGTGATCACGAGCCCGCGGATGGCGGCCAACGCGCTGCAGAACCTTGTCAAGGAGATGGAGCAGCGCTACGGGATCATGTCGCTCTCGCGCACCCGCTCGCTGGTGGAGCTCAACAAGGCGCGCGCCCAGCGCGACGAAGCCCCACTGCCTTACATCCTGTGCGTGATCGACGAGCTCGCGGACCTGATGATGGTCGCCCCGGCCGATGTGGAGGATTCAATCATCCGGCTTGCTCAGAAGGCGCGGGCCGTCGGTATCCACCTCGTACTTGCCACCCAGAGCCCGCGCGTTGACGTGATCACCGGAATGATCAAGGCAAATGTGCCCTCGCGGATCGCTTTCTCGGTCTCAAGCCAGACCGACTCGCGAGTGATTCTCGACCAGAACGGCGCCGAGTCGCTGCTCGGCCAGGGCGACATGCTCTTCTCTCCGGTTGGCTCATCGCGGCTTCAACGCATCCAGGGCGCCTACATCGACGAGTCGCAGATCGCCAAGCTGACCGAGCTGTGGCGCAAGCAGGGTGAGCCCGAGTTGCGCGAGGAGCTCCTGGAGGAGGTTGAGCCGAGCGAGCCCGAGAAGAGCGGCGATGACGAGTTCGATCCAGACGAGGATCCGCTGCTGCGCGACGCGATCACACTTGTAGCCGAAATGCAGACCGCCTCGACTTCGATGCTGCAGCGTCGCCTGCGACTTGGCTACACGCGCGCCGGGCGTCTGATCGACATGCTCGAGCGCCGTGGCGTCATCTCCGGCTATGAGGGTTCCAAGCCACGGCAGGTGCTGATCGGCGAGGCCGAGCTGCCACGCGTGCTTGCCGCGCTCGGTGAGGGCAGCATCGAGGCCCCCAGCGAGACCTCGGTGCCCGGCTGAGTACCGGCAACCGTTCCTGCACATAACACGTTTGTGCGAGACAGTCACTAGCCTGTCTCGCTGATATGGCCGAAATTGGAGCGACCCTGCGTGAGACGCGCATGCGCGCGCGCGTCGACGTGTCCGAGATCGAGGCGCAAACGAAGATTCGGGCCAAGTATCTGCGGGCGCTCGAGAACGAAGAGTGGGACCTGCTGCCAGGGCCTACCTTTGTTCGTAGTTTTCTGCGCACCTACGCGCAGGCGCTGGGTCTAGACGATAAGGCGCTGGTAGACGAATACAGACGGGTCTACGAGCAGCCCAGCGAGGTCGAGCTCCAGCCGGCCGTGATGGCAAGCCCGGCGCGGCGCGCACGCTCGGCTTCGGTGACACGCAGGCCCTCGCGCGGCTACACGATCGCCCTTGGCGTCGTCGGGCTGCTGATCGTGCTGTTGGTCGTCGGGCTGCTCTCTGAGAAAAAAGGCGGCACTTCACCCAAACCGCAGAGCAACGCGAACGCTGCGCGCGCGAGCACGAGCTCACGGCATCACCGTTCAAGCTCACCCAACGCGGGCACGCCGGCAAGTGGCACCAGCACGGCCGGCGGCGGCACACGCGTGGCGCTGTCGCTAAAGCCCTCCGCGCCGGTGTGGGTCTGCCTGATCGGCGACGGCACTCGCAAGGCAATCCCTGGGATCACTTTGCAGCCGAGCTACACGCCTGTCACCTACCACGCCGGTCGCTTCACCGTGACGCTCGGCAACGACGCGGTGACGATGTATGTCAACGGCCGGGCAGAGAGCGTGCCCACCACCTCAAACTCGATCGGCTACTCGATCACCAGCTCAGGCCGGCACCTGCTGAGCTCCACTCAGCAGCCGACCTGCAAATGAGCGCCCCGGCACGCGCGGGAATCGTCGTCACCGGCACCGAGGTGCTGACCGGGCGCGTACGCGATCGCAACGGCCCGTGGCTCTCCGAGCGTCTGTTCGAGCAGGGCGTAGACCTCGCGCACACCGTGATCGTCGGCGATCGCCCTTCCGACATGGAGGCGGCGCTGCGTTTCATGGCCGCCGAGGGAATGAGCGTGGTCATCACCAGCGGCGGTCTGGGTCCGACGGCCGACGATCTGACTGCCGAGGTGGTGGGCCGCTTCCAGGACCGCGAGATGGTCCTCGACCAGGAGCTCGAGGGACGGATAGCGGAGATCTTGAAGCCGCTTGCCGCACGCTACCCGAGCCTCGACCGCGACGCGATCGCGGTGGGTAATCGCAAGCAGGCGACGATCCCTCGCGGCGCGAGCATCCTCGAGCCTGTTGGCACCGCTCCGGGACTGGTCGTGGCGCCGGCCGATGGTCGGGAGGGTCCCACGGTCGTGGTGCTTCCGGGCCCGCCGCGAGAGCTGCAGCCGATGTGGGGGCAGGCGATCGCCACAGAGACCTGGCGGCAGGCCGTTAGGGGTGCCCGCGAGTACCGCCGGCGGATGCTGCGACTATTCGGTATCCCGGAGTCGGAGATCGCCGAGACCCTGCGCGAGGCGAAGCGCGCCGGAGTGCAGATGCAGGACCTTGAGATCACGACATGCCTGCGCGGCGGGGAGATCGAGATCGTCACTCGCTACGAGCCGTCCGCTGAGGCGCAGTACGACGCTTTTGCGGCGATCGTCTCCGAGCGCCATGCCGACACCCTCTACTCACAGGACGGGACGACGGTGGACGATCAGGTCGCCATGCTGCTACGCGGAGGCGAGACCACGGGCGAGCTTGACGGATCAACGCGCCGCTCGATTGCGGTAGCGGAGTCGTGCACAGGTGGCCTGCTGGCGGCACGGCTCACGAATCCGCCGGGTGCCTCGGAGTACGTGTTGGGAGGGATCGTCGCCTACTCCGACGAGGTCAAGGTCGGCCAGGTGGGCGTGGAGCGCGAGACGATCGAGGGCCATGGCGCCGTCTCCGAACAGGTCGCCCGTGAGCTTGCGATAGGCGCTCGCTCTGTCCTGGGCGCCGAGGTAGGAGTGGGGGTGACCGGTATCGCCGGCCCCGGTGGTGGCAGCGAGCACAAGCCGGTCGGGTTGGTATGGCTCTCGGTGAATGGCCCGCAGGGCAGCCTGACGCGATCTGTGCGCCTGCCAGGCGGGCGCATGGACGTGCGCGAGCGCGCGGTAACGGTGGCGATGCACATGATCCGCCGTCTGCTGCTCAGCCAATATGACGAGACGGATCCCAAAGAGCGGGAAGGAACCGGCCCGCTCTTGCGATGAGCCGCCGCGCCGCGAGCGCTCGCCTGTTCGTGGCGGTCGATCCGCCCGAGCAGGTCGCTGCCCTGTTGGCGGCATGGGCGCGCACCGCCGCCCGTGAGCGGCGCTCCGCGGGCGGCTCACAGCAGCAAACGCTACGGGTGCTGGACCCCGAGCTCTTGCATGTGACTGTCTGCTTCCTCGGCAACGTACCGGTGCAAGAGATCCCGTCGCTGACCGACGAGCTGGCAGCGTGCGACCGTCCGACTGTGCGGCTGTCGGTCGGCGCGCCGCTGTGGCTGCCGCCGCGCCGCCCGCGCGCGCTGGCTGTCGAGCTGCACGACGAGGGCGAAGCTCTTGCGCGTATCCATGCGCAGGTCGTGGCCCGCCTGGAGCCGGTGGAGGAGCTATCGCACGCACCGTCCGGTCCGACGGGAGCCCGAGCGAAGCCACGGCGCTTTCGCCCGCACATCACCGTCGCGCGTATGCGAGCGGACGGGTCCAGCCGCCGGCGCGGCGGTGGGCGCGAGCAGGCGCTGCCGCCGACGCCGGCCCTGTCCTTTGCCCCGGCCGAGCTGGTGCTCTACCGCTCCTGGCTCTCGCCGGAGGGCGCAAGTTACGAAGCGCTCGCCACTTTCCAGATTGGGGATAGTCCGTGATCGGCTACGACGAGAACGCCGAAACGCGACGCTATCGCGAGGCGAGTTCGTACAGCATCTCTGGCGCCATGTCGTAGCCGTTGGGCCAAACGACTGTTCGAATCTCCGGATCTATGCGCGCCTGGGCAAAAAAACCAGGATCGGCTAGGGGCTCGGAAACGCCTCTCCAGTTACGGTCGGAAAGGTCGATGTCGCCGATGAGCCCATCAGCGAAAGTCAGGCGCAATCGGTGGTCGCCGATAACCTCGGCTCCGGTGAGAGGAACGAGCTTCTCCATCGCTTGGACTTTACTGAAGCGGAGGAATCGGCATCAAAGGCTGTTCGCTGGCAGCGCGCGCCCAGTCAGCCTCCAACTCGTCTGCATGTAGCTCCACCCAAGCTTGGACCAAGCGAAGTTGGCGCTTCGGAAGATCGCCCGCGAGGATCTCCCCCGCAAAATCGAGCGATGCTTCGTACTCGCCGTAATAGGCGTGAAAGTGGGGAACGGAGTGGTGCGGCTCACTCCAGTACATCGCAATGACGATCCCGTAGAACGAACTAAGTCTGGGCATCAGGTGGCTTTAGGTACTCGTGGCCGTGCGGCAACAGGGCGCTCTCGATCCTCCGTGGACGAGTGCGCCCTGTTGCTGGCTCTCGAAGCTGCCGCCCGCTCAGGCGGCGCGACTGTCCGCATCCTGCACCGCTGTCGGCGCCGGTGCGGCGTCGTTCTGGTGAAGCGGCGTCACCTTGTCCGCACCGAGCCCAAGCGCGGCGTAGATCTTGCGCTCGATCTCCTTGGCGATCTCCTGGTGCTCGTCCAGGTATGCCTTGGCGTTGCCGCGCCCCTGTCCGAGTCGCTCGTTGCCGTAGGAGATGAACGAGCCTGACTTGGTGACGATGCTGTGCTCGATCCCGAGGTCTACCAGGCAGCCCGAGGTGGAGATCCCCTTGCCGAACTCGATGTCGAACTCGGCTTGGCGGAAGGGCGCCGCGAGCTTGTTCTTGACGACCTTCACGCGCACCCTGTTGCCGACCGCCTCGGTGCCGTCCTTGAGCGTCTCGATGCGGCGGATGTCAAGCCGCTGAGAGGCGTAGAACTTCAACGCGCGCCCGCCCGGCTGAGTCTCCGGCGAGCCGAACATCACACCGACCTTTTCGCGGATCTGATTGGTGAGGATGCACAGCGTGTTGGTGCGGTTGAGGTTGCCCGCGATCTTGCGCATCGCCTGGCTCATCATCCGCGCTTGCGCGCCGACCGTCTGATCACCCATCTGCCCCTCTAGCTCCACGCGCGGGGTCAGTGCCGCGACCGAGTCGATCGCGACCACGTCGACCGCGCCCGAGCGTACGAGCATGTCGGCGATCTCCAGCGCCTGCTCGCCGTAGTCGGGCTGGGATACGAGCAGCTCGTCGATGTCCACGCCGATCTCCTTGGCGTAGAGAGGGTCCATCGCGTGCTCGGCGTCGATGAAGGCGCATACGCCGCCAAGCTTCTGCGCTTCGGCCAGAACGTGGTAGATCAGCGTCGTCTTACCCGATGACTCGGGCCCGAACACCTCGACGATGCGCCCCTTGGGCACGCCGCCGATGCCGAGCGCCAGATCCAGCGACAGCGCACCGGTGGGAATGGCGTCGACGCGCACCTGGGCGCCCTCGTCGCCCATGCGCATGACCGAGCCCTTGCCGAACTCGCGCTCGATCTGGCCGAGTGCGCCCTGCAGGGCAGCGTCGCGCGCCTTGGCAGCCTTCTCCTCGTCGGTGACGGGCATCGTTCTTGCTCCTCTGGATCGTGATCGGAATTAAAAGGTAGCTCTCACTGCGGACGGAATGCGAACACATGTTCGCCGTGAGCGGAGAGTACCCTTCAATGCGGATGAAGCGCTACCACGTCACAACCTTCGGCTGTCAGATGAACGAGCACGACTCCGAGCGGATGAAGGGGATGCTCGAGTCGCTGGGCTACGCCGAGGCTCCCGAGCGTCGCGACGCCGACCTGATCCTGTTCAACACCTGCTCGATCCGCGAGAGCGCCGACAGCCGGTTTATCGCGCACCTGGGGGAGGCCAAGCGGCTCAAGCGCGAAGCACCCGAGCGCATCGTCGGCGTGGGAGGGTGTTGGGCGCAGTCGGTCAAGGAGGAAGTGTTCGAGCGCTTCCCGTTCGTCGATGTGGCATTCGGGCCGGGCCAGACGCACAAGCTCGCCGAGTTCCTGACCAGCGACTCGCTCACCGCTCAGGGCTACTTCGAGTTCGAGGGCTTCACCGGCCACCTGCCGGCCAAGCGAGCGCGCGAGTTCCAGGGCTGGGTGCAGATCAGCGTCGGCTGTAAGTGCCGCTGCTCCTACTGCATCGTCCCTTCCACGCGCGGGCGCGAGGTCTCGCGCCCGCTGGGAGAGCTGGTCGATGAGGTGCGCACGATGGCCGCAGAGGGCGTGCGCGAGGTGACGCTGCTCGGCCAGAACGTCAACTCCTACGGCCGCGATCTGCGCGTGGACGGCAAGGCGGAGACGTTCGCGCATCTGCTCACGGAGCTCGACTCGATCGAGGGCATCGAGCGGATCAGGTACACGAGCCCGCATCCCAAGGATATGAAGGAGGACGTGATCCGCGCGCACGCCGAGCTTGCCAGCGTGTGCGAGCACGTCCACCTGCCGCTGCAGTCCGGCTCCAGCCGCATCCTCAAGGCGATGCGCCGCACGTACGATCGCGAGCGCTATCTGGACCGCGTCGCGCTGATCCGCGAGCACGTCCCCGACATCGCCCTGACGACGGACATCATCGTCGGCTTCCCGGGCGAGACGGAGGAGGATTTCGAGCAGACGCTCGAAGTTGCCGAGCAGGTCGGCTACGACGGGGCTTTCACGTTCATATTCTCGCCGCGACGAGACACAGAGGCGGCCAAGATGACCGAGGGTTTGGTACCGCACCCGGTCAAGGTGGAGCGGATGAATCGTTTGATCGAGGTCGTCCAACGTCGCGCGCGAGAGCAAGCGCAGCGTTTTGTGGGCCGCACCGTGGAGGTGCTGGTCGAAGGCCCGTCGCGCACCGATCCCGACCGTCTGCGTGGCCGCACTCGCCACAACAAGGTCGTCAACTTCGCGGGCCTTGCCGAGCCGGGTGACTTCGCCCAAGTCGAGATTCTCACCGCCAGCAGTCAGACGCTGGCCGGGCAAGAGAGCCTCCTGGCGCGCGCGACCGGCTAACGCTTGGCGCGCTGGCTGTCGGCCAGCTGACGGGCGATCTTGTCGCTGCCGGACTTGCGGGTGACCGTCGCGGCAAGCTCCGGTGCGATGCCTGAGAAGGCGGAGCCAATCCGCAATGAGAGCGGCGCCACGTCCACCTCGCCGCGGTTGCGCTCGATCGCGCTCACGGTCGCCTTCGCGACATCCTCAGGGCTGCGAGTGCCCACGCCGCGCGGAAGCTCGACCTGGGCCTCGGCGAACATCCCGGCTTCGCGGATGAAGCCCGGGAAGACGGCCGAGACGCCGACGCCGCTATCGTGAAGCTCCGCTCGCATCGCCATCGCAAAGCCGCGCAGGCCGAACTTGGTGGCGTTGTACATCGAGCTGCCGGCGGTGCCGGTCTTGCCCGAGAGCGAGGACATGAACAGCAGGTGGCCGCGACCGCGACTGAGCATTTGCGGCGCCAGGGCGTGGGTCATCACGATCGGCGCGCGCAGGTTGACGTCCAGGGCGCGATCGATCTGCTCGGTGCTGAAAGAGTCGAGCATGCCGCTGGCGGGCAGCGCCGCGTTGGCGATCAGGATGTCGATGTCGCCGGCCTCGGCGAGCAGCCGGTCTATCTCGGCCGCCTCGCTCAAGTCGACCGCCAGCGCGCGTGCGGAGAGCTCGGCGGCCAGCGGCTCGAGCACATCGACGCGCCGACCGGTGAGGATCAGATCCGCGCCCTTCGCGCGCAGGGCGCGCGCGATCGCGTGACCGAGGCCGCCCGTGGCGCCGGTGAGCAGGACCTTGGACCCAGAGATCTCCATCGCTGTGGGAGCCTACGCGAATGAGCGCACCGATGCGGACTGTCGCCCTGTTCGGCCCCACGG
>JBOGXY010000181.1:0-3844 GCA_050696495.1 Solirubrobacteraceae bacterium
CCCCGACGGGCACGGGCGCGCTCACGCGCTCGCCGCGGCCAGCACGCTGCGCGTGGCCACCCAGCCCTTGCGCCAGATCGGCAGCGACACGCGCTCACGCCGAGCCGCCTGCGGGTCCTCGACTATCCGCTCGAGCACGCCGCGATAGATGTTGGACATGGCGAGCACACAGGCGCCGCTGCGGCGATCGAGCAGCGGCACGAGCTTTAGACCCTGGTCGAACCATTCGCCGGCGCGTCGGGCCTGGAAGCGCATCATCGCGTCGAGCTGGCCCTCCCCGCCCTCGAACCGACCGTCGGCGCTCAGGCGATAGAGGTCGAGATCCTCGCGCGGTATGTACACACGCCCGCGCTGCGCGTCCTCGCATATGTCGCGCAGGATGTTCGTCAGCTGCATCGCCACGCCGAGATCGTCGGCAAGCCTTCGCGCGCGCGGAGGATCGGCAGAGCCGAAGATGGCGAGACACAGCCGCCCGATCGTGCCCGCCACCAGCCGGCAGTAGGCGAGCAGATCGTCGAAGGTGTCATAGCTGGCGCCCTGCACGTCCATGCGCACACCGGCAAGCAGACCTTCCAGCGCGTCCATCGGCAGGCCGAAGCGGGCGCGTGCGTCGGCCATCGCCGCCATCACCGGGTCCATGCTTGACGTCGTCATGCTCTGCAGCGACCGGCCGCAGGCATCGAGCAGGTCGAGCTTCTCCTGCTGCGCGATGCGACCGTCGCCGATGTCATCCACACGCCGCGCGAACGCGTACACAGCACAGGTCGCCTGGCGCTTGGAGCGCGGGAGCAGGCGAATGCCGTAATAGAAGTTCGCCGCCGCATGACGGGTCAGCGACTCGCAGTGGCGGTAGGAGCCCTCGACCGTCACGAGGTCACGCTCCATGAGCGGCGCAGCACGCGAGCACCGCAGCGCAGGCGCCGGCGAGGGGTGGCCGCCGGCACGCCGCCCAGCACTTCATATCCGGCGCGCTCGATCTGCTCGAGCGCGGCAAGGCCGCCGCCGGCAAACGCCGCGATCGCCAACTTCGGACGCCACGCCTGGATGCTAGCCACAAGCGGAGCCCCGGCCGATAGCAACCGGCGCGCCCGCGCCAACTCGAACGCGATCGCCTCGCGCAGGGGCGCCAGCATGAGTGGATCGCGCGAAGTAAGCCCATTCGCGCCGACCCGTACGCCCTCCATCCAATCCTGTGAGCAGCCGAAGCGCACGAGGTCCTCTTGTGGCAGATAGATGCGTCCATTGCGCAGATCCTCAGCCACGTCCTGCAGATGCTCGGCCAGTTGCAAACCCGTGCAGACGTCGTTGGAGAGGCGCACACGCTCGGGCGTGCGCAGGCCGAAGATGGCCAGCACCAGCTCGCCGACCGGGTTGGCCGACAGCTCGCAGTAGGCGCGCAGCTGCTCCCAGCTCTCGTAGCGGCTGACACGCTGATCGACCCGGTTAGCCTCGATCAGACGCGCAAAGGGCTCGCGCGGCAACTCGCACTCGACCAGCACAGACTGCAGCGAGACCAACAGCGGCGTCCTTGCCCGACCGGCGTAAGCGCGATCGAGCTCGTCGGCCAGCCAGTCGAGCGCGGCCAAGCGATCGCCGTCGAAGTCATCGCCCAGTTCGTCGGCCAAACGCGCGAATCCGTACACCGCCAGCAGCGCGCGGCGGTGGCGGGGCGCGAGCAGGCGGGCCGCCACCGGGAAGTTCTCAGATGCGGCTCGCGCCATCACAGCGTCGGCGCTGGGGGCGCCCGTGGGCGCGTACTGGAGTGCGGCGGCCGCCATCACCCGCTGGGCGCCGCGAGGATCCGGCCCAGCGCCATCACGGGAAAGGTGAGCCGGTAGAGGTGGTAGTTGATGTAGTAGTCCGATGGGAAGCCGGTACCCGTGTACTGGGGCTCATACCAACTCCCGTCCTGGAGCTGAGTCTCACTGAGCCAGCGCACGCCACGCTGAGCGGCCGCGCCGGCGCTCTCCCCCGCCGCGTGCAACGCAAGCAGCGCCCAGGCCGTCTGTGAGGCGGTGCTCTCCCCCCGACCGACCCACTCGGCCGAGTCGTAGGAGCGCGGGTCCTCGCCCCAGCCGCCGTCCTCTTTCTGATGCTCTGTAAGCCACGCCACGCCACGGCGGATGCACGGGTCGCCCGGCGCGACGCCCGCCGCCACGAGCGCGGGCAGGACGGCGCCGGTGCCGTAGATGTGGTTGACGCCCCAGCGCCCGAACCACGAGCCGCCGGGCTCCTGCTCGCCGCGCAGCCAGCGCACGGCCGCCTGCGTAGCGGGCTCATTTGCCCGCCCGAGCGCTGCCAGCATCTCCACCGCGTGGGCGGTGACGTCGGCGCTTGGCTCGTCGATCACCTCGCCGAAATCCAGGAACGGCAGCTCGCGCACGAGCGAGCGTGTGTTCTCGGCGTCAAAAGCGCCCCAACCGCCTCCCGCGCTCTGCATGCCGAGCGTCCAGGCCACCGCGCGCTCGATCGCGCCTCGGGTTCGCGACCCTTCGGCGCCGGCGATGCGCGCCAGCGCCAGCACCACCTCGGCCGTGTCGTCGACATCGGGGTAGTTGACGTTGGCGAACTCAAACGCCCAGCCACCGGGCGCGAGCTTCGGGCGCGGCACACGCCAGTCGCCGCCGACCGTGACCTCCTCGCCGAGCAGCCACTCGCCGGCGCGCACAAGCGCCGGATGATCGGCCGGTAGCCCGGCATCGCGCAGCGCCACCGCTGTGAGCGCCGTGTCCCACACCGGCGATTGGCAGGCCTCCAGGCGACGACTGGCGCCGGCGGGCGCGCCCACCCCGAGCGGATCGCCGCCCCGTTCGCTGACCATGAAGCCCTCGATGCCCTCGATCCCGCGCCGCATCACCGGATGATCGAGCGGATAGCCCCTAAGCTGCAACGCCATCAGCGAGTACACCCACGGCGGCTGGATCCCGCCCCAGGAGCCGTCGGCCTCCTGGCGGCGCACGATCCAGCGCTCGGCGCGAGCGCTCGCCAACCGCCGCAGCGGGCCGATCGGCCGGCGCTCATACAGGCGGATCAGGCGATCCAGGCGCACGAGCCAACGGCCGCGCGCGCCGGTCGGCGACGACGGCGCCCACGGCTCGGCGCCGTGCAGCTCGTCGAGGTTAAACGGCAGCGGGTGGCAGGGTCGATGTGCCATCACCAGCGACAAGGCGACGATCGTCTGACGCGCCCAGCAGGCGAAGTCGTAGATGTTCAGCGGCACCCAGGACGGCAGCAGCACGATCTCAGGCGGCAGGGCCGGCACCCGATCCCACGACCACAGGCCGAACAGCGACAGCCACACGTGCGTGAACACGCGCGCGCTCTCGATCCCGCCCTGCTCGCGGATGAACTCCGCGGCGATCCGCATGTGCTGGAGCTCCGGCATGTCGCCGGCCAGGCGCAGCGCCCAGTAGGCCTCGATCGTTGTGGACAGATCGCCGGGGCCGCCATAGAAGTTCGCCCACGTGCCGTCCGCCCGCTGCTGCGAGCGAATCCACGCGGCCGAGCGTTCGGTCTCCTCGGCGCGGCGAATCCCGAGGAACTCGCGCAGGAGCATGTCCTCGGCGTCCATCGTCACGTTGGTCTGCAGCTCGCCGCGCCACCAGCCGCCCTCATGCTGGAGTGAGAGCAGGCGCTCACAGGCGCGCCGCAGGGTCACCTTCGCGTCGCTTGCGGTGCTCACCGTTTGCGCGATTTGAGATGACATTGCGCTGAGAGACTCTAGATGAGTAGTGCCACGGTCGTTAGGCGGTGTAGCAGGCGAGGGATCGGCTGGGGCGGCCGAGGTGGTGGTTGAGCGCGATGCTGGCGGCGAGTGCTGCGAAGCGTGTGGCGAGGCGGACTC
>JBOGXY010000182.1:0-4805 GCA_050696495.1 Solirubrobacteraceae bacterium
ACCAGGAGTCGATCTCCATCCGCAGCCGGGATGCCGCCTCGTCCACCAGGTCGATCGCCTTGTCCGGCAGGAAGCGGCCGGTGATGTAGCGGTCGGATAGGGTCGCGGCCGCGACCAGCGCGCCGTCCGCGATCTGCACCTTGTGGTGCGCCTCGTAGCGCTCCTTCAGCCCGCGCAGGATCGCGATCGTGTCCTGCACGCTCGGCTCGCCCACCATCACCGGCTGGAAGCGCCGCTCGAGCGCCGCGTCCTTCTCGATGTACTTGCGGTACTCGTCGAGAGTGGTGGCGCCGACGCAGCGCAGCTCACCGCGCGCGAGCATCGGCTTGAGCAGGTTGGCCGCGTCGACCGAGCCCTGCGCGGCGCCCGCGCCGACGATCGTGTGCAGCTCGTCGAGGAACAGGATGATCGTCCCCTGCGCCTCGGAGACTTCGGCCAGCACGCCCTTCAGCCGCTCCTCGAACTCGCCGCGATAGACGGCGCCCGCGACCAGCGCGCCCATGTCCAGCGCGATCACCTTCCGTTCGCGCAGCGACTCGGGAATGTCGCCGGAGACGATTCGCTGCGCCAGCCCCTCGACGATCGCGGTCTTGCCGACGCCCGGCTCGCCGATCAGAACAGGGTTGTTCTTGGTGCGGCGCGAGAGCACCTGGATTACGCGGCGGATCTCCTCGTCGCGGCCGATCACCGGGTCGAGCTTGCCCTGGTCGGCGAGCTCGGTGAGGTCGCGCCCGAAGCGCTCCAGCGGCTTCTGCTCCTCCTCTTGTGGCGGCGCCATCGCGGCGCCACCCGGCATCTGTCCATCGGGCGGTGTCATGGCTCACTCCGTGAAAAGGTGGTGTTGAAAGGGGGTCTTCGTCGATCGCAGCGGAACATGCTCTACATCCTCTTACCCGGAGGCGCCCGAAACGGTGAGCGCGCGTCAGCGGCGCGCACGAGCTCTGTACCGCTCGCGCGCAGCGGCACCAGCTCCGCGCGGAACGAGCGTCGCACGCGCTCGAGCTCCTCGGCCAGCTCCACCTGGGCGCGCAGAGCCTGAACCTCCAGCTCTTCGATCCGCGCGTGCATGCTGTGCACCTCTGACTCGAGGTCGAGCACCCGCTGCACGCCTGCGAGGTTCAACCCCAGCTCGCCGGTCATCTCCTGGATGCGGCGCAGCTTCTCCACATCGTCCTGCGAGTAAAGGCGCGTGCCCTTCGGCGAGCGCTTGGGCTCGACCAGCCCGCGTGCCTCGTACATGCGCAACGTCTGCGGGTGCATGTTGGCAAGCTCCGCCGCCACCGAGATCATGAAGACGCCGCGCTCGGTGTCGACCTGCACCCGCGTCACGTGCTTTGCGTTCATGAGGAGGCCTCCGAGAACAGCCTGGCGCGGGGATTGCCGTCCAACACCTTGGAGAGCGCCTCGACCGCCTCGCTCTGCTCGTCGGTGAGGCTGTCGGGCACGTCGATCGTGAAGCGATAATGAATGTCGCCGCGGGTCTTGGAGCCGAGCTTGGGCGGTCCCTCGCCGCGCAGACGCTGCACCGTGCCATGGTGGGTGCCGGGCTTTACGCGCAGTGTCTTTGAGCCGTCGAGCGTGGGCACGCGCACCTCGCCGCCGCGCAGCGCCTCGGGGATGCTGAGCGGCACCTCGACCTCCAGCTGATCGCCCTTGCGCCTGAAGACGGGCGAGGGATCGACGTGAGTGATCACGTACAGATCTCCCGGGGGTCCGCCATGCATACCGGCCTCGCCCTTGCCCGCGACGCGGATGCGCGAGCCCTCGCGCACGCCGGCGGGAATGTTGACGCGGAATTTCTTGACACTGCGCACGGCGCCCGAGCCGCCGCAGGTCGGGCAGGGATCCTCGATGACCGTGCCCGAGCCGCCGCACCGCGAGCAGGGCTGGGTGATCGAGAACATGCCCTGCCCCTGGCTCTCGATGCCGCGACCTTCGCAACGCGGGCACACCTTCGGCGTCGTTCCCGGCTTTGCGCCGGTGCCATGGCAGGTCGGGCAAGTGCCACTGGTCGGCACCGACAAAGGGATTTGCGCGCCGGCTACTGACTGGTCGAAGGAGATCCGCACCTCGGTCTCCAGATCGCCGCCGCGCAGCGCCCGTGCGCCGCCACGGCGACCTGCACCCGCCCCGCCGGCGCCTGCCGGACCGCCGGCCGCACCGCCGCGCCCGAACAGGTTGGAGAGGATGTCGCCCATCGAGGAGGCGTCGAAGTCGAAGTTGCCAAAGCCGCCGAACCCGGGGCCGCCGGCTCCACCGGCCGCGAACGGCCCGGTGCCCGAGTCGTACTGCTTGCGCTTCTCGGGATCGCCCAGCACGTCGTAGGCCTGGGAGATCTCCTTGAAGCGCTCCTCGGCCTGCTTGTCGTCCGGGTTGCGATCGGGGTGATACTTGCGCGCAAGCTTGCGGTAAGCCTTCTTGATCTCATCCGCGCTGGCTTTCTTCTCGACCCCAAGCGTCTTGTAATGGTCCGGACGTGTAGCCATCTGGGCTTTCGATCAGGCGGCTACCAGAACACGGGCGGGACGGATGATCGCCTCGCCCATGCGGTAACCGTTTTGGTAGACCTCAGCGACCGTCCCGGCGGTGGCGCCGGCCACCGGCTGCTGGGCCATCGCCTCGTGATGGTTGGGATCGAACGGCTCGCCCAGCGGCGCGAACGCCTCGATGCCCGCACGCGCAAGCGCCGCCGCCAGCTCGGAGCGCACAAGGCGCACTCCCTCCAGCAACGGATCCTCGGCCTGGGCCGCCTCGATCGCGCGGTCGAGATTGTCAAGCGCCGGCAACAGCTCCTTTGCGAGCTTGGCGACGCCTCGATCCTGCGCGAGCGCCGCGTCGCGAGCCACGCGCTTGCGGTAGTTCTCGAAGTCGGCCTGGGTGCGCTGCGCAAGCGCGAGGTACTCGTCGCGCTGCGCAGCGGTCTTCACCAGTTCGCCGATCTCCCCCTCGATCGCGGCCGCGTCACCGTCATCGACCTGATCGACCTGCTCTAGCTCGTCAACCTCCGGGGTGGCCTCCTCCATCAGCTCTTGCCCTCATCGACCACCTCGGCATCGACGACGTCCTCCTCGGAGGCATCGCCCTCAGCGCTCGCGCCCGCTCCGTCCGCGGACGCGGCCGCGTCGGCCTGAGCGCGCTGGTACATCGCCTCGGAGACCGCGTGGAAGGCGCTCTGCAGAGCCTCCGTGCGCGCATTGATCGCGGCCGGGTCATCGGACTCGAGCGTCTCGCGCACCTCCTTGATCGCCTCTTCGATGCGACCCTTGGAGTCGGCGTCCACCTGCTCGCCCAGGTCCGCCAGCTGGCGCTCGGCCTGGTAGGCGGCGTTCTCGCCGTTGTTTCGAGCCTCTGCCAGCTCACGCGCCTTGCGGTCCTCCTCGGCGTGTGACTCGGCGTCGGCCACCATCGACTTGACTTCGTCGTCGGAGAGGCCGGAGCCGGCCTTGATCTCGATCTTCTGCTCCTTGCCGGTGCCGAGATCCTTGGCGGAGACGTTGAGGATGCCGTTGGCGTCGATGTCAAACGCCACTTCGATCTGCGGGATGCCTCGCGGCGCCGGCGGGATGCCGGTGAGCTGGAACTTACCGAGCGACTTGTTGTACTGCGCCATCTCGCGCTCGCCCTGCAGCACGTGAATCTCAACGGAGGGCTGATTGTCCTCGGCGGTGGAGAACACCTCTCCCTTGCGCGTCGGGATCGTCGTGTTGCGCTCGATCAGCTTGGTCATGACGCCACCCTTGGTCTCGATTCCGAGGGTCAGCGGGGTGACGTCGAGCAGCAGCACGTCCTTGACGTCGCCGGCCAGCACACCGGCCTGGATGGCGGCGCCGACGGCCACTACCTCGTCGGGGTTCACACCCCGGTGCGGATCCTTGCCGGTCAGCTCCTTGACCTTCTCCTGCACTGCCGGCATGCGCGTCATGCCGCCGACGAGCACGATGTGCTCGATCTCCTTGACGCCCTTGTCCTTGGCATCGTCGATCGCCTGCCTGACGGGTGCGACGACCCGGTCGAGCAGATCGGAGGTGAGCTCTGCCAGCTTGGCGCGGGTCAGGCGCGTGTCCAGATGCTTGGGGCCGCTCGCATCAGCGGTGATGAAGGGCAGGTTGATCTGTGTCTCCTGGGTTGTGGAGAGCTCGATCTTGGCCTTCTCGGCGGCCTCGTAGAGTCGCTGCAGAGCCATCGGGTCGGCTGACAGGTCGATCGCCTGGTCGCGCTTGAAGTCGGCCACGAGCCAGTCGACGATCGCCTTGTCGAAGTTATCTCCGCCGAGGTGATTGTCGCCCGCGGTGGACTTGACCTCGAACACGCCGTCGCCGATCTCAAGCACCGACACGTCGAAGGTGCCGCCGCCGAGGTCGAAGACGAGGATCGTCTGGTCTGACTCCTTGTCCAGGCCGTAGGCAAGCGACGCGGCCGTCGGCTCGTTGATGATGCGCTTGACGTCAAGCCCGGCGATCTTGCCGGCGTCCTTTGTCGCCTGGCGTTGATCGTCGTTGAAGTAGGCCGGGACGGTGATCACGGCCGACTCGACCGATTCGCCCAAATAAGCTTCGGCGTCGGACTTCAGCTTCTGCAGGATCATCGCCGAAATCTGCGGCGGCGAGTACTGCTCCCCACCGGCCTCCACCCGAGCGTCGCCACCCGGGCCGGAGACCACCTTGTAGGGGACGATCGACTCCTCCTCGCGCACCTCGGCCTCCTTGCGGCCCATGAAGCGCTTGATCGAGAAAATCGTGTTCTGCGGGTTGGTGACCGCCTGGCGCTTTGCGACGGTGCCGACGAGGCGCTCGCCGGAGGCGGTG
>JBOGXY010000183.1:0-34403 GCA_050696495.1 Solirubrobacteraceae bacterium
GATCTGCTGGTCGCCGACGACGCGCTCGATGGTCTGCTGCGCTCAGCGATCCAGCACCACGGCGAAGCGGCCGCCTACGTGTTCGCCGGGAGCGAGCCATCGTTGATGAGGATGCTCTTCTCCGACCGCGAGCGCCCGTTCTATGGACAGGCTCGACCGCTTGAGCTGCCACCCCTTCCGGTTGCCGAAGCCGGCAACGACATCTCGGCGCTGTTTGCCGCCGATGGCCTGGACGCGGGGCTCGCCCTCGACGAACTGCTCGACTTCAGCCGCGGGCACCCGCAGCGCACCGTGCTGCTCGCACACCATCTCTACAACTTGCTCGACGGAGACGCGCCACGGCCGCCTGACCTCGCCGCCACGGCCGTCGAACTGGCCCTCGCCGAGACGAGCGACGCTCATCAAGCCGTCTGGGACAGCCTCGGCCGGGTGGAACGCGTGACGGTGTTGACGCTCGCCGTCGGAGGAGCCCCGAGCGGCAGCCGCGCCGCCGACGAGCACCGCGTGGCGCGCCCTGAAGAAGCTGGTTGAGCTCGGAGTCCTCGAACGCCGCGGTCGGGGCGACTATGAGGTGGCCAATCCGTTGCTGCGGCGGCGGCTGGTGGAGGGCCAAGCTGTATAAGCGGGACGGTTCTCAGACTGACCCGCATCTCCGACGATCGGCATGCCCTATCTTTGACGGTTGCTGTCGCGCCATCTGAGCGAACGCGGTGTTTGGAGAGGTGGAGATCACCACCACCCGCTCCGCAGCCAAATCCAGGAGCATTTCGTGCCTTCCAATCTGCCGCAACTGCTCGCCTCAAATCGCCGCGGCGCCCTCGCCGACATCGCCCGCTGCCCGCACATGGCCGTGGCACTCGTCTGGCTTTTGATCTCGATGCTGGTGTTCTCGACCGACGCACAAAGAGCAAACGGTTTTGGCGTCCCGCTGCGGACCTCCGTCGACACCACGCCGGCCAGCGGCTCCTATGAGCAGCTCGTGCTCTCTCACATCCGGGCCAGCGGCGCACAGCTGATCAAGCTCGACGTCAACTGGAACGAAATCGCACCGCCCGGACGCCCGGCTGGATTTGACCCCACGAACCCGGACAGCCCCGGCTATCGGTGGCGTGACCTCGACAAAGAGACCTCTGATGCTCTTGCCAGAGGCCTGACGCCGTTCTTCGAGCTCTACGGCGCGCCCCGCTGGGGCCAGACCCCGGTCGGCTCCGGCGACGAGCATCCCGATCCCGCACAGCTAGCCCAGTTCGCGCAGGCAGTGGCGACTCGCTTTGACGGCTCTCATCACGGCCTGCCGTGGGTGCGCTACTACGAAGTCTGGAATGAGCCTAACGTCAGCTTCTTTCTGCAACCGCAAATAGAAGGTGGCAACATTGTGTCCGTCGATAACTACCGGACATTGATCGACGACGTCGCCGCGTCTGTACATGGAGTTCGGTCGGACAATCTCGTGATCGCGGGAGCCTTGTTTCCCAATGGCCTGCGTCGCGGCAACGTGATTGGAATCGGTGCCCTTGAATTCACGCGACGGCTGCTGTGCATGTCGCCAGGCGCGCATCCGCGACGCGTCTGCAACACAACCGTCAACGCCGACATCTGGAGCGTGCACCCTTACACCACGGGAGGCCCATCAACGCTGCCGGCCAACCCCGAAAACGTGTGGATCGACAACCTCGGCTCACTAACATCGCTGGTCAGGGAGGCGCAGAGCGCCGGCACCCTTGTCTCATCCCAGCCCGTGCAGACATGGGTGAGCGAGTTCAGCTGGGACAGCAACCCGCCCGACCCGCTCGGAGTGCCGGTGCGACTGCAGCAGCGGTGGGTCGCCGAAGCGTTGTACCGCGCATGGCAAAGCGGAATCAGCGTGTTCAGCTGGTACGCGCTGCGCGACGAACCACTGTCGGCCTCCTCAGAGCAGGCGGGACTCTATTTCTACTGCCCACAGGGAATTGGCTGTGACACGCCCAAGCCGATGCTGCGCTCGTTCCGATTTCCTTTCATCGCTTACAAATCTGGCAGACGCAGGGCGCTTTTGTGGGGCCGCGTGCCGTTCGGAGTGCCAGGTACGGTCCGTATCCAGTGGCGCCAAGGCAGCCGCTGGAGGCCGCTGACCACGCTTCGTACAGATTCCGATGGCATCTTCGTTGCGAGGCGAGCACTTCCCTCGAAGCTCAACGCGAACTCAGGGGTGCTGCGAGCCGTTACGGCGAGCGAAGCGTCTCCATCATTCTCACTGCACCATCCGCGCGACATCATCGTCACGCCGATCGGAAGCTGAGTCTCGAGCCGGCGCCGACTCGGCCGACTCCCTGCGGCGACACCCTTGTCTGTTCATCCGCACAGTCAGACAGGATGCAGCAGATGGGAACACAAGATGCGCTGAGACGCGTAGTGCCGCAAACGTTGTTGCCGCTACTACCGGCAGCCGTGCTTGTCGCCGTCGTGATCACCTGGATTGCGACGGGCGGCGGCTACGAATCGCAGCCGTCGCTCGACTCCGGCTACGAACCAGACCCTTGGTACCTCGGCGCTCTGGCGATCGTGGCACTGTTGTGCGCCTGTGCCTTCGGTATGGGCCGTGTGCGGATGGCACGCTCGAGCAAGATCGCAATCGTGGCGCTGCTCACCTATGTGGCCTGGTCGTTTGCGTCGGTGCTGTGGGCGCACGACCAAGGGGCGGCCTTCCACGGCAGCGTTCGCGCCCTCGTCTACTTCGCGGCCTTCGCAGCCTTCGCGATCCTGCCGTGGCGAGATCTCTCGGCGCGCCTGGCCATGGGGGCAGTGATCGCTGGTATCGGCGTGATCGCGATCGTCACGGCCGCCAAGGTCGCGAGCGTGGCAGCGCCCGGTCCGCTGTACCTGGGGGCACGACTGGCGTGGCCGATGGGCTATTACAACGCCGACGCAGTCCTGTTCATGGGCACCGCGGCAGTAGCCATCGCACTCGGCGCGCAACGCAGTACCCCGGCGACAGCTCGCGTGATTGCCATCGCAATCGCGGGTCTGTGCCTGCAGTTGGCGGTGCTCAGCCAGAGCCGTGGCTGGCTGTTCAGTGTGCCGATCGTGCTCGTGCTGATGCTGATTTTGATCCCGGGCCGTGTCCGCCTGCTGCTGTTTGCCCTGCTCCCGGCCGCAGCGACGGCTGCCGTAGCGCCGCTCCTGCTGCGCGTCTACGGCCGGGCTACTCCGAGTGGTGAGACGCTCTCCCCGGCGCGGCTGAACGCGGTGCTGCACAGCCAGGGCAGCCACGCCGTCCACGCGATGTTGATCGCCGACGTTATCTTGGCCGCTGTCACAGGTCTGCTCGTGGTCGCTGATCGGCGGCTGCGCCTCGCGCCCGCCGCCCAGCGACGCTTCGATCGCGCAAGCCGCGCCGTCGCAGTGGCGATCTTGATCGCGGCCGCCGTGATCGCCCTGGTGGCCGTGCACGGCCACGTCGTTGGCCGCGTGCAGAGCGCCTGGAAATCGTTTGCGCACACCACCTCGCCGAGCAGCGGCGGCTACAGCCACTTCACCACGCTCGCGAGTGATCGCCCTGACATCTGGCGTGTCGCCCTGCGCGAATTCGCCGCGAACCCACTCGGAGGCATCGGCCAGGACAACTTCGCCTCCGCCTACGTTCGCCTACGCCACACCTACGAACAGCCGCGCTGGACGCACTCGATCGAGCTGCGCCTGCTCACGCACACGGGCGTGATCGGCGCGCTGCTGTTTGCGGTGTTCCTGGTAGCAGCCCTCGTGGCAGCACTGCGGGGCCGCCGGGGCACGTCACAGGCGACGGCCGGGATCCTGCTGGTGTTCGGAGTGGTGTGGCTAGTGCAAGGCTCGATCGACTGGTTCTGGGAGTACCCGGCCCTTAGTGTCCCGGCACTGGCGTTCGCCGGCGCCGCCGGAGCGCTCGACCGTGTGCAATCGATTCGAGGCGCTGCGCGCTGGACCGGCGGCTCGCTGCCGGCCACAATCGCGGCTGTCCTGCTAGGCGCCGGCGCGCTCGCGGCGGTCGCAATCCCGTTTGCCGCCGCTCGCCATGCGCGCTCGGCGACACGGGTCTGGGAAGCAGATCCGGCACGCGCCTACGCACAGATCCACTCCGCTACCGATCTGCTCCCCTTCGATGACCAGCTGTACCTACTCGGCGGTTCGATCGCGCTGAACCTGGGCGAACACGCCCGCGCACGCAGGTGGCTGGCGCAGGCCGAGCGGCACGACGATCAGAACTGGCTGGCGCCGTTCGCGCTCGGGCTGCTCTACGGAGAACGGGGCAAGCGAGCACAGGCGTTCGTGCAGCTGCGACGCGCGCACTTGCTCAACCCGTTGGAGTCAACCGTCCAGACGGCGCTGGAACGGCTGGAAGAAGGCCATCCGCTCAGCTTTGAAGAAGCGCAGCGGGCGCTCGTCCCGCACATCGTCACACCGACCCTTGCACAGCGGTGAGCGGCGATGCGGCCCGACGGCGGCGGCTATCGTGAGTATCGTGATCGCGCGCGCGTCCACATTGCTGGCTTTCATCCTGACCGTCGGTGCACTGGCTTCCGCCGCCCGCGCCGAAGTGCCATCAGTCGACGCCTACGGCGGCGAAGCGCTCGTGCTCGGGCACCCGCACAAACAGGTGAGCGGCGGAGCCGGCAACCAGGGTCGCCGCAGCAGGGAAAGCGACGGCACGGAAGGTGACTCGTCCAACTCTCCAGCAGGCGCGGGCGGCTCGAACGGCGGCGGCTCGAACGGCGGCGGTCCAGCGGGCGGCTCGTCGCACGGCGGCGCCGGCACGAGCTCAGGCCGCGGAGCGGCTAGCGGAAGCTCAAGCGGCAGACCGGGCGCCGGCAGCAGCGCGGCAAACGGCGGCAGTCAAGCGACAGGCGGCGTTCAGCCGGCGGCGACGACGAGCGAAGGCACTTTCAGCACCGGCGATCTATTGCTGATCCTGTTCGGCGCGGCCTGCATCGCCGGGATCGGCGTCACGCTACGCGTCTCGCGCAGACCAGCCTGACGCGGTCCGCTCGATGACAGCCGCCATCTCCGCGCGAAACCGCTCGCGGCCGAAGCGGGCGGCGTTGGCCCGCACGGCCGTCGAGTTGATCTCCAAACGCTCGAAGCGCTCGATCGCCGCCGCCAGCGACTCAGTGGTCTGACAGTCGAACAGCACCCCGGTCGCGCCGTCCACGACCGTCTCGGCGGCTCCACCGACACCGTAGGCGATCACCGGCACTCCGGCCGCCTGGGCCTCGACGGGGACGATGCCGAAGTCCTCCTCGCCGGGGAACAGCAGCGCGCGAGCGCCGCTGAGCAGCCGGTCGCGCTGCTCGTCGCTAACGCGTCCCAGCATCTCGACGCCGGCGCTGGAGCCGGCTGCCTCGCGCACGGCCGCCATGCCGCGACCGTCGCCGGCGACCTTCACGCCACGACCCAGGCTCGCCGCCGCCGCGACGGCGAGGTCAACGCGCTTGTAGGGGACGACCCGCCCGAACACCAGGTAGTAATCGCCCGGCGCGTGCGCGATCGCGAGCATACGATCGACGTTCACTGGCGGATTGACGACCTCGCTGTCGCGCCCCCAGTGCTCGCGGATGCGCACGGCGACGTGGCGCGAATTGGCAACGATCGCGTCCGGCCCGGCGGCCCCCCGCACGTCCTGACGGCGTAGACGGGCGAGCAGCAGCGGCAGCGCCAGACGGGTGACGCGGCCGATCTCCTCACCCTCCAGCAGGCGCTCATCCCAGGCGTAGCGCATCGGCGTGTGGCAATAACAGACGTGCAGCGTATGCGCGGGCGTTCGCACGTTCTTGGCGCAAGCGTGGCTGCTGGAGAGCACGAGGTCGAAGCGGGAAAGATCAAAGCGGCGAAAGGCCCCTGTCATCAGCGGCAGCAGCTTCGGGTAGTGGCGCGCAGCCCCCGGGATGCGGTTCAGCCAGCTGGCGTGCACGGGGCGCTCACGGACGATCGCGGGCCAAGGCTCGGGGTCGTAGACCGACGTGAAGATCTCCGCCTGAGGGAACATCCGAAGGAGCTCGATCACGACGTCCTCTGAGCCGCCGGGAATCGTCAGCCAATCGTGTACGACCGCGACCCTCGGAAAACGCTTGCGGAGCCGCTCGATCAGCTCGAACTCGTCGTGATCTACGAGCGAGTTCAAGAGGGTGCCTCGTCCTGACTGCTGCGCCTCACCGCGTCGAGAAAGGAGGACCACGGTACCGCGTCGGCCGCCAGGCGCTCGGCCAGGCGTTCCAAATCGCTCCAGCCGGCGTCAGCCTCCCAGCCCCAGTGCAGGACAACTGGCGTCCACAGTCCGGCAAGTCGGTCGGCGTGGCGCTCCAGCGCCTGGAACACCTGCAACGCACGACCGTAGAAGGGCGCGTAACCGGGTAGATAGACCGTTTGTCCGCGCCACTGTGGCGGGCGCTGGAAACCGAGCGTGCCGATCGACTCCGGCCCGCCGCAGATAACCGAGAAGTGGCGCCCCAGAACCTCGAACTGCTCAGCGTCGAAGCGATTGTAAGGGGCCACGAACACGGCCGGTCTGGGGAGCCCGTGCGCCGCCAGTTCAGCGAGCGCCAACTCGATCAGCTCCTCGGTCTGTCCAGCGTCCAATCCGCACAGCTCGGAATGACGTCGCGGCGAGGCGTCGCGGGTGCGGTGGTCGAGCCCATGCAGGGCGAGCGTTGCGCCGTCATCGACCAACATCCGAAGCATCTGTGCCTCACGGTCTTCCAGCGCTCGCGAGCCGAGCGGTCGCGGCGTCAGCGGAGAGCGACTCACGCGAGGCAGCGCAGCGATCAAGTATGGGACACCCGCCTCGCGCATGATCCGGTGAAAGCGCTCGAATGCGTCGGCGCCAAAGCGCCGCGGCTCATCCCAAGCCTGGTAGTGCGGGAACTCGTCGACACGCACGAGCAGCAGCGGCGGAGAGTCGGAGTCACCTTCGGCCTTGCCGTCGCCGAGCGCTGCAGCGCGGGCTGTGCGCAGCGGCGCGGCCACCGCTCGCTCGTAATCGAGAAGTCCGAGCTTGCGCAGCGCAAGCTGCGCCGTGCGGGCTGATGGGCCTGGTATCCGTCTGACCCGTGTGGCGCGGCGCACCGCCTCTCGACCCAAGGCCGACTCGGAGATCAGCCCCGCATGAAACTCTGCATCGAGCAGCAGCCGGGCAGTCCTCAGCCCGTCGCGATCGTCGAACTTCGATCCTGGTTGCCACAAGGCCATATTCGCGCGAGCCTACACTGCGCGATCTCAGTTACCGGCCCTCGCCATCCGTGTCCCGCGACAGCGGACCGGCGCTGAGGTCGTCTGTCGCCAGTACGCCTGGGATCATGCCCGCAATGAACGACACGCCGCGCGTGCAGGATCGCGACATCGTCTGCGTCGGGTTCGCCGACTGGGACACCGACCTGTGGACCAACCAGCACCACCTGATGTCCCGACTTGCCCGCGAGAACCGGGTGCTGTTCGTGGAGTCCCTGGGCCTGCGCCGTCCGCAACTGGCGGGCCGCGACCTACGGCGCATCATGCGCCGGCTGCGCAGCGGTCTACGGGGTCCGCGTCGAACGGAAGGCCTGTACGTGCTCTCGCCGCTGGTTCTGCCGCTTCACTCCAACCGACTCGCGCGCGCGATCAACGCCCGACTGCTGCCGGCACTGGTTGCGCGCGCCGCGCGCAAGCTGGGCCTGACAGACCCGATCCTATGGGCATACGTGCCCCAGGCCGAGGTGCTCATAAATGCACTGTCTCCCGCCCTGGTCGTCTATCACTGCGTCGATGACATTGCCGCCCAGCCGGGAATCGACGCCGGCAGCTTCCGCGCCGCCGAGCGCCGCTTCGCCGCGCGCGCCGACCTGGTGCTCGCAAGCGCGCCCGCGCTCGCGGAACGGTTGCGGAGCGTCTCCGAGAACGTGCTGTACGCGCCCAACGTCGCCGACACCGATTTGTTCGCCACCGCGCTACGAGACGGTCCGCTCGATGCCGGCATGGCCGCAGTGCCGGGCCCGCGGCTCGTCTTCTGCGGCGCGATCGTAACGACCAAGCTCGATATCGGGCTGATCGTGTCGCTCGCGCGCATGCGCCCTGACTGGTCGATCTGCCTGGTCGGTCCGGTCGGGCCCGGCGATCCGCGCGCCGACGTCTCGGCCCTGAACGCCGAGCCCAACATCCACCTGCTCGGCGCGCGCTCGTACGGGCAACTACCCGACGTGCTGCGCGCCGCCGACGTTGGCCTGATCCCCTACGCTCGCAACCCGCTCACCGACGGAATCTTCCCGATGAAGGTGTACGAGTATCTGGCGGCGGGCCTGCCCGTCGTGGCAAGCGAGCTGCCCTCGCTGGCCCAAGTGCCACCGGTGCGGCGGGCCGCGGACGCCGCCGAGATGGCACGGCTAGTGGAGCAAACGCTTGGGACCGACAGTCGCGAGCGGCGCCTGGAACGCTCGCGGGCTGCCGCCGCTCACTCCTGGGAGCGGCGGCTGAGCGAGATCGCGCGAGCCGTCGATGCGGCGGCCAAGCGCTTGGGTCCCCGCTGGGACGTGTTTGTCACTACACACACACCAGTGCTGGGCAGCGGCCGCGCGCTGCGTACCTACGGCCTGGTGCGAGCGCTTGCCGCGAGCCGACCGCTAGAGCTGCTGTACGTACGCTTCGGCGCTTCCGAACCGGACCCCACCTTTGCCTGCATTCCAGGCGTGAGACTGCGCGAGGTGCTCCCGTCGCGCGGCCCAGGTCGGCTGCTCGCCTACATGCGCGCGCGGATCGCGGGCGCACCGCACGACTTCGCCCGCGGCGTTTCGCGCGAGCTATCGGCTGGCACCAGCGCGCTGGCCGACGATCCTTGCTGCGGACGCGTGATCGCCGACGGGCCGGTGGCCGCGGCCGCGCTTGTGAGGCTGGCTCGCGCGCGACCCGTCATCTACAACGCCCACAACCTGGAGTCGGCGTTCCGACACGAGCTGACCTCCGACCAGGGCTTGCGCGGCCTGCGCTCGTTCGAGCGCAGGCTACTGGCACTCGCCGGCGAGTCGTGGATGGTAAGCGAGGCCGACCTGCGCGCCGCACGCGAGCTGTGCCCGCACGCCACCCTGAAGCTCGTGCCCAACGTAGTGGACGTCACGGCAATTGCACCGGCACCCGCGCCCGAGTCTGTGCAACCGCCGGCGGCGCTGTTTGTCGCTGACTTCTCCTACGAGCCCAACCGCAACGCGCTGCGCTTCTTGGTCGAGCAGGCAATGCCACTCGTCTGGCGGGATCTGCCCGACGCCAGGCTGATCGCGGTCGGAAGAGGCCTCGATGAGCGGCCGGTCGACCAGCGGGTGCGGGCGCTCGGCTTCGTCGAGGATCTCGGTGAGGCCTACCGGCACGCATCCTGCGCGGTGGTGCCGCTGCTGCAGGGAGGCGGCTCGCCGCTGAAGCTGCTCGAAGCGCTCGCCTACGGCCTGCCTGTCGTTGCCACCACCCGCGCCGTTGCGGGCCTCGCGGTTCACGACGGCGAGCATTGCCTGATTGC
The DNA here is from genome assembly GCA_050696495.1 of Solirubrobacteraceae bacterium. GTDB lineage: Bacteria > Actinomycetota > Thermoleophilia > Solirubrobacterales > Solirubrobacteraceae > Palsa-744. The sequence continues at coordinate 9,482 of JBOGXY010000183.1, forward strand.
CGACGGAGCTGACCGCTTCGCGGCGGCGCTCGCGCGAGCTCTGCGCGGTGAGGTCCGAGAGATGGGACCTGCCGGCCGCCGGCTCGCGCAGGAGCGCTACTCGATCGAGGCACTCGTGCCGCTCGTGCAGCCGTAGCGACGACGCGCGGCAGGCCGCAAAGCGTCGTGCAGCAAAACCACGTTCGCGCATAAACGCGTCGGTGCGCTAAAGCGCGGACACGTCGCTGCCGACACTTCAAGTGAGCAGTTCTGAGCAGTTTTAGGCGTCATCCGCGCCGCCACCACGGCACGGGGGCGTTCCCGACAAAGGCACACCCGTCGCGAGGCGGGGCCGCAAAGCCAGGGGTCTCACGCAGACAGCCCGGCCACCGAAGGAGACGCGAAGCATGCCAACGCCTCGAAGGCGCTGCAGCGCAACCGGCAACATCGCTCTGCTGTTGATCGCGAGCGTACTGTCGTGCGCCTCGGCGAGCAGTGCCGCAACGGCCGCCCAACCGGTTGCCCGGATCGCCTCCACACAGCCGGTCGCGCGAATCAGTCGCAGCGCGCTGCGTCAGGTTCTCGCCGAGCGCACCGGCGCCAAGCGCGCGGTCAGGCGCGACCAGCGTGCCCTCGGCGCCTGCCGCCGCATCCGTCCCGGCCATTGCGCGGGAGCGCGCCTTCGGCTGCGCCGCGCCCGCCACCGTCTGAGTCGGCTGGAGCACCTCGTGCGGCGTCTGAGCGCCCGCCTGGCTTCGACCACGCGGCCCGCCTCACGACGCAGCTCTGCGCCTGCGACAGTCCCTTCGACAGACTTTGGCGAACCGTTCGTCAAGGGCGTCGACACCAACTTGCAGGGCTGGGGCGTCGAAGCGCTACCGACGATTGCCTCGGAGATGAGCACGCTCGGCGTCAACTGGGCACGCGAGGATCTCTCCTGGTCGGACTCCGAGCCGCAGCCCGGCGTGTTTGACTGGTCGAGCTTCGACAAGATTGTCTATGCGGCGCAGGCGCGCGGGATCACGATCCTGCCGATCGTCGGCTACGCGCCGTCGTGGGCGAACACCTCCGACGCCGGCGACTTCGCCGCCTTCGTCAAGGCTGCGGTGCAGCGCTACGGGCCCGGCACCCGCGCCAACCTGCCCTGGTGGGAGCTGTGGAACGAGCCTTACTACTCCTACGCATGGGGCGGACAGACCCCCGAACCGGAAGCGTATGCGCACGACGTGGTGGCCGCCGCGCAGGCCGCCAAGACCGTCTCTCCCTCGGTGAAGCTGCTGGTCGCCGCCGACTACATGGACGACGTGCAGGTCGGCTCGACTAAATGGGAGACCAGCTGGATCGACGACATGTTCAGAGCCGAGCCGACTCTCGGCAGCTGGATCGATGGCGTCTCGGTGCATCCCTACGGAGGCAACCCGGCGCTGCCGCTGGCCAAACCGGGCGGCTGGGAAGACGGCGAAAAAGAATGGGCCTTCCAGCGCATAGACGAGGTTCGCGCCAAGTTCCTGGCGCACGGCGTCAACGTGCCTTTCTGGATCACCGAGGCCGGCTGGTCGGACGCGGTCGTAAGTGAAGCCGCCCAGGCGCAGTACTACGCGAACCTGGCGCCGCAGGTGGCCGCGCGCCCGTGGGTGAGGGCCCTATTCCCCTACTGCCTGCGCGAATTCGAGGCCTCCGGTGGCAAGGAGTCCGAATTCGGGCTACTCAAGTACGGCAGCTGGACGCCCAAGCCCGCCTTCTTCGCGCTGCAAAAAGGCTTCGCGACCCTCTCCTAGAGTTGCGCCCGCGCCGTAGCTGCGGATCGTCACCGGACAGCTGAGGGTTGCGAAGCGCTGGCGCAGACCGCGTAGGTCTCCCCGTCCAAATGCGGCCGTACCTCCTCAAGGCGTCGCAACATCAGGCCGAAGCCACTCGTAGAAGGCGATAGCACCGGCAACGACGGTCGCGAATCGTTCCCGACAAAGGCACCCCCGCCGCGAGGCGGGCTCGCAAAGCCAGGGGTCTCACGCAGACGGCCCGGCTACCGAAGGAGTGACAAGGATGTTGACCAGCAGATACCGTCGAGCATGGAAGCTCACGGCGACCTCCATATCCGCGCTTGCGCTCGCGCTGCCGTTGTCGTTGTCATTCTCGACGGCGCCCGCGTTCGCGCAGAGCCACTGCGCTCACGGTGCGCATGCGCATCGCGCACACTGCACAGCACAGCGCCACCAACTTTCCCGCCGCGCCGGCCTGACCCATGCGCGCACCAGCAGCACAGCCACCACCAAGCTGGCGCCGAAGATCACCGTCTCCGGCTATACGTTGAGCTGGAACGCGATCCCCGGCGTGAGTTCCTATGTATTCGTGCGCAAGTTCCCCGGCAGGAGCGATGAATACTCAGTGATCAAAACGACGTCGGTCACGCCGCCCACCGTTGCGGGCACCACCGTCCGCTACAGCGTTCGTACCAACGTGAGCGGCAGCTATTGGGCATCGCAGGTCTCGATCGCCTACCCGGCCGAAACGACTACGACGCCCACCGAAAGCACATCGGGATCGGGCGGCGGCACGAGCAGCGGCGAAGGCACGACCACCTCCACCGGCGAATCAACCCCGACGCCGGCACCCGCCCCCGAACCGACCCCGACACCCACTCCGACTCCCACTCCGACCCCTGAACCGAGCAGCTCCACCGAAGCGTTCGTCAAGGGCGTCGACACCAACCTTCAGGGTTGGGGCACGAGCAACGGCTCGGCGATCGCCTCGGAGATGGGCGCGCTAGGCGTCAACTGGGCGCGCGAGGACCTTTCCTGGTCCGACGTGGAGTCCCAGAAGGGGGTCTTCAACTGGACGAGCTTCGACAGCGTGGTGGCCGAGGCGAAGGCCAACGGCATCACGGTCCTGCCGATCGTCGGCTACGCTCCCTCGTGGGCGAGCCCGACCGACGCGACCGACTACGCCGCCTTCGTAAAGGCCGCCGTCCAGCGCTATGGCCCAGGCACGAGTGCCAACCTGCGCTGGTGGGAGCTTTGGAACGAGCCCTACTTCGCCTACGCGTGGTCCGGCAAAACGCCCGAACCGAAGGCCTACGGGCGCGACGCGCTCGCCGCCGCCGAAGCCGCCAAGAGCGTGTCATCTTCGGTAAAGCTGCTGGTTGCGGCCGACTACCAGGACTCAGCGCAGATCGGATCCACCCAATGGGAGACCAGCTGGATCGACGACATGTTCAGCGCCGCTCCAACCCTTGGCAAGTGGATCGACGGCGTCTCCGTTCACCCCTATGGAGATGACCCTGCGATGCCTCTCATTCAGACCGGCAGCTGGAAGGACTCGTTCGGCAACTGGGCCTTTCAACGCATCGACACGATCCGCGCGAAGTTCAAAGCTCACGGCGTCGAAGTCCCATTTTGGATCACCGAGGCAGGCTGGTCGACAGCGGAAGTCAGCGAATCCGCACAGGCACAGTACTACGCCGACTTGGCCCCGCAGATCGTCGCGCGGCCGTGGATTCGGGCACTGTTCCCCTACTGCCTTCGAGAATTCAACTCGACCGCCAACAAGGAATCCGAGTTCGGTCTGCTGAAGTATGGGACATGGCAGCCCAAGCCAGCCTTCGCAAAGCTCCAGGAAGGCCTGAAGAAGCTCAGCTGAGGATGCGCGTTGGTCGTGTCTGAGCGACTGGGCGACATCGTCAAGCGCTACCCCTATGCGGTGGCAGCAGCCGGGATGGTCGGCGTGATCGCCGGCTTCCTGACTGCTCGCCATCCGAGCATGGCGGCGCTGCTGGCGCTCTGCCTGACTGGGCTGATCGTGCTGGCCGTGCTCGGCGACCGCGCCTTCCCATGGGCGATCACCATCGTCGCCGTGATCCCCTGGTACCCACTCGTAGCACATGAAGCGACGGCGCCGATCGTCAAGCAGAAGGTTCTGTGCGCGGCGATCGCGGCGGCGGTGCTCGTGCCGTGGCTGTGGTCGATCGCTCGTGGCGGACGGCACACGAGCCCCAGCCGGGGAGCTCTGATGATGGGGGTGCTGTTCGCTGCCTTCACGGTGTTCATCTACCAGACGCTCGGCGGCGTCTCCAAGATGATCGACTCGCAGGTAATCGGCTTTTTGTTTCTCGGCGTCACATTCCTGTGCGCTCGCCGCTTCGCGACACCGCCCGCCTGGCTCGCCCCCGCCTTCGTCGGCCTGCTGGTGCTAGCGCTGTTCGGCCTCGACGCCTACCGCTCGGCCCCAGCCAACCGTGTCGGCTACTTCGTCGGCTACCCGATCACCTATGGCGCACTGGTTGTCGGCCTGTTGCCGGCGGCCCTCGTGTTCGCCTACCGTCGCTCGCGCCTGCTTGCCGGCGTGACGCTCACCGCCTCGGGCGCGCTGCTGATCCTCAGCGAATCACGCAGCTCGTGGGTGGCGGCGAGCGTGATACTGCTAGTCGTGGTGCTGTTGCAGACGAGGCGCGGCAACCTGCGCTCGCTGGTCGCCGTGATCGCCGGGGTACTGATCGTGGGTGGACTGATCCTCAGCACCGAATCGCTGCACCGCATCGTCGAGCAGAAGCTCAGTTCCAAGCTCACCTCCTCGCAGTCCTACACGCACCGCGCGTGGAGCTACGGCTACGCGATCAAAGAAATTGGCCGCGAACCGCTGCTCGGCGCCGGCGCCCCAGGCTTCTCGGCGGGCGAATCGGCCAACCGCACGAGCATCGGCGCCATCGACAACGGCTATCTGTCGATCTCGCTGGACATGGGCCTGATCGGCCTGGCAGCGGCGATCGTGCCGCTCTGCGTAGCGATCTGGTTCCTGGCGAGGTGCCTGTTCTTCGGCCTAGCGCCACCGGTCGAGCTCGCGCTTGCGCTAGGTATCGTCGGGATGAGCGTAGTCACGATCTTCTACGACAGCTTCTACTGGGCCCAGATAGACCTGCTGCTTGGCGCCATGGGTGGCGTGCTGTCGGTGCGAGTGCGCGAGGCGACGGCGTCGCGTTCGACCGGGGCTACGAAACTCACACGCTCCTCATTGCAGCATCTTCTTGCCGGAACCTAGCCCGCGCAAGGCACGCCGCAGATTCCGCGTCAAGACCCGCTGATTTCGCTCAGCGGCGGGCCGACGTGTGGGATCGGCCGCCAGAACGGTCCTGCCGGCGACGCGACGGGCTGTCGGGGTTCGATTCGCTTGAGCGACGCTCGCCGTAGTAATAGTCGCTCTCAAGCGATGCCTTGACGCTAGTGACAACGAGTCCGTAGATCTTGCGTGCGCTCTGATCGAGAATCTTGCGTGCGGCGCGCACGCGGTCGCGCTGGCTCACACCGGCGCGACCGACCACGACGACGCCGTCTATCTCCGGCATCCGGATCAGCACTCGCGTGTCGGCCACCGGCAACAGCGGCGGTGAGTCGATGATTACGACGTCGGCGGTCTCGCGCAGCGATCCGAGGATCTCCGACATGCGTCCAGCGCTGAGCAGGTCGGCCGGGTTCGGTGGCAGTGTTCCGCTTGGCATAACCGCAAGATTGGGGTCATTGGCAGCCGCAACCAGAGCGGCGTCCACGCTGTCGTTTGAGATCAGCAGATCGGAGAGGCCGCTGGCACGCGAATGCACGCCGAGCAGCCCGGCGGCGGCGGGCCTTCTCATGTCGGCCTCGAGAAGCACCGCGCGCCGCCCCACAGCCGTCAACGCGAGCGCCAGGTTGACCGCAACCGTGCTCTTGCCCTCGCCTTCCTCGGCGCTTGTTATCAAGAAACATCGCGCGCTGCCGCCTGGGTCGAAGAAGCGCAAATTCTCGCGCAGAATGCGATATGCCTCGCCGGTCGGCCCCTCACTGGCAAAGCCATCCGCCGCGGAGCCCGGCATGTTGGGGATGCTGGCGATCACCGGGTAGCCACCGTAGGCGCGCTCGATATCCTCCATCGTCTTCAGACGCCGGTCTAGGAAGTCAACCAGTAGCGCCAGCGCGCAGCCAAGCAGGAGTCCCAGCACCCCGCCGAGCAGCGCGTCGCGCGTAGGCTTTGGCGAAACGGCTGTGTGGTTGGGGCGCGCGTAGGCGATCACCTCGCCGTTTCCTGTCTGCAACGAGCGCAGCACGCGCAGCTGGCGCAAGCTTTCTTCGAGCTTCGGTCGTTCAGCGGCCGTGGCGTGGACGAGCGACTGGCCGACCAGTTCTTCGGCCTGAGAGACGAGTGCACGGTCGGTTTCGCGCCGGTAGGAGACGTAGCCGTTGGCGAAAGCGTTGGCGACAGCAGCCGCTTCGCTCGCGGACGACCTCGTCGCCTTTATTTCGGCGATGTTGGCGTTGGAGCTCGGGGTGACCGAGATAGATTTGACGAACCCTTCCATCGATTCGCTCGAATGCAGCTGGCTTCGCACCTTAGCCGCAACGCTGAGCGAGGTAACCACGTCGATGTTCGTCTGTGTTGTCCGCTGAGGTTCTTCAGGCCCGTTGTTCTGGAACAACCCGTTTCCAAACAGCGCCTGGGCAAAGCCCGGTTCGCGGAACAGCAGCTGTGCGGTGGAGCTGTACTGCTTGGGCGATCGCAGCGACAGTCCGAGTGCGACGACAACGCTGACGGCGAACACACCAAAAACGATCATGCGCCGGCGCCACAGTACGGTCAGCAGCTCGAACGGGGAGACGGTCGAGGACGAGGCCTCGTGATCCTGCTCGTCGGTCACAGTAGACCCATCGTCGCAGTGGCGAGCACACTTGAGCGCACGCCGCCACCGGACAGGGGCAGTCGACTCGACCAACTCATCCAGTTCATGGTAGTGGACCGCTCGGCGACTGCAGTCGTAGGCCGTCGCCTGTCACCCTAGCGCCGTTCAGGCCATGAGCTGTGCGTACGAGCCAAGCGGGGCGGTCGCGATCGCTTTCAGCCACGCCGCCGAGCTCAGCACCGGCATCTCCTCCTCGAATGACGGATGGACCATAACCTCCACGCTCTGGCCGCATGCCCAGCCGACCGCATCGGCGATCGGAATCCCACGACCGTCGCACAACTCGCTCGGGCTCCAGAAGCGGTCCGTTGTGAGAAATCGGCGGGCCAGCAGCGCGTGCTTGCACAGACGCGGCAGCTGCGCCGGCCGACGACCGCCTGGAAGTGGGGATGCTGTCTGGCGCACTCGCGTCCCGCTGGCCAAGGCGTCGGAGAGGAAGACGTCGGGGCAGACGTGCACGTGATGATGCGAGTCCACGTGCGTGGGCTCGCCGCCGTACAGGACTCGGAACTGCTCGAGCTGATCGCGTATCCCGTCGGCTACGAGGCGGTGCACGACCGGGCGAGGACTTGCCAGCCAGCGCCGCCTGGCAAGTGGAGCGAAATGCTCGCAAAGCCGTATCTGGCGCTCGCGCACGGCGGCAGGCACATCACTCGCGTCGAACGGCTGCGTGAGATTCAGATGAAGCCCAATCGGCCGGTCGCGCTCCCGAGCCAGGTCAGCTGCGCGGCGCGAGTCGCTCATGTGCACCATCGCGGTCGAGGAGCTGATCGCGCCCATGGCAAAGCACGCCTCGATCGCGTCCGTTCCCGCGCGGAAGCCGCCCCAGTCGTCAGCGTTGACGATGAGCAGGCCGCCGGCGTTCCTGGGAGTCGGCTCGACGGGTGAATCCTGGGTTGTGGGTCTTGCCGTCAGTGCGAGGACTTTAGCCGGTCGGGATGACCCTAACCAGTCGTATCGTCCATCGCCACCGTGTCCGCGCCGGCACCCGGCCGGGACACGGACAGTGCTACCCCGTGGTGCCAGCCTTGTAGTGGTTGGCGATCGCTTCCGCGCTGAGCGCCTTCGAGTAGATCGCCGGCTCGTCGATCGTGCCGTTGAAGAATTCCGAGGCCCCGTCCCATGAGCCGACGTACAACCCGTTGCCGGTCACGCTTGCGCCGCCGGAGAGCGTGCCCGAGACGACCTGTGCGCCATTGATATAGAGACGCCTGGTAGTGCCGTCAAACGTTGCCGCCACGTAGTAGATCTTACCGGCGACGATCGCGCCGGCCGGTGCCTGAAGCCGCCGTCGCGTACCGCTCTGGATGATCGTGAACTCAAGCTTGGGTCCGTTGAACTGCAGCGAGTAGGACTCGGGCTTGGTGATGATCGAGATGAACGACCCTTCAGCAGGGATCGCGGTGGGCTTGATCCAAGCCTCCAGCGTCATCGGCGAGGCCAGGTTCAACGAGTTCGACTGAGCCACCTTGACAGTGGCTTTAGAGCCGTCGAATCCGACGGCCGTGTCGGTCGTGGTGGCCAGCAGGCCCGCGACGCCCAGTTTCGTCCCGGTCGTGTAGGTGCCGGTGTTCAGCCCGCGCTGGTCGGTGGCGATCGTGCCCGAAGACTCGTCCAGTCGCCACCAGGAGACGGGTGCGTCCGCCGCTACCACGCTCGCGTAGGAGGAGACCGTGCCGGAGGTCGTAGCCGACGCGCTTGCCGACCAGGCGGAGGATTCGGTGCTGCCCACCGCCTTGACCCGGTACCAGTAGGTGGTGCCGGCTGCGAGGCCGGAGTCCGAGTAGGAGCTAGCGGTAGCCGGCAGCTGGATTTCCGTCGGAGAGGTAAAGCTCGAGCTGATGCTGCGCTGCAGCGCCTCGCCGATCCCCGCGCCGGCGTTGTTGGTCCATTTCAGATTGATCTGCGAGGAGCTGGCGGCGGTGGCGTTCAGGCCTGTCGGCGGCGCCATCGGCGGCTTGGCGGCCGCGTAGTGCGCGCTCACCTGTGCGGCGGTGAGCGCCTTGGAGTAGATCGCGGCCTCGTCGATCGTGCCGGCGAAGAATTCCTTGGTCCCGTCCCAGGAGGCCAGGTAGAGCCCGTCCATGCTCGTGTCCACCGAGCCGCTGAGCGACGCCGAGGCGACCTGCACTCCGTTTACGTACAGACGCTGCGTGGTCCCGTCGAACGTTCCCACCACGTGATAGGAGCCTCCCGCGAGAATTGTCCCGACCGGCGCCTGCAGGCGCATGCGCAGACCAGACTGGATCAGGGTGAACTCGAGCTGCGGCCCGTCGAGCTGCAGCGAATACGATTCCGGCTTGGTCAGGATCGACGCGAACGATCCGCTCGCCGGCAGCGACGCCGGCTTGATCCAGGCCTCCAGCGAAAGCGCGCCTGTGAGGTTGAGCGTGCCGGCCTGGCCGACGCGAACGCAGCTCGTGGCACCGTTGAATCCGACCGCTCCGTCAGCGGGTTCTGCGGGCACCAGACTGGCAACTCCAAGCGTCGGCAATCCAACATAGGTGCCTGGATTGGCGACGGTCTGATCGCCAGCGATCGTACCGCTGGTCTCATCCAGTCGCCAGTAGGAGACCGGATGATCGGAGAGGACGGTCGCAGGGTAAGAGTTGGAGCCTTCGGTGGTCGCCTGGGCGGCGTTCGACGGGACCGACGTGCTTGAGCCGGAAACCGACTTGACGCGGTACCAGTAGGTCGTGCCGGCCGCCAGTCCGGTATCGGAGTAGATGCTCGTCCCGGCCGCGACGGAGATCGGCGTAACCGTCGCGAAGGAGGATTCCCTGCTGCGTTCGATCGTCTCACTGGTATCACCTGAGGAGTTGTCCGTCCAGGCCAGGTCGATGCGCGAGCTGTTCTTTGCTGTGGCGGTCAGGCCACTCGGCGCGGCGAGCACAACTTTCGTCGCCGCTTCGTAATGGTTCTTTACCTGCGCCGCGCTCAGCACCTTGCCGTAGACGGCGGGCTCGTCAATCGTCCCGGCGAAGAATTCGCCCGCCCCGTCCCATGAGCCGACGTATAGAGGAGAGGATGTCGCGCTTGCGGCGCGTGTCAGCGAGGCGGAGGCGACCTGCACACCGTTTATGAAGAGGCGCTGGGTGGATCCGTCGTAGGTACCGACGACGTAGTAAGAACTGCCGGCCACGATCGCGCCAGAGGCCGCCTGCAGACGATGGCGTGTGCCGCTCTGGATGATCGTGAACTCGAGCTTGGGTCCGTTGAACTGCATCGAGTATGACTCGGCCTTAGTCAGGATCGAGCTGAACGCGCCACTAGCGGGCAGCGACGTCGGCTTGATCCAAGCCTCGAGCGTCACCGCTGAGCCGAGATTCAGCTGGCTTGCCCCAGGGATCTGAACCGCAGCCGATTTCCCGTCGAAGGCGGCGGACGTGTTGACCGAGTCGGTGCTGATCAGCGAGGGTTGACCAAGTTTCACCGAACCCACGTAGGTGCCTGCGTCCGCACCGGTCTGGTCGGCGGCGGTCGTCCCCACGGACTCGCCCAGGCGCCACCAGCCGACAGGACCGTCCGCGCTCACAGCCTTACCGTAAGCAGAGTTGGGCGCGGCCGGCGGTTCGTAGTTGATCGTGTCGGTGGCCGCTGGGCCCCAGCCGAGCGAGTCGTGGAACTCGACGTAGACGGTGTGACTGCCGCTGGCGCTCGTGCCCCCGTAGGCCGGATTGGTGATATCCCACGGAATCGAGTCTGTGATTGAATCATATGAGGTGTTTTCGAAGGTCTGCCAAGTGTTTCCGCCGTTTGAGACCCGGAACTGGTTCACTTCGTCGGTCGTGTCGCGCCCGAGAATTTCGAGGTTCACCTGCGCCGAACTCGTAGCCTTGTCGACGTGGTTGATCGCGACCGTGCCGGTCGCCGCTTCAGTTGGCTGAATTTTGCCCGCGAGGACCTTGAAAGTGGTGTTCCCTTCGTTTGCCTGCTGGCTCTCGCGCGAGGATTCGCCCTTTTCCGGACTCTCGTAGAGAATGTTGTTGGGATCCACGACCGATCGCAACACGTAGGTGCCGTCCGGCAGGGTGCCGTTTTCGCCGAGGTCGATCCATTGTTCGAATCGGTAGTAGTCGTAGGTATCCCCCCAGCCCGGCGAGAGCCCCTCGGAGATGACGTTTTCGGGGTTGGGCAAACAGTTGGCGGGGGGATAGGCAGCCGGCCAGACCGCCGCCGGCACCGATTCCACGAACTCCTCGTCCTCGACGCAGGCGGTCGTCTTCTGCCCTATGAGAAAGGGTTCGCCTGTGGTCCGCCCGCTGGCCAGCCACGCTTCCCAGCCGGCCTTGGTCCACAGTTGGTAGGCGCCCCAGTGGTCGAAGTGATAGTGCTTGTGAACCGCATGGTAGTAAAGCGTCGAGCCGGGCAGTTCGACTTCCTTGTATCCACCGCCCGTTTCGTAGAGACGCTGGTAGGCCTGCCCTGACGGGGGATTCAGGCTCAGGTTGATCTTCGCCCTGATCTCGACTGGGCCTTCACCGGCGTTGTACACGGTGTTGGAGAAGCGCAGCACGTTGTGCAGCACCCCGAGCGATTCGGCGGTGATGTCGGTGCGATCGAAACGCAGGTTGCGCGGCGGCAGCGTCTTTAGGTTCGGGTATAGGACGGCGGCCTGGGCCGCGGCGGCCCACAACAGGACTGCCGCCGCGGCGGCAAGCAGAAATGATGAGAGTCGGCTCATGAGGCCGGCCGATGCTAACACCTAAATGTGCCCATAACGAGCCATTTCTGAAAGTTGGACGACTTTTCGGAGCATCCACAAGCGTCCAGTCAGCGACCGGGGATCAAGAGTCGCCGGCAGGCGCCCGGTCATCATCTAGGCTGCCGGTGAATGCACCCGCCCGTCCACCACGCCGAACTTCGGCGGCGATGAGCGCGCCCGACCGTACCACCGACATAGAGCCCACCGGCCAACCTGCGTCCGCTGCAGAGGAGAGTTCGGAGAGGACTCGCGTGCAGTCTCATGCCGCGCAGGTCTCCGCCCGCCGGGCGACGATCGACGTACTCGTGCAGATCGTGGGGCAGGTGCTGAACCTGAGTCTCGGCGTCTACGTCACGCTCGCGATCATCCGGGGCCTGGGAACGACGCGCTATGGCGAATGGGCGACGATCTTCTCAGTCAGCACCCTGCTCGGCTATTTCGCCAGCCTGGGCCTCAGTGGCGTCGCCGTTCGCTACGCGGCCGCCGAACCCGAGCGCGAGGCCGACTGGGTGGGCGGCTACGTGACCTTGTCAGCGGCGCTGACGGTGCCTGTGGTGATCGTCTACGTGGCCGTCATGCAGCTGATCTCGACCACCGAAGAAATGAGGATCGCGTCCCTGATCCTCGCGCTCGCCTACTTCTCGGGAGTGTTGTCGACCTTCGCCACGATCTTTCGGATGCGAATTCGCAACGACATCAACACGGCGTTCGTATCGGTCAACAGCATCCTATGGGCAGCAGCAGTGCTCGTAATCGCTGCCAACAAAGGCGGGATGGTCGCTTATGCGGTCGGCTTCCTCGTGGTCGCCGTGATCATCCAAGGGAGCCAAGCATGGTTTGCGATGCGCACGGCCCGGGTGCGGATTCGCGGCGGGCACACGATGTGGCGCCCGATTATGCGCGTCGGCTGGGCCGTCGGCGCCGGCACGCTGTTGACGGTGATGTACGCCCGCATCGACCAAGTGCTGGTGTTCGAGCTTGCCCCCCACCGCGATGAAGCGGGGCTATACGGCGCCATATACCGGATTCTCGACACCGCCGGCTTCATTCCCACCGCCGTGATGGTGACGCTGTTCCCGATCATCTCCGCCGCTCATCCGAGCAATCCAGCACGAGTGAAGCAACTCGTGCAGATCGCGATCGACTACCTGGCGATGCTGTCGCTCCCAACCCTCGCCTTCGCCATCGCCGCCTCCGAACCGCTGGTCGAGCTTCTGTTCGGCCCTAGCTTCGCCGGTGCCGCCAAGGGCCTGCCGATTCTGATGGCGGCCTATGTGGTCATCTGCTTTGGCTACGTCTCGGGAAACATGGTGATCGCCACCGACCTGCAGCGACGTTACATCCGCTTCGCGATCCTCGGCCTGATCGTCAATGTCGCGTTCAACATCCCGTTGATCCCGATCTACGGGTACGTTGCAGCCGCCTGGCTGACGCTCGTGACCAACATCGTCGTCGTGTTCCCGGCGCTTCATGCCGTCTTGCGCAGGATCGACATGCGGTTGGCGCCCTCGCGATTGCTGCGCACGACGCTCGCTGCCGCTCTCAGCGGCCTGCTCGTAGCCGCCATGCGCGGCGAGGGCGTCCAGATCGGCTGGCTAATCGCGACGATGGTCGTCGTCTACCCCTCGCTGCTGTTGATCCTGCGAGCGCTCGACTTGAGCGAGCTGCGCGACGTGCTCAGCCGTCGCCGACCGGCGTGAGCCTTCCCTCGCCCACCGAGCGGCCGGCAGCCAGCGCGTCGTCGACGAAAGCGTCATAGGCCGCTCGATAGCGGGCCAGCGAGTACTCGCGCACGCGTTCGTGTGCGCGCTCAGCGCGCACACCCGCTGCGGCAGGGTCTGACAGCGTCGAGGCCACGGCTGAGGCGCATGCCGCGGCGTCGTCGATCTCGAAGAAGAGCGCCTCTCGACCCTCCTCGAGCATCTCGGGCATGCCGCCACTACGAGCGGCGATCACCGGCACACGGGCCAACGCGGCCTCCAGGCAGACCAGCCCGAAGGGCTCCTGCCAGCGGGAGGGCACCACGATCGCATGCGCCCGCGACAGTGCGGCCGCCACACCTTCGGGGGTCAGCCTGCCTCGCAACTCGACGTGATCGCCGAGCCCGAGCGACTCGATCAGCTCTTCGAGTTCTTGACGCACCCCGGGCTCGCCGTCCCCGATGACGACCAAGCGCGCGTCGACGCCGTGGCTGTCGCGCAGCTGCGCAAGCGCCCGTACGACGACATCCGGGGCCTTCTCCGACTCGAGCCTGCCGACGAATGCGATCGTCGGCGTCGGCGAAGGTGAGCGCTCGAAGCCGGTGAAGACATCCTCGTTCTCTGAGGCCGGATGGATCACCCGCTCCAAGGCGGGCAGCACGAGCGAGGGCAGCTCGGTGAGCTCGCGCAGCGCGTGGCTGTTCCACACGAGCGATGCCGGGTAGGAGGTGTCGAGATCGACGCGCAGGCCCGGCAGTCGGTTGAACAGCCGGACGAGCAACGACCACACGTCACGGCGACCGGCTACGTCCCCCACCACATAGCGCAGGAACAGATCCCCCTGCACGAACGCCCCGAGCCAGGAATCGGCCAGGCTGAAGGCCACCGGCACTCCGGAAGCTTGGGCCACGCGTACGCAGGCGCGGGGGATGTGCGAAGCGTTCCAGACGAACACAAGATCGGGGCGGTGGAGGCGTAGGGCGCGCTTGACGATTCGCGAAGCGCGCCAGGACGACAGTGGAGCGATCAACACGCCGAGACGCGACTCCCGCACGAACGGCAGCTCCCGGTACACGTTTACTTCTGGTTCCGCCGTGCTGCGCCCCTTGCGCGAGGTGAGCACGACGATCTCGTGGCGGCGGGCAAGCCAGCGCATCGTGTGGGCGCAGCGAACCTCATAGCCGCCTACCGCGACCGGCGGATAGAGATTGCTGATCGTCAGAACGCGCATACGCGGGGAGCGCCACCGGCCTCCCACCCGATCGTCCAGGTAGGCGCGCAGCTAGCATAGCCGCAGTGCGCACCGCCCATGGGAACTGGCCCCACGTGATCGTGCTCGACCCCTTCAACGCGGGCCTGGCGCTGGCGCGGCGGATGGTACGGACCGGCGCGCGCGTGACGGTGCTGGAGGGCAAGCCGATCGTCTCGCGCAGCCGTGGCGTTCACGGCGTGATTTCCGCCTACAAACCGTCCGGCGGCAGCTGGCTCGATGTCCTGCAACGGCTCGGCCGGGAATGCGAGCAAGGTGTGGTGCTGACCGCCACCGACCGTGGCAGCGCCTGGCTGGTACGCGAATCCGAGCACCTCCCGGCCAATCTGATGCACTTCGAGCACTCGCGCAGCGCCCACCTGACATTGATGGACAAGCAGACGGCCGACCGGATCGCCCGCGATGCCGGTGTACGAGTCCCCTGGACGGCCGAGCTGAGCAGCCCGGACGACCTGGAGGCGCTACTTGAGCAGGCGCCGTGGCCGTGCGTGGTCAAGCCGGTGCTCTCGCACGAGTGGCGCGATCGCTACGGCGAGAAGCGCTCGTTCTATGCAGCCGATGCGGCCGAGGCCCGCGAGCTCCTGGGCGGACCGCTCGCCGACGGCTTTCGCATGCTGCTCACCCAGTACATACCGGGGGGCGATGAGGACGTCGAGGAGGCCATCCTCGTGCGGCTGGCCGACGGCAGCTATCCGGTCCAGTTCGGGGTACGCAAGCTGCGCCAGTATCCGCGCGGCTTCGGCGAGACGGCGGTCGGCGAGTCGAGCGCGCTTCCGCAAACGACCGAGCTCGCGAAGCGCGTGCTCGACGAGGCGAGCTTTGTGGGAGTCGCCGGCGTTGAGGCTAAGCGCCATGCCGACACTGACGAGCGCTGGTTTTTGGAGGTCAACGTTCGCCTACCCGGACAGTGGGGCCTTGGCGACGCATGCGGCGTGCAGGCCTCGCGGCGGCTGGTGCGTGCACTCTCGGGAGCGACACTTGAGCCTGCTCCCGTGCTGCGCCCCGGTGTGCGCTTCGTGCAGCCGGACCTCGACTGGCACACGATCCGACCGACTCTTGCCCAGGCGCCGCCTCGACGCCGTCCAGCCGAATTGTGGCAGCTGGCCCGTCCCTACTTCGGTGCGCGCGAGCTCGGCATGCTTGACCCGCGCGATCCTGGCCCGCTGTTGGCGCTGGCTCGCGGCTTTGCCGATCGACGCATAGCCCGCGCCCTCAAACGCGGTTCATCCTGACGCAAGCGAGCGCTCGACAGTGTCGAGCGTGCGCTCTGGCGCGTGACTGAGCAATGTCCACTCACGCGCGATTCGGCCCTCGCGAGCTCGACGCGCGGGATCATCCCGGTACTGCACCAGGGCCGCCGCCAGGGCGCTGGGCTCGTGTGAAGGCGTGAGAATCACCCCGCCCCCTTCCTGGATCAGACCCTCGGCGCCCTCAGGATGGGTAGCGATCACAGGCACACCCACTAGCTGAGCCATCACGATCACGCGCGGCGCTCCCTCGGTTGGGCTTGGCGCGAACACAAGCACATCGCAGGCGGAGAGAAACTCCTCGACATGTCCGCGAACGTTCGGCTCAAAGCGTACGCGCCCGCCGTAGGGCGCCGCGCGGGTGCGCAGTGCGGACTCCTCCTCGCCCTCGCCCGCCATCACCAACAACACCCCACCGTCGACATCCGCCATCGCGTCGATCACGACGTCGTTGCGCTTGCGCCGCTGAAAACGAGAGATGCAGCCGGCGACAAGCGTCTCCTCGCCGGCGCCCCAGGCCGCGCGCAGGCGGGAGCGGGCTTCGGCATCGAAGCTGACATCGGCGACGTCCACGAGGTTTGGCACAATCGACACCTTGGTTTCGGGTACGCCGGTGGCAACAACGGTACGCTTGGTACCTTCCGAGACGGCTAGGATCGCGCCGGCGCGCTTAGCCGCCAATGCATACAGCAGTCGAGCCGGGCCTTTTCGCATCGGCGGCGGGACCGGACCCCACTCCATCCAGACGATCCGACCGGTCAGCGCTCGTGGGAGCATCGAGCACAGAAGCTGCTCCTTCTTGAAATGAAGCAGCGTGACACCGACCGGACGCTCAGCTCGCAAGGCGAGGACCAATCGCAACAGGATCACCGGGGTGCTGACGATCACGCGCCAAAGACTGCGCCTTGCCAGCTTTGGACCAAGGTCGATCGGATGAGCGCGAACGCGCGTACCGGTTGTGACGTCGGGGACATTCGTGATCAAACAGACCTCGTGGCCGCGACCGGCCAGGGCATCGAGCAGATCCACGTTGGCGTACTCCGCACCACCGCGCTCACTTGTCGTCTGTATCGAAACGATCCGCTCCGAGGACACGCGGGGGCATACTATCTGCGGCCCTGCCGGTCTCCGATCAGCCACAGCCGTAATCGAAAGTGACCCCGCCCAAACAACCCCGCACCGCTGTTGCGACGTCTGACCCAACAGGCTCCTTGTCGAATGCGCTTGAGACCGAGTTGCACACCGAAGTGATCGCCGACTCCGACGCCGTAACGTCGACAGATCTAGCTGGATGGGATGCGCTGGCCGTCGAGGCCGAACTTCCATTTTGCACCCCCGGGTGGATGCTCAGCTGGTGGCGCGCCTCTCGTCGTCGGGGCACCGAACTGCGTCTGATCGTTGTCCGCGAGGGTCCGCGCGTAATAGGTGTCGGCCCATTCTTCGCGAACCCCACGTTCGGACTGATCGAGATGCGCCTGCTCGGCGCCGGCTTCTCGCACCGGATCGGCATCCTCTCCGAGTTCACCTCTCGTGATCGGGTCGCACCGGAGATCGCAGGCTCCCTTGCCACCATGCGGCCGGCCAGCATTGTCTTCGAGGGCGTCGACGCTGACGATCCATGGCCCGAGTTGATCGTGCGAAACTGGCCAGACCGCCTTGCCCCAAAGCAGCGCACGGATGGCGAGTTGCAAGCGCCTGTGATCGACCTCGGAGGCGACTACCAGCAATGGTTCTCACGTCGCGAGCGGCGCTTTCGCAAGGAGGCGGGGCGATTGGGCCGGCGCCTACGGGAGGAGAAGGTGAGCGGACGGGTGGCGTGCGACGAGCACGCGATCGACTCGCTTCTCGGGCTCCACTACGCGCGCTGGGCTGAGCGCGGGGGCTCAAACGTCGAGCACGAGGCCGGCGAGGTGCTAAGAGGCGCCGCTTCATCGATGCCCGACGGCCGGCTGCTGATCGCGATGCTGGAGAGCCCACAGGGTCCGGTGTCTGCCGAGCTGGTCGTCTGCGCCGGCTCCGCTGCAGCCTTCTGGGGAGGGGGCTTCGATCCAGAATGGGCACAACACGGGCCTGGCATCCAAACGATGCTGTTCGCACTTGAGCACCTCGCCGAGCAGGGAACACAGACGGCGGACCTCGGCGGCGGCGCACATCCATACAAGCGACGGCTTGCCGACGAAATGACAACGCTTCAGTGGCGCACCGTGTTCCCGCGCACGTGGCGCTATCCACTGATCCGGCTGCGACTGGCTCCCAAGCACCTGCGCCTGCGGGCGCGCCATGCAGCGCGCCGTCTTCCCGCCGGATGGCAGCGAGCTCTACGCACGCTGCTTCGCCGGTAGCTTCGGGTGTGGCCGAAAGATCCATAGGTGCGACGAGCGACACTCACCGCGTGTCTGATCGTCCAGGACGAGGAACGGCACCTGCCTGCAGCGCTTGAGAGCCTAAGCTTCTGCGATGAGATCGTCGTGGTCGACGGCGGCTCCAGAGACCGGACCGTCGCGCTTGCTAGAGACGCGGAAGCCAACGTAATCGAAAATCCGTGGCCGGGGTTCGCGGCCCAGCGAAACGTGGCCTTGCATGCGGCCACCGGCGACTGGGTATTGGAGGTCGACGCGGACGAGCGGGTCTCGCCAGATCTGCGCCACCACATCGAAGTCCTGCTCACCGATGCATCCACCAAAGCAAGCGTCGCCGTGTTCCCACTGCGCCATCGCTTCTTGGGCGCGCAACTAGGCCCGTCGGGCAAGTACCCGGCATACCGAACGCGACTTTGGCGCCGAGGCGCGTACGAGCACGACGAGTCGCGACAGGTACATGAGGGCGTAGAGCCGCGTGAGCGCCCGGCTGTTCTAAGTGGAGATCTGGAGCATGAGCTCGCCGACTCGCTCGGCGAAGCGCTCGCCGATGCTTGGCGCTACGCACGCCTCGAGAGCGCGCACATCTTCCCGCCCGGTGATCCGATGGCATATCTGGTCGGGATCGTGCTTCGCCCGGCGATGAAGCTGCTTTACAGGCTGACCCTGGACGGAGGCTGGCGCGACGGCTGGCGAGGCCTCGTCAAGGTGGCGCTCGATGCAAGCTCAGACGCACTGGTTTGGTGTCTCGTGCTCATCCGACGGCTATCACGCGAGTCGATCGGGCACGGAGATGTCCGAGCTGCCGGGCGGCCTGAAAGTCACTTTGGGCGGCGCCCCGCCGGTCCCCCGAAGGTGGTTGCGCTCGCGCACGGCGCCACCGCCACCGCACGCGCACTGGACTGGCTGAGCGCGTTGGCGGAAAGCGGGGTAGACGTTGCGCTCGTCTGCGACGAGAGCGCAGTGGCGCCGCAGGATGCGATCCCAGGTCGGCGCCTGCGCCGCTTGACGCCGCTACGCGCTTTGCGAGCTCTCGACATCGAGATGCAGATCAGAACCGCCCATGCGGTCGTGCCGTTCGACACTCGATCAAGGCTGCTTGCGGCGCTACTGCCGGGTGCGCTGACTCCTTCGATCGAGGGGATCGACGCCGACACCCGACCTGAGCAGGCCATTACGCGACTGCGCGCCGCGCTCAGGTGGTCCTGATGATCAGCACCGAGCACGGAGCGTGATGAGAAACCTTGTTCGGGACCGAACCGAGCAGGAAGCGCTTAGCACCGGTCATCCCCCGGTTGCCGACCACAATCAGATCGGCATTGCGCTCTTCGGCGACATCGAGGATGGCATCCGCGGGGTCACCCTGTCGCGGGTAGACATTGACCTCGACGCCGTCCTTGCGGGCCAACCCGGCGGCTGATTCGAGCGTCGCGTCAACATCCTCGCGCGGACCCACCGCCCACTGAAGGTCGGCTGGAGCCTGCAGTCTCTCTTCGCGCAAGCGTTGAGCCGGCACCGGCTCGTAGGCACTGACCAACTCCACGGTGGCGCCAACGGCCTTGGCGAGATCCACCGCCTGGCGCACTGCCTCGCCGGCTGTGTCAGAGCCGTCTGTTCCGACCACGATCGATTTGAACATTCCTTGAGCCCCCGTCTCTTTGAGCGCTGTCTCATGGCGATCATAACCACAAGCTCCCAAGGCGATCGGGCGGGGCTTCCGGGACACCGCTTATGGTTTGGGTCTAGGTGATCGACCTCCACTGCCATGTGCTTCCGGGCATCGACGACGGGCCGGTGACGATCGATGAGTCACTCGCGCTCGCGCGCGCCGCGGCGGCCGGCGGAATCGAGACGATCGTCGCCACGCCGCACGCGAGCGCGCGCTATCCCAATCGCGCGACAACGATCACTCGACTGG
This sequence comes from Solirubrobacteraceae bacterium, assembly GCA_050696495.1. Classification (GTDB taxonomy): domain Bacteria; phylum Actinomycetota; class Thermoleophilia; order Solirubrobacterales; family Solirubrobacteraceae; genus Palsa-744. The sequence goes on from JBOGXY010000183.1 coordinate 29,358, forward strand.
TGGCGGAACTCGACGCGCGACTCCTGGAAGAGGCGATACCGGTTGATCTGCGCAAGGGAGCCGAGATCGCGCTGACTCACGTTCCAGAACTCGACCCGGTCGAACTCGCCGCGCTGAGGCTCGGAGACGGACCATGGCTCCTGCTCGAGCCGCCATTCGCCGAGGTGGTTGTCGGCATCGATCGCACCGTGGCCCAGCTGCAGGAGGAAGGTCACAGAGTCGTTCTTGCGCATCCCGAGCGCTGCCCGTCATTTCATCGCGAACCGGCCCTGCTGCGAGCACTCGTGCGCGACGGCGCGCTCACATCGATAACCGCCGGCTCACTAGTCGGACGGTTCGGCAAGACCGTGCGCAGTTTCGCAAACCAACTGGTGGACGAGCAGCTTGTGCACAACGTCGCCTCCGATGCTCACGGGCCGCATCACCGTGCGCCCGGAATAGCCGCTGAGCTGGGGCAAGCCGGCCTCGAGCCGCTGAGCCAGTGGCTCACCGAACATGTACCGCAGGCAATCCTCGCCGGCGCGGACATCCCACCACGCCCTTCGACGAACTCCGCCACCCGCCGGTGGTGGCGCAGAGCCCATCGACGGGGCTGAACGACACCGGTCAGACAAGTCGGGCGATCGCGATGATCATCCCGATCACAACAAAGACGACGATCGTTGCTTGCAGCCAGATCCAGGTCGGCGACATCTCTGGGAGCCTACGTTAGTAGCTATTCCGCGTGGCGAAACAGAGCCGCAAACGTGAGCAGCAGAATCTTGAAGTCCAGCCCCAGCGACCAGTGAGCGATGTAGTAGTTGTCGAGCTCGATACGCTCGGCGAGCGACGTCTGCCCGCGGAGCCCGTGCACCTGCGCCCAGCCCGTGATGCCCGACTTGACTCGGTGCCGATCGCCGTAGCGGGTGACGTCCTGGTCAAACAGTTCGACGAACTCCGGACGCTCGGGGCGCGGACCAACAATGCTCATGTCGCCTTTGAGCACATTGAAGAGTTGAGGCAACTCATCGAGCGAGGAGCGACGAAGCAAGCGGCCAACCGCCGTGCGGCGATCAGCACCCTCAACGCCGCCGGGGGCGATGTCGCGCGCGAGCGTTGTGAAGGGCTCCGGCTCGAGCGGCGCGGAACCGGCCACTGCGCCGGCGCGGGCGCCGATGACCGCGCGCTCCCGTGCGGGGGGCTGGCGCATCGAGCGAAACTTGTAGAGGTCGAACACCGTGCCGTCGCGCCCGACGCGCCGCTGGCGGAAGAGGATCGGGCCCGGAGAGCCAAGGCGCACTGCCGCTGCGACAACGGCCAGCAACGGCGCCAGCAGCACCAGCAGCACCGCGGCGGCGATCCGGTCCAGCGCGTACTTGATCGCGAACTGCCAACCCTTGGGATCGACGACCGAGAAGCTCAGCAGCGGCAAACCGCCGACCGTCTCGTAGCCGGCGCGGTTGTTCATCGTGTCGAACATGCGCGGTACAACCGCCACCTCGACGCCCAACTCCTGAGAGTGCTGGATCAGGCGACTGATGCGCGCGTCGGCGACCGAAGAGAATGCGACGATCAGGCGCTCGACTTGGTTGCGCTCGACGATCTGGTCTATCTGCTCGACGGTCCCGAGCACCGGCACGTCGCGACCGCCAACCTCAGCGGTCGAGCGGGGGTCGTCGTCGATGAAGCCAACCGGCACAAGGCCGTACTCCGGGTGGTCCTCAAGCCGACGAGCGACCTGCGAACCGACGATCCCGGCTCCCACGATCAGGACCGGCTTTCCGATCAGCCGTTGCGAGCGCGCCCAACGCTGCGCGCCGGTGAGCGCTATCCGCCCCAGCCCGACACCGATGAGCGCGAACAGCCATGCCCGAACCCACACAGACTGGCTGGGAATCTGGCCGTTGAGGAAGAAGCCGAACATCGCAACCGCCATCGCGGCGACCGACACGGCGCTCAGCACCGGAACGACGCCGTCAAGGATCAGCGGGCGCATGCGCGTGCGATACAGCCCGCGCAAGAACAGCAGAGCCATCACCAGCGGCGGCATCAACAACAGCGGAGCGAGCTCCGCTGTCACGCTCACGCCGTTCAGCGCGAGCGCCACCGCCAGGCAGAGCATGAAGAAGTCGACCGCGGGGCGGATCACGGTCCAGCCGGGTCCCTCGAGCAGTCGCTGCATGACGCCCGTGAACGTGCTGACGGGCGATTGCCGCGGGCGCGGCGCGGCGCGCACACCGGAGCGGCCCGCCACTGGAACACTGGGCGTAGTCGTCTGTTGGGTAACTCGCGTTCGATTCATGAATGCATGGCCTCTAGGTCTCTATCGGCAGTCGTGCTCAAACCTTGTAGCCGAGCTGAAAACCTGCATTCGTATTGGTTGTGGTAGTCATGGTCATCTTTATGCTCATGGTCATTTCGTGTTGGCTTCGAGCGGGTGATCACCCCCGCGAAGTGTCGTTTGGTCGGGAAGTCGAGTGACGAAGCCCTTCGCGTCCTTGCGTGGTCATTGGCCTGAGCGATCCCGTCGCTCAATCTCCTTGCCTGGTCGTGTTCTTTGCATCGATCGCTCACGCGCCGCATGGCGGCCAACCTGTCGCAATCAATTCAGCTGTCGTCTTACGAACACGCTAGCGAACATGAGCCGGAGCGCAAGCGAGATTGCGCGCAATCATCATGGCACGGACCGAGAACCATTTACGGGAAGGCCGCAGTTCTGGATAATTCATGCAGTTAGGACTCGCCTAAACATCCGCGACCCTCCCGCGGCCGTGGTTGCCGCAGCCGGCTCGACTCGCCACGAGCCATCCGCTAGATTCCATCGAAACTGGCTGCCCAGCCAAACCACGCGTCGGCGAGCGGCTCGGCGCGAGAGACACAGCGACGAACGGAGCAAGTAGATGGCGAGCACAGCGACATCCAGCCCAGCCTCGAACGGAAGCGCCGCCAGCCTCCCGACCGACGCGATCTCCTACGAGGACCTCTATCACCGCTGGGAGCGCGGCAACTGGAGCGCGATGGACCTCGACTTCTCAGAGGACGCCAAGCAGTGGCGCGAGCGCTTCAGCGACTTCGAGCGCACCGCCGCGCTGTGGAACTACGCGCTGTTCTTCTGGGGCGAGGACGCGGTCGCCGACAACCTCTCGCCCTACATAGACGCGGCCCCGCGCGAGGAGCAGAAGTACTTCTTGTGCACACAGCAGGTCGATGAGGCCCGCCACGCCGTCTTCTTCAAGCGCTTCATGCAGGAGGTGTGCGGGATCGGCGAGGGCTCCATGCACAGCGGCTTGCAGGCGATCAAGCCGCAGCTGACCCCGGGCTTTCGCAAGATCTTCGATCGGCTCGACACGATGGCCGACGAGCTGCGCAAGGACCGCTCGCCGGCCAAGCTGGCCGCGGCGGTGACGCTCTACCACATCGTGATCGAGGCCTCGCTGGCCCAACCGGGACAGCATTTCATCTGTAGCTACCTGGAAGAGCGCGACGTGCTGCCCGCCTTCAGGCAGGGCATGCAGAACATCGCCGCCGACGAGCAGCGCCACATCGGCTTCGGCGTGAAGCTGCTGGCCGATCTGAAGCGCGAAGATCCCGTGGGCGTGCCGAAGGCGGTCGCCGGGCTGCTGCGCGAAGTGACGCGCTACACCGCCCAGGTGTTGATGCCGCCGGGCTGGGACGAAAGCTACATCACCGTCTTCGGCGCGACCTACGACGAGGTCGGCGTGGAAGGGCTGACCTCGATGACGACCAAGCTGCGCTCGGCCGGCCTGTCCGCCGAGAGCCTTCCGGGCCCGGCCCTGCTGCCACCCGGCCTTGCGCCCGTCGAGGTATCACAGCGCGGACGCGCGCTCGCGAAGGCGGGCATCATCGGCGTGCGCGAAGGTCCGAGCAAGCGCGACCCCGAGACTGTGGCGCTGCTGTTCGACACGATCCGCCGCCAGGTCAACCCCAACCACGGCCTGAGTCGCCCGACCACCTTCCAGTGGGAGTTCACCGACCCGGACGTGCCGACCTGGTATCTGCGAGTCGACAACGGTTCGAGCTCAGTCGAGCAGGGCGAGGCCGCCAAGCCCGACCTGCGTCTACGGGTCTCCTACCAGGACTTCGTCGACCTCATCGGCGAACGCGTCGATCCACTGCGGCTGATCGCGCGCGGCCGGCTGCGCCCGAAGGGCAGCCCGCTGGCTATCAAGCGGCTGACCCAAGTCTTCCCGAGGTCGTGACACCTCGCGCCACCGGCGCGAGCGATCTCCGGCCAGATTTGGTGCCGCGAGATCTGACCTAGGCAGGTAGCCAAAGCACTTGATTCCGCTTAGCCAAGCGGGATGCGGCCCATCGACGCTGCGGTGGACGCCCGCGGCATCTATGCCCGGCTTCAAGCGCAAGCCACCGCGGAAGCGCCGTCGAGCACGCCTGGCTGGCTTGCGGACGCAGGCTACGCCCACCAGGAATTGCAGGAGGAGAATGCCGTACGTGTGCGTCAGATGTCGCGACTGTTTGGCGTGCTCGCCCTGCTCATGGTTTGCCAAACGGCCGCCTGGCTGCTGGCCCTCTTGGTAGGGTGAGCCCATGACCTACTCTCCGACGCCACCAGAGAAGATCAAAGGCCTGCCAACGTGGGAGATCGGCATCGAGCAGACCCGTGGAGCTCCCAGGCCATGGATTTTCAACCGAGAGGCAGCCCTCCGCCGCCGCATCGAGCATCCGAGTCGCATCCGTAGGCTCTGGGCGAAGATCACACCCTCGCGCGCAACACGACGAGCGTAGAAGCGCACTTCCGCTCCGGCTCCGGCTATTCGATCCCGAACTCGCCGGCCGCGCCTGAGCTTGCGGGCGGCGCGGAGGTGGGCGTTGGCGCGGCCTGGTGAGAAGGCGCCACGGACGATTCGCCGCGAGCGCGTTCGGGCGAGAACTCGCGTGGCGAGACCGGCGTGGCGGGCATCGCGCGGGCATTGACGGGTCGAGATGCAGGGCTGGAGGCGCCCCGATGCGTCGTCGAGCGTGCTCGCGGGGGCGCGGCGGCCCGGCCGCCGTGGCGCTCGCTCGGCGCCGGCGAGCGCGCTCTCAGCG
>JBOGXY010000184.1:0-15430 GCA_050696495.1 Solirubrobacteraceae bacterium
GCCGCCGGCTGACCCGTGAGATTCCACGGGGCGTTGTAGGGGACCAGCGCGATCACCTCGTTTAGCGTCCGCAGAGCGCCGTGGCCGTCGAACTGGCCGATCCGCGACGGCGGCTGTGCGGTCGCCGGGGTGATCAGCACGTCGTGGGTCTCGAGCACGCGGTTCAGTCGCGCGGCCAGCGCCGCCTCGCCCGAGCGCGACCACTCCAGCAGCGAGGAGGGGACCAGCGAGCCCATCTGCGCGAATCCACGCGTGCGACGAGCGAGGCGACCGTACTGCGGCAGCGCGTGCGCTTCCTGGTGGCCGCCGCGCAGGTAGCGAATTAGCACCGACGGACCCGTGTCGTAGCCATAGTCGGGATCGCGCTCTTCCAGCTCGTGGCCGAGCGAGCGCAGCAGCTCCAGCGTCTGCTCGAACGCGCGCCGCTGCTCATCCTCCAACTTTGCGATCAACAGCGGCGGGATCTTGGTCGAGTAGGCGATCCGCAGCCGGGCGGGCGGGCTACTCGCGGACTCTCCGAACGCTCGCGCCGGCGGCTTGGGACGGTCGCGGTCGACCGGCGTGGAACCCGAGGCGATGTCGTGGAACAGCGCGGTGTCGCGCACCGAGCGGCTGAGCACCCCATTCACCGACATGCCGAACCACGCCTCGGCTTTCGGGGACATCGACACGCGGCCGCGCTGGGGCTTCAGGCCGAACAGGCCACACCAAGCGGAGGGGATGCGAATCGATCCCGCCCCGTCGGAGCCGACCGCCGCGCCGATCAGGCCCGCCGCGACAGCCGACGCGCTACCGCCGCTTGAACCGCCCGGCGTACGCTGCAAATCCCACGGGTTGCGGGTCGCGCCGAACGTCGGCGTCTCGGTGAACGGCCAGATGCACAGCTCGGGCACGTTGGTCTTGCCGATCGGGATCGCGCCCGCCTCGCGCAGCCGGCGCACGACCTCGGCGTCGGCGTCGGCCGGCACGTCGCCGTGGGCGTTGGTGCCGAGCATCGTCACCTCGCCGGCGATGTCGATGTCGTCCTTGACGGCGATCGGCACGCCCAACAGCGGACGCTCGCCGCCGGCTCCCCTACGCGCGTCCGCCTGGTCGGCTTCCATCAGAGCCCGCTCGGCGAACACGACGCGGAAGGCGTTCAGGCGGCCGTCGTAGCGCTCGATCCGGCTCAGGTAGAGCTCGACCAGCTCACGCGAGGAGACCTCGCCCGCGGCGATCAGCTCGGCTTGCCGGGCGATGCCCGCGAACGCCAGCTCGGTTGCGTCCATGCGGCGAAAGTTACCCGATCGGTCGAGCGGCCAAGACTCAGACCGGGGTGACGGGGTTGCGCTTGGCCGGCCACGCCCGCTGCTTGTCCTCGGCGTGAGCGAAACGGCGGATCAGGTCCTCGCGCAGCGCCTGCGGCTCGACGATCGCGTCGATCACGAGCTCGGAGGCCAGATGCAGGATGTCGATGTCCTCGGCGTACTCCCGGCGCAGCTGCTCGGTCTTCTCTGCGCGCTCGGACTCGTCCTCGATCGCGGCAAGCTGGTTGTAGTACACGGCGTTGATCGCCGCCTGCGGACCCATCACCGCGATCGACGCGCTCGGCAGCGCGATGCAGCAGTCCGGGTCGAAGGCCGGACCGGCCATCGCGTACAGGCCGGCGCCGTAGGCCTTGCGCACGATCACCGAGATCTTCGGGACCGTCGCTTCGGAGACGGCGCTGATCATCTTGGCGCCATGGCGGATGATGCCCTGTCGCTCGACCTGGGTGCCGATCATGAAACCGGGCACGTCGGCCAGGAACAGCAGCGGAATGTTGAAGGCGTTACAGGTCCAGATGAAACGGGCCGCCTTATCCGCGGAGTCGGAGAACAGCACGCCGCCCTTGTGCTTGGGCTGATTGGCGACGATCCCGATCGCGCAACCATCCAAGCGCGCGTAGCCGACCAGCAGCTCCTTGGCAAAGCGCGCGTGCACCTGCAGTAGCGATCCCTCATCGACAAGCGCCTCGATCAGCGCAACCATGTCAAACGGCTTGTTCTCGTCCTGCGGGATCAGCCCGGCCAGATCGGACGCCGAAGGAGCCGCCGGGGGAGCGACCGGCGAGCGATGCTCCCAGCTCGTCGGCATGTAGGAGAGGTAGCTGCGCGCGAAGTCGATGCCCTCCTCATCGCTCTTGACCAAGTGGTGAGCGCAGCCTGACACGCCCGTGTGCATGCGGGCACCGCCCATCTCCTCCAGACTCACGTCCTCGCCGATCACCATCTGGGCCATCCGAGGCGAACCGAGATACATCGAGGCGTTGCCCTCACGCATGATCACGATGTCGCAAAACGCCGGGATGTAGGCGCCGCCGGCCGCGCTTGGACCGAACAGCACGCACACCTGCGGCACGACGCCGGACATCCGCACCTGGTGAAAGAAGATCCGGCCCGCGCCGCGCCGGCCGGGGAACATCTGCACCTGCTCGGTGATGCGCGCGCCCGCCGAGTCCACCAGATAGACCATGGGTATCTGAAGGGAGATCGCCCTCTCCTGGATGCGCAGGATCTTCTCGACGGTCTTCGGTCCCCACGAACCCGCCTTTACGGTCGGATCGTTGGCCATCAGCGCAACCGGACGGCCGTCGATCGTCCCCACGCCCGTGACGACGCCGTCGGCGCCGAGGCCGTCCTCGTTCCAGTTGGCAAGCAAGGCCTCCTCGGAGAACGATCCCTCGTCCAGCAACAGTGCCACGCGCTCGCGCACCGCCAGCTTGCCCTGCTCGGCCGCCTTCTGGCGGTGACGCTCAGGGCCTCCCGCCAGCGCGCGCCGCTCTGCCTCGTGAAGATCGCCCATCGCGGCGCAGCCTACAGGTAGCGTTCTGGGCGGCGTCCGCGTGTCGCGCCGCCGAACAGCGAACCTGTCCGCAAACGATCGGAGCCCGACCAATGAGCATCGTCATCACCGAAGACCACGGACACGTCCGCCACGTGGTCCTCAATCGGCCCGAGAAGCGCAACGCGATGAACCAGGAGCTGCTGCGCGCGCTGGCGGCCGCACTGCGCGAAGCCGAGGCCGAGGATTCCGTCCACTGCGTGGTCCTGCGCGGCGAAGGGAGCGTCTTCTCAGCCGGCGTGGACCTCGGCGAGTTGATGGCCTTCGCCGGCGATCCAGCGGTGCTGCGACCGTTCCGCAACGTTTTCCTTGAGTGCGCGAACGCTTGCGAAGAGATGCCAAAGCCGGTGATCTGCCAGATCCACCACACCTGTGTCGGCGGAGCGCTGGAGGTCGCGCTCGGCTGCGATCTGCGCATCGCCTCCAGCGATTCCCAGCTCGGTCTGCCCGAGGTGAGGTTCGGGATCATTCCCGATGTCGGCGGCTCCTCGCGGCTGCCCGCCGTCGTGGGCGTCGGTCGCGCCAAGGAGCTGATCATGACCGGACGCATGATCGACGCGCACGAGGCCGAGCGGATCGGCCTGCTCAACCGCGTCGTAGCCGCCGAGGATCTGGAGCAGGCCACCCAAACACTTGCGGACGAACTGCTGGCCAACTCTCACTGGGCCGTAGGCCGCGCAAAGCGCGTGATCGACGCCTCCGCGCGCCCGACCCTGGCCCAGACACTGGAGCTTGAGGTCTCCGTTCAGGAGTACTGCGTCGGCCGGGTCCGCGAACGCGCACGGGAGGCGGAAGCGGCCTCCTAAAGTGTAATCCATTATTGTTTACCTCGCTACACTTTACATATGACCGCTAGACGCTTCGTCGGCCGGGCGCGGGAGATAGGCGCGCTTCAACAACATCTCGACGCGGTGCGCGCAAGCGGGTCGGGTCGCATGATCGCTATGCGAGGACGGCGCCAGGTTGGGAAGTCTCGCCTGGTTGAGCAGTTCATCCACCGCAGCGGAGCGCGGTCGATCTTCTATACCGCCTCGCACAAGAGCCCGGATGAGGAGCTGCGCAGCTTCGCCGAGCAGCTCGCCCTCTCAGACACCGACGGCGCGCGTGTAGCGGCCGCCGGACCGCTGGGTTCGTGGGAGGCTGCCCTCACACTCGCCGCCACCGGAGCCTCCAGCGACCAGCCGACCGTGCTCGTCATCGACGAGCTGCCGTTCTTGATCCGTAGCGAACCGGCGATCGAGGCGATCATCCAAAAGCAGTGGGATCGGACGCTTGAGTCCCAGCCGGTCATGATCGTGCTGATCGGCTCTGACGTGTCGATGATGAACGCACTCAGCGAGTATGGGCGACCGCTCTATGGTCGTATGAGCGAGATGACGATCGGGCCGCTTTCACCGCGGGCGATCGGCGAGATGCTGGGACTGAAGCCGGCGGCGACGCTCGACGCTTATATGGTCATCGGAGGCTTTCCGCGGCTCGCGCAGATCTGGGAACCGGGCGAGGACATGTGGCGGTTTCTGGCACGAACGCTCCAGAATCCAGAGTCCCCGCTGGCAGTGCTCGGTGAGCGCTCGCTGAGCAGCGAGTTCCCGGCCGAGCTAAAGGCGCGAGCCACCCTGGAGGCGATCGGCGCGGGCGAGCGGGTGTTCACAGCGATCATGGGACGCGCGGGGGTGTCTGGAAAGACGCTGGAGAGCACCCTCGTGACCCTTATGGCCAAGCGAGTGATCGAGAAGAACCTGCCCTACTCGGCGCAGCCGCGACCAAAGCTCTCCCGCTACCACGTGGCCGACCCCTACCTGCGTTTTTGGCTGCGCTTCATACGCGGGAGCATCCCGCAACTTGAGCGTGGACGTGCCGATCTGGTCTTGCGCCGTATCCGCGACGCATGGCAGCCGTACGCGGGACACGCCGTCGAGCCGTTGGTGCGCACTGCCGTCGAGCGGATGCTACCCGACAACCGTTTCGGCGAGGCTGAGTTTGTCGGTGGCTACTGGAACCGAGATAACAGCGTGGAGGTCGACCTTGTAGGAGGACGAGACCCGCTCGGAAGCGCTCGAATCGACTTCCTCGGGTCTATCAAGTGGCGCAATAGGGGCAAGCTTGACCGAGCGGACGCCAAGAAGCTCGCCGACAGCCGAGTGTTGGTACCCGGCGCGGGCGAGAAGACGCGGCTCGTTGGAGTCTCCCGTAACGGCTTTGCCGCCGACGGGCTTGACATCAGACTGACGCCCGAGGATCTCGTGTCGGCGTTCAGCGCTTAGGACCGCGGCAACCGGTTAGCGCCAATCGACCGGGCCCGCCACCAACGTGTGCGAACCGAGCCGCCGACCGAGCACCTCCTGCACCCGCCGCGCGCAGACCAGCAGCGCCTCCAGGTCGATGCCCGTCTGGATCCCCATCTCCTCCAGCATCGAGACGAGATCCTCGCTGGCGATGTTGCCGGTGGCACCCGCCGGCACCGGGCAACCGCCAAGCTCGCCGAACGACGACTCGAAGCTCGCCACGCCCGCCTGCAGGGCAGCAAGCACGTTGGCCAAACCCTGACCGCGCGTGTTGTGGAAGTGAGCGGTCAGTTCCACTTCGCCCAGTCCCGCCCTCCACAACTCGAACAGCTCTCCTACCTGCCGCGGGTTGGCCATCCCGGTGGTGTCGCCGAAGCCGATCTCCTGTGCGCCGGCGTCGCGCAGCCGGCTTGCGATCTCCAGCACCCGCTCGGGCGGGACGTGGCCCTCGTAGGGACAGCCGAAAGACGTTGAGATCACCGCCTCGCAGCGCAGCCCTGCCTCCCGTGCACGCGCCAGCACCTGCTCGAGCGAGGACAGTGACTGCTCGACCGAGCGGTTGACGTTCTTTGCGTTATGGGCCTCAGAGGCCGACAGGAAGACGTTGATCTCATCGAAAGCTGGGCGCGCTCCAGGATGCGCCTCACGCACCGCCAACGCACGATCGAGACCGCGCTCGTTGGGGATCAGCACGCTCAGCGACACGTCCGCCGGCGCGTCGATCGCGGCCAGCACCCGCTCGGCATCCGCCAGCTGCGCGATCACGTCGGGACGCACGAAGCTTGTGACCTCCAGGCGGCGCAGGCCCGTGCGCGCGAGCATGTCGATCAGCTCCACCTTGCGCTCGGTCGGGATCACCTCGGGCTCGTTCTGAAAGCCGTCGCGAGGGCCGACCTCGCGGATCTGCACCGACCCCGGCAGGCCGTCCATCACCACATCGACAGGCCACCGCTGACATTCAGCGTCTGGCCGGTCACATACGAGGCGTCCTCGCAGGCCAGGAAGGCGATCGCGGCGGCGACCTCCTCGGGCTCGCCGGAGCGGCCCAGCACGGTCTGGTTGACCATGCCCTGCTTCAGGCGCTCGCCGAGCTCGCCGAGCAGCTTCGGCGCGGCGTTGAGCAGCGGCGTCTCAATCGGGCCCGGCGCCACCGCGTTTGAGCGCACCCGGTAGCGGGCGGACTCCCGCGCGATCGCCTTGGTGAAGCCGATCACACCCGCCTTGGCGGCCGAGTAGATCGCCGAGCCCTGCGAGCCGACACGGCCGGCCTCGCTGGCCACGTTGACGATCGCGCCCGAGCGGCGCTCCTGCATCCCGGGCAGCACTGCATGCGTCACCGCGATCGTGCCGCGCAGGTTGACGCCCAAGACGAAGTCCCACAGGCCCTCGTCGCTGTTGACGAAGTAGGAGAACAGGTCGGTGCCGGCGTTGTTGACGAGCACCTCCACGGGCCCAAGCGCCTGCTCGATCGCCGCTACGCCGGCGCGCACCGAGGCCGTGTCGGTCACGTCGAGCTTGCAGCCGTGGCCGTCCAGCTCACCGGCCAGCTCGACTGCTCCCTCCTCGTTGACATCGCCGATCGCCACACGGGCGCCTTCGGCCGCCAGCAGCCGGGCGGTCGCGGCGCCAATGCCCGACGCGCCGCCGGTGACGAGCGCGACCTTGCCCTCGAATCGCATGCGGGCAAGACTAGCCGCAAGCCGGAGGCGAAGCATCCGCGCACGCCGTGGGCGCGAGCATTTCGTTTCTATACTCCGCCGCCGTGGCGCCCTCTCCCACCGACCCGGTCGCGATCGTCGGCGCCTCGGGCGCCCTCGGCTTCGGGCTGGCGCTGCGACTCGGCCGCGCTGGCGTGCCGGTCGTGATCGGCTCGCGCGAGCAGACGCGCGCGATCGAAGCAGCCGACCGTGCGCGGGAGTTGGTCGGGGACGCCGGATTCACCGGCGCCGAGAACTCCGAGGCCGTCCGTGCCGTGGACACCGTGATCCTCAGCGTGCCCTTCCGCAACCAGTCCGAGACGCTGAAAAACATTCGCGACGCCTTCACGCCGGGAGCGTTGCTGATCGACGCCACAGTGCCGCTGGCGGCAGCGGTCAGCGGACGCGCCACGCGCATGCTCGGCGTCTGGCAGGGCTCCGCCGCCCAGGCTGCGCAGGAGATGGCCCCCGACGGGGTGAAAGTCGTCTCGGCCCTGCATACGGTCAGCGCCGCTTCGCTTGCCGACCTCGATCATCCGCTCGACCAGGATGTGCTGCTCTGCGGCGATTCGCGCGAGGACAAGGCGCGCGCGGCCGCGCTGCTCGAACAAATCCCGGGCCTGCGATGCGTGGATTGCGGCAAGCTTGAGATGGCCCGCATCGCCGAGTCGCTGACGGCGATGATGATCGCGATCAACTCGCGCTACAAGGCACACGCGGGCATCCGTGTGACGGGCTTGCCCGACACGCTGTGGGAGTAGCGCTCTGAGCATCCCCTCCCCGCCCGGCGACGCGCTTGCCGTCCGCGGCGGCGGCGGCGCGACGCGCGCACGGCCCGGCGCGCGCTCGAAGGTCGTCGTGCTGGCCGGCGGTACCGGCGGCGCCAAGCTCGCACGCGGGATGCTCGACGTCGTTGGCCCCGACGAGCTGGTCGTGATCGCCAACACCGGCGATGACATCGACATCTACGGCGCCCACGTCTCCCCCGACCCCGACCTGATCTCCTTCTGGCTTGCCGACCTCATCGACGAGCGCGGCTGGGGGCTGCGCGATGACACCTTCGCGGTGATGGACGCTCTGCGAGCGCTCGGCCAAGACGTGTGGTTTAACCTCGGCGACCGCGATCTGGCTTGGTGCATCGAGCGCAAGCGCATGATCGACGAAGGACTGCGCCCTACCGAGGCGCTGGCTCGACTGAACGAGACGATCGGCGTTCGAGCGGCGGTGCTGCCGATGTCCGACGAGCCGCTACGAACGATCGTCAACGGCGTACCGCTGCAGGAGTTCCTGATCCGTGAGCGCGGCCAGGGACCGATCCGCGACGTGGCGTTCGAGGAACCAAGGGGCTCCTCGCAAGCCACGCCCGAGGTGTGGGCGGCGCTCCGCGACGCCAGGGCGCTCATCGTCGGGCCTTCCAACCCGGTGATCTCGATCTGGCCGATCCTCGCAACGCTTCAGGGCGCACTCGCCGAGGTCTCGGCGCCCGTGGTTTGCGTCAGCCCGATCGTTGCCGGCCAGGTGCTCAAGGGCCCTACGGCGGCGTTCTTGCAGGCCTTTCAGCTGCCCGTGAGCGCGGCGGGTGTCGTGGCCTACTACGAGTCGATCGCCACCGGCCTGCTCGACGGCGTGGTCGCCGACGAGGCCGTCCCCTCCGGACCACCGGCATTCAAGGACGAGCAGACACGCGTCTTCAGCGACCCTCGAGAGAGCGTGCCAGACAGACTGCAAACCCTACAGATCGAGACCGCGATGCCCGACGCCACCGCCCGCGCTCGCGTCGCCGAGCAGACACTCAGGTTCGCCGAATCGCTCGCGGGATAGGCTGCGCCTCATGCGCACAGCTGCGGTGCTCCCCGTTAAGCGTTTCCCGCTCGCAAAGCAGCGCCTGGGCCAGAGCGTCGCCGACGCGCTGCGCCTCCAACTCGCACAGGCGATGGTCGGTGACGTGCTCAGCGCGCTGCGCGACTGCGCCGCCGTCGACACAACCATCGTCGTGACCAACGAGCCATCGGTCACCGCCGCCGCACGCTACCTCGGCGCAACCGTCGTCGAGGACACCGAGCAAGGGCAAAGCGCGGCCGCCGAACTCGGCATCGCGCGGGCGCTGGCGGACGGAATCGAGCTAGTGCTGTGCGTGCCCGGCGACTGCCCGACGCTCGACCCAGCCGAGCTGACCGCGCTGCTCGCCGCCCACGAGACCGGCGTGACGATCGTGCCCGACCGCCACGGCTCGGGCACCAACGGGCTGCTGCTGGCGCCGCCCGGCGCCATCCTCCCCAGCTTCGGGCCGGACAGCCGCGAGCGCCACGAACGGCTCGCGCGCGAGGCCGGCGTCGAGTATCGCCTCGCACGGCCCGCGTCGCTGCTGCTCGACATCGACACCGGCGAGGATCTCGCCGCGCTGCGCGAGCGACTGGACGGCGAGCAGGTGAGAGCGCCGCGGACTCGTTCAGTGCTCGGTCTCGGGAAGGCCACGGACACACAGACCGCGACCAGGACCGACACGGGCAGCTCGCGGGCCGCGTGAACGCTTGAGCCGTCTGAGCGCCCACAGCCTGGCCGGACTGCCGGAGATCACGGCCGGCTCCGATCTCGCTGAGCTGATCGTTCAGGGCCTGCACTCCGACCCGGCGAGCTGCGAACTGCGCGACGGCGACATCGTCGCGATCGCCCACAAGGTCGTCTCCAAGGCCGAGGGAGCGACCGTGGACCTGCGCACCGTCGAGCCCGGCGCACGCGCACTGCAACTCGCCGCCGATCTCAGCACGGACGGACTCCTCCCGCCAAAGGATCCCCGCACCGTCCAGGTCGTGCTCGACCAATCCGCCGAAGTTCTGCGTGCAGCCAACGGCGTGCTGATCTGCCGCACCCACCACGGCCTCGTCTGCGCCAACGCCGGGGTCGACGCCTCCAACTCCACCGACGAAGACACCCTGGTCCTCCTGCCCAGCGACCCCGACGCCTCCGCCCGACGCATCCGCGCCAGGCTGCGCGACGCGACCGGCGCGCGCGTCGGTGTGCTGATCACCGACAGCTTCGGCCGCGCTTGGCGACACGGTCAGTGCGATGTCGCCATCGGCTGCGCCGGAATCACTCCCCTTGATGACTGGCGCGGGCGCACCGACAGCGAAGGGCGCGAGCTGCGTGCCACCTGGCTCGCGGTGGCCGACGCAATCGCCGCGCTTGCGGACCTGGCGCGCGCTAAGGACTCGTGCGAACCGGTCGTGATCGTGGACGGGCTCGAGCGATTCGTGAGCGAGTCCGACGGGCCAGGCGGGCCGGCGCTGATTCGACCGATCGAGGAAGATCTGTTCCGATGACCGAGGCCGACGCCCCGATCGCCGGTCCCTCGCCCGGCGAGACCACCGTCCCGGCGGGCTCCGCGCCGGCCACCGGCGAGCCCGGCCTAGGCGGAGAGCGGACCCCGCGCCGACACAGGCGCCGCCGGATCGTGCTCGCGGTCCTCGGCGTGCTCGCGGTGGCGATCGTCGTCCTCAACTGGACCTACGGCCGCCTGCCCGGCGAGCCAAAGCCGACCGGGTCCTTCGCGCAGGTCGGCAAACTGCGCATCCACTACATCGAACATCCCGGCACGGGCACGCCCGTCGTGCTGATCCACGGGCTGCCGGGGACGGCCGAAGACTGGAACGCGGTCACACCGCTACTGAGCGGGCATCGCACGATCGCCATCGACCGGCCCGGCTTCGGCTACTCCAGCGGCGACTACGTGGCCTTCGAAGAGCAGCTGAGCACGATCCACCAGCTGCTCGCCCAGCTGCACGTGACGCGCCCGATCCTCGTCGGACACTCCTATGGCGGCACGGTCTCGCTCGGCTACGCGGAGCGCTATCCCGGCACAGTGCGTGGATTGGTACTGGTCGACGCGGCAGCCGCCGGCAAGAAACCCGACACGCTGCAGGGACTGCAGGCCCACACGATCCAGGTTCTGCAAGTGCCCGTGATCCGCCAGCTCGCGAACGCCACCTTCGCGCAACTGTTGCTGACCGCCTCGGCAGAAATGGGCGACTCCGAAGCGTTCGCCCCGGAGCCGGTCGCGAGCGCCCACGAGCACCGTGTGTTGGCGATCAACATGACTCACGGCAATCTCGAGGCGCTGGCCGGCGAGTACCTCGCCGCAGGCGGCGTCGTGGAGCAGATCGACCGGGGGCTGCATTCGATCGCCGTGCCCGCGGTCGTGATCCAGGGCGAACAAGATCACCTGGTCGGTCAGATTTACGGCCGTCGCCTGGCCTCCGAACTGCCCAACGCACGACTGAATCTGCTCTATGGCGGGCACATGCAGCCCTATGTCCACCCGGCGGCGATCGCCTCCGCGGTGCAGAGCCTCTCAGGCGCGAGCGCTCGCGCGAAGTCCCACTGAGCGGCGCGAACCAAGCGGACGATGCACCGTGACAACATCGCCGGTAGTTATACCCTGTTATACTCGACTGGGTGAAGACCGCCATTTCCATACCGGATGAGACATTCGAGCGAGCAGAGTGCCGCGCTCGCGAGCTGGGGGTCTCTCGCAGCCAGCTCTATTCCACGGCAGTCGAGAAGTGGCTTGACAACCACGACAGCAGGCACCTCACCGAGCAGATAGACCAAGTTCTCGCGAGCGTGCCTGACGACCCGGACATGGGCTTTCTCTCGCGAGCGTCGGCGAAGCTGGCAGCGCACTCGCAGACGGCGTGATAAAGCGCGGCGAGGTTTGGTGGGGCGACCTTGGGGATCCTCGCGGTTCCGAACCCGGATACATACGCCCGGTCCTGATAGTCAGCGACGACCGTTACAACAGCTCACGGTTGCGGACCGTGACTATCGTCGTGATGAGCACCAACACCCGTTTGGCCGAGCTGCCCGGAAACGTCTTCGTGCCGAGCGGCGTCTCGGGACTGCCGCACGACTCGGTCGCCAACGTGACGCAGATCGCGACGGTTGACAGGAAAGCCCTTACAGACCGGGTGGGTCATCTCCCGGATTGGCTGCTCGAGCAGGTAGCGGACGGCATACGTCTCGCGCTCATGTTGTGATCCAAAGCCTCGCCAGGCGCGCACCTCAAGCGCTCTCCGCCTCCACTACGCCCGCACCGCGCTGACGGCGCCCGACGATCGAGCGCCGCGCACTCGCAAACGTCGCCAGCGGTATGCCCGTCGCCAGCATCCGTACCGGGCCGATGTTGCGCGAGCCGAACGCCTCGAACACTCTTGCCGTGCGCTCGTCGTAGCTGGCGGCTGAGAAGAACACCTTCTCTCCTCTGTTCAGCTTGCGGCCCGTGGCGTAGTCGAGGATCGTCTTGGTGTGGCCGTCCAGGCCGCGCTTGTAACGGCGCCGGTAGCGCTTCAGGCCCCGCTCCAGCGACTCGTCTCCCGCAAGCGCCGGCGCGACGCTGTCGGCGAGCCATTCAGAAGTCTGCAGCGCAAAGCCGCAGCCGACACCCCACAGCGGGTCGACCGCGCCCGCCGCGTCGCCCACCAAGGCCAGGCACGGAGTGGTCGGGGTGTGGATGACGTTGGTCATGTCGATCTTGCCCTGCACCGGCTCGACCAGGCGCGAGGCGAGGATCGGCGGAGCGCCCGGCGCCGAGGAGACCATCTTCTCCAGGGCAGCCCTCGCGTCGGCCTTGAATTCGGGCAGATGCTCCTTGGTCGGCATCACCGCATAGAAGGTCAGGCCGCTATCGGTGGGAAAGGCGCCGACCATGTTCGGATCCATCAACCACAGCGTCGGACAGGGGTGACCCTCATAAGGGGGGCCTTCGTAGTAAGCGCCGTAGGCGATCCGGCCATGCGGCGCGGTGCGCCTCTTCACGCCCGAGAGCTTGGCCACACGCGAATCGCGACCATCGGCCCCGACGACCAAGCGCGCGCGCAACTCGACCACCTGGCCGTGCGTGTCGCTCGCGCGCACGCCACACACCTGCTCGCCTGAGCGCAAGAGCTCATCGACGGTGTGGCCCATCATCAGATCGACACCCTGCGTCTGTGCGGCCGCGTCACGGATCATCGGATCGAGCAAGCGGCGGCGCAGGTTGATGCCGCTGGGGATGTCATCCCCCGGCGGAGGCTCGATCGTGCCCCAGCGCGTCCACACCCTGATCCGCGAACGCAATGCGCCCGCCCGCAGCATCGGCTCGATCAGGCCGATGCGCTCCAGGGTCGGCATACCCGAGGATTGGATGTAGTGGGTGCAGATCTTCTTGTAGGCCTGCGGGTCAGGGCTCTTCTCCAGAAGGGCCACGCGCGCTCCCGAGCGCGCCAGCATGATCGCCGCTGCGCAGCCGGCTAGGCTTGCTCCGACGATCGCCACGTCGTAGTCGGCATGCGTCTGCTCGGTCATAGGGCTCAGCTCCTCGCGCAGGCACGCTCCCGTCGAAACGGGACGCACGATCTATAGTTCGAGGCGAACTATACAGGACGAACCATGGAACGCAAGCCGACACGACTGAGCACAACCTCATACGCCGTCATGAGCCTGCTCGACATGCTCGGGGAGGCCACGCCCTACGACCTCAAGCAAGCCCTCGACCACTCGATCGAGAACTTCTGGCACGTCCCGCACACGACCTTCTACGACGAGCCGGCGCGGCTGGCGCAGGCTGGCTACCTCTCAGAGAGCCAGGAGCCGGGCGGGCGCCGGCGCAAGGTCTACTCGCTGACCGACAGCGGACGCAGCGCGCTGCGCGCTTGGGCCGACACACCCGGAGCGCCACCCTCGCAGTACCGCGACGAGGCGATGCTGAAGGTGTTCGCCGGCGCCGACCCGCGCCAGGCGTTCGCGGGACGCGCCGAGTGGCACCGCTCAAAGCTCGCCGAGTTCGAGGGCTACCTGGCCGCGCTCCGAGAGCTCGAGAGGCCGGCCGATCACGAGCGGCTGTCGGGACCCGAGGCAACGCTGCTGGGCGGGATGGAATACCACCGTCAGATGAGCGCCATCTTCGAGCGGCTGCTCGGCGAGGGATAGCGCCGCCGGATCTCATAAAGCGTGCTGCGCTCAGCCGCCGGCCTGCCCGCCGCGTGCGCCGCGGCCACCAGCTGCTCGGGGTCGAGCTTGGTGCCGTGATAGGAGCCCGCCAAACGCGAGATCGACTCCTCCATCAGCGTGCCGCCCAGATCGTTGACGCCCCAGCGCAACGACTCGGTGGCCGCCTCCAGACCCATCTTCACCCAGCTGGCCTGCAGGCTCGCAACCTCCCGACCCAAGGCCAACCGAAAGACAGCCGTGTGCTTGAGGTTCTCCTCGCGAGAGATCTCCTCCACGCCGTGCGTGCGACCAAGAAGAGTCTGGAACGGGATGAACGACAGCGGCACGAACTCGGTTATCCCCCCGGTGCGTTCCTGCAGCTCGCGCACTACTCGCATGTGCTCGGCAAGCTCCCACGGCTCCTCGATGTGGCCGAACATGACCGTGCAGGTCGAACGCAGGCCCGCGGCGTGACTGGCTTCGATGATCTCAACCCAGCGCGCCACCGGCAGCTTGTTGGGGGAGATGCGCTCGCGCACACCGTCGTGAAGGACCTCCGCCGCCGTGCCGGGAGTCGAGTTCAAACCCGCCTCGCGCAAGCGCGCGAACACCTCCGCGGGCGGCAACTCGGAGATGTCGCACATATGCGCGATCTCCATCGGCGAGTACGCGTGAAGATGCAACTCCACACCCGCCTCGCGCGCCGTCGACTTTGCCAACCGCAGCCAACCCAGGTAATCCTCCAAAGCCCAGTCCGGATGAATGCCCGACTGAATGCACAGCTCGCTGGCGCCGTAGTCGATCGCCTCGTGCACACGACGCACGAACTCCCGCTCGTCGTGTTCGTAGGCGTCGGGTGAGCGCTTGCCCTGACCGAAGCCACAGAAGGCGCAGCCGACCGTACAGACGTTTGAGATGTTGATGTTGCGGTTGACGACGAACGTGACCGTCTCGCCGGCAAGCTCAACGCGCAACTCATCGGCGGCGGCACGCATCTCCTCGATCGCGGCCGGGCGCGTCTCGGCGAACATCGCCGTCAGCTCATCGGCGCTCAAGGGCACACCCTCCCTGCCCTTCTCAACAGCAGCGCCCACCAGGTCCGGGCGGATCGGCGCCGGCGGATCGGTGCGGCCGGATCCACGGCGGGGGATGAAGCTCCAGTAGCGCGCCTTGATCGTGTCGAGCACGCCCTGCGCCAGCCAGTCGGCCTCGATATAGCGCGGATAGACGCACAGGCGCTCGGTCAGCGCCACACCGTCGGCCTGCAGGCGCTTGCGCACCTGATGCGGCGAGGGGAACGGGTGCTCGGGGGAGATGTGATCGCCGTTGGCCGACAGGCCGCCCAGGTCGGTGGCGCCGGCGGCGACCAGCTGCGGCCACCAGTCGGCCAGGTTCGGCGGGATCTGGACCCCGACGTCGGGCATCAGCCGCCGGCACTCGGCCACCAGCCCCGCCATGTCCTCGATCGACACGGGCGACGCCCACTCAGGCGCCGGCACCGACGGATGCGCCCCCAGCCCGGTGCGCCAGAACGCCTCCGCCGCCTCGGTGGCGACCTCGGCGGGCTCCTCGCCGTAGTACTTCCGATGCGGCACGAAGTTCTGCAGGATCACCTCCTGCAGA
>JBOGXY010000185.1:0-15761 GCA_050696495.1 Solirubrobacteraceae bacterium
CAAGGCGCTCGCCGGCTCCAGCGGCTCGGGCTCGGTCGCGACTGCGGCGCCGGCGCTTGCCGGGGCCACAGCGACGTTGGCCGCGGACGGGGTTGGCTGAACTGGCGACTTCGGCTCCTCTTCCTTAGCTTCTGACGAGCTCTCAGGCGGAATCGCGGGCGCAACCGCAGCGGGCTGCGGGGCGACGGGTCCCGCGTCCGCGACAGGTTGACCCGCAGCCGGCGGCGTGGCCGGCTGACCGGCGGCGGGCGTCACCGCCGCCGCACTCGCGCTGACCGCCGTGGCCACCGGTGCGCTCACGAGCGGGGTGGTGCGCGGGACTACACGCCCCTGTGGGGCCGCCGGCGTTGAGCCGCGCTGCACCCGTGCGGAGGCGCCTGCGCTGACGCGCTGCTCCGTTTCGGCCGCGCGCTCGGGCGCGCGACCCGCCCACTCGCGCAGGCGCTTGATCTCGCGCGCTTGCGAGAAGACAAGCAGCGAGAGGATCGCGATCCCGACGAGCGCCACGAAGGCGGCGATCGCGCCGACCTTGGTAACCGAGCTCGACAGCGACAGCGCGAGGGTCAGCGCGGTCATGCGGGCGTCCTAGGGTCCGTTCGACCGTTCATCGATCACGGGAGTCTATGAGGGTCGCAGGCGCCTCGCGACGGTCCGCCCCCGAGCGCGACGCAGCGCCCGCGTCGGCACCGGATGCCCCCGGCGCCCCACCACGCCCGGACACCTTCTCGGAGAGCTCGGCTCGCACGGCCGAGAGCTCGGACACGCGTGCGGCCAGACCGGCGGCGTCGCCTTCCAGTACGAGCAGGCCGATCTCGTCGAACATCGCCTCGACGGTCTCGGGCGCGAGCGTCTCGCGCTCGGCCAGCATGATCTTCTCGGCGGCCGTCGGACGGGAGCGCTCGTAGCCGTTGAACAGCTCCTCGTGCAGCTTCTCACCGGCGCGGCGGCCGACGATCTCGATCTCCACGTCGCGGTCGGGATCGAGTCCCGATAGCTCGATCATCGCGCGCGCCAGCTCGACGATCTTGACCGGTTCGCCCATGTCGAGCACGAACACGTCCGCGCCGCGCGCGCCGCCGGAGGCCAGCGAGCCGGAGCGAATAATCAGCTGCACCGCCTCGGGGATCGTCATGAAGTAGCGGGTCATGCGCTCGTCGGTGACGGTGACCGGACCGCCTCGCTCGATCTGGCGGCGGAAGATCGGCACGACGCTGCCCGAGGAGCCGAGCACGTTGCCGAAGCGCACGGCCGCGTAGCGGGTGCCGTGAAAGCGTGCGGTGGCCGCCTCCAGCGCGAACTCCGCCAGCGCCTTTGACGCGCCCATCACCGTCGCCGGGGCGACCGCCTTGTCGGTTGAGACGAGCACGAAGCGCGCGACTCCCATCTCGCCCGCGACATGCGCCATTACACGTGTGGCGATCGAGTTGTTGCGCACCGCCTCCACCGGGTTCGACTCCATCAAACCGACGTGCTTGTAAGCGGCGGCGTGGAAGATCACGGTTGGGCGGTGCTCCGCGAGCACCTCGCGCATCCGCTCCTCCTCCTTGCAGTCGGCGAGCACCGCCGCCAGCACCGAGGCATGCACGTGGCGCTCGTCTCCCAGCTCGCGATCGATCGCAAAGAGGTTGTCCTCGGCGTGGTCGAGCAGCACGATCCGTCGCGGTCCGACACGCGCGATTTGGCGGCATAGCTCCGAGCCGATCGAGCCGCCGGCGCCGGTGACGAGCACCGTCTCGCCGGAGAGATAGGCGCCGACGCGATCGAGCTCCATCAGCACCGGCTCGCGGCCGAGCACATCCTCGACACGCACCTCGCGCACCTGCCGTGAGATCCCCTGCGAAGAGGAGCCCGCCGTGGAGGCCTGCTCCTGCAACAACTCAAAGACCGTTGGCAGCGTGCGCACCGGGACCGCCCGCGTGCGGCAGGCGCGCACCACCCGCGCTCGCGTCGAGCCCGGCGCGGAGGGGATCGCGATGATCACTTCCTCCGGTGAGGTCTCCTCGAGGATCCGCGGCAGATCCTTGGCCGTGTCGCCGCGCACCTTGACGCCCTCGATGCGCGAGCCGTGCTTGCGCGGGTCGTCATCGACAAAGCCGACCGGGTGAAGGCCCAGCTCACGGTTGCGCAGGATCTCGCGCAGCACCTGCCGACCGCCGTCGCCGGCGCCGACGATCAACACGCTGCGCTCGCTGCGCCCGCCGGCGCGGAAGGCGCCGAGCGGGCGACGCTCATACAGGCTGCGCGCCAGCACGCGTACCCCGACCAGCAGCAACAGAGAGATGAGGAAGAACAGGGCGATCACGCCGTTGGGCAGCCCGACGGCGACGGTCCCGTCGGTGGCGCCGTCGCCGAGTCGATGGGGGATCTGCACCGGCCTGATCACAACGACCGCGAGCACGGTGAGCAGCACGATCGCCACGACCGCACGCGCGACCGCCTCGTAGTCGCGCTGGCCGGAATAGCGCCAGCGACGCTGGTAGACGCGCGAGACGAGCAGCACCAGCAGGCTGACGAGCAGCACCCCCCAGACCGTTCGGTCGAACAGCTTCGCGTAGCGGCCGATGGGGCCGTTGTCGAAGCGCAGCTGGAAGGCCAACCAGTAGGCGAAGGCCACGAGCGCGCTGTCGATCGCCAGCCTCGGGATCGAGTGCCGATGAAACGACAGTGCCGGCGAGCGCAGGCGTCGGCGCATTACCGGCAGTTTACGGCGTAATCGGGCTGAGCGCCCCCTTTGCGACAAGCTGGGCGCGGCGTCGAGGCGCTCAGGCGGCCAGCGGGGCCAGCAGCAGCTCGGTCAACAGGCGTGGATCGCGGCGCACACGCTCCCCCCCAAGGCCGCCGTCGGCTCGTTCGCGCTTTGCGAGATCCAGCTCGCCGGCACTACCCAACTTGCGAAGTCGCCCCTCTGAGATCAGCCGCTCGTCCACGGCGCCGAGCCTGCCCTCGAAGGTCGTATAGACCGGCGTGCCGAGCGCCACCGCCTCGCGGTTCATCGTCCCTCCCGCCGAGATCACCAGGTCGGCGTAGGCGATCAGCGACTGCGCGTCGATCGCCTGCTCGGGCACGATGAAGCCGGGCACGTCCCGCAGCTGCCTGCGCTGCTCCTCGGTGCGAGGCAGCAGCACCGATTGCACGCCCTCGCGCTGGGCTGCCTCGCGCAACCTGGCTTGCACGCCGGCGAACAGGTCGTTCTCGAAACGGTGGTAAAGCGAGACCGCCGGTGGCGTGCGCACGACCACGACAGGGCGCGCCCGGTCGAGGGCGAGCTCGCCGAGCACCGTCTCCTCGGGCTCGAAGTCCGCCAGGTAGTACTCCTCCTTCAGACCCGCGTACGCGTGGATCTTCCCGCTCGCGCCATAGCGGCGCAAGCGCTCCGGCGGGATCGCGTCGGGGACCACAACCGTTTGGCAGAGGCGACAGTTGATGTGATGCTGCACGGCCGCCCACTCGTAGTCGAAGGTGGTCGAGCAGGGGATTCGCAGCAAGCGTGCGGCGATGCTGATGTCGTTTGAGCCGTGCCCGATCGCGATGTCGAACGGTCCTTCACGACGAGCCCAGCGCACCAGCGCGCTCGAGCGTCCGGCCAGACCGAGCGCCTTGGCACCCAGACGCTCGCCGCGATGGTGGCCGATCGCGGTGTGCTCGATCCCGAAGCGCTCGAGCAGCTGCAGCGTCTGGGCGAAGTCGCGCGCGGTGACTCGCACCTCGTGGCCGTCGGCGCGCAGCACGTCGATGACCGGGCGCAGCACGAGCACGTGCGGGCTGTTGGTGAGGTCGATCCACACGCGCATCGGGCAGCGCCAGGATAGATGCCCTCGTCCCGGTGGTGTCTGCCGCGGACGGCACGGCAGGCGGGCACACCGCGCCGGCGGGGGTCCACCGGCGACCCGGGAGGTATCGTTGCCGGCACATGACGCACCTGTTCGTGCTCGCGTCGATCTCTGAATCGATAGTCAACGAAACGTCGAACTTCGTCAGCGAAGCGGGGCTACCCGGGATCTTCGTGTTGATGGCGCTCTCGAGCGCCTGCATCCCGATCCCCTCCGAGGTGGTGATGCTGTTCGCCGGCTTCGCCGTCGCCGATCCTTCACAGAGCAGCCATCACATGACGATGACGGGGATTATCCTCGCGGGCCTGCTCGGCACGATGGTCGGCTCCTGGGTTGCCTACGGCGTCGGCCGCGGCGGGCGCCTGGAGCTGGTCGAACGCCACGGCGCCAAGTTCCACATGGGGCCCGCCCAGTTCGAGCGCGCCGACCGCTTTTTTCAGCGCTGGGGGGAGCCGACGGTGCTGTTCGGTCGCATGATCCCGCTCGTGCGCGCGTTCGTCTCGCTGCCGGCGGGGATCGCGAAGATGCCGATCGTCCGCTTCACCGTCTTCTCGCTGATCGGCACGATCCCGTGGGTGGTGGCGCTTGCCTTCGCCGGGCATGCGCTCGGTGGCGACTGGAAGACCGTGCGCAAGGCCTTCGAGTACGTCGACTACGCGATCCTGGCGCTGGCGCTCGCGGCTGTCGTCTACGCCGTCCGGCGCCGACGAGCCGGCCGCGAGGGCCCACCGCCGGGCGCGGGCGGCGAACAGCCGGCCCGCACCGCCGACGTCGGCTGAAGGCGTGAACGGTCCGCCCGCGAGCGCGCTCTCGCTGCGGCAGGCGGTCGCGCTCGGACTGCTGCACGGCCCGGCCGAGCTGCTGCCGATCTCCTCCTCGGCGCACACGACATTGGCCCCGTGGCTGCTTGGCTGGCGCTACGGCGAGCTGGACCCAGCCGTACGCAAGTCATTCGAGGTGGCGTTGCACGCGGGCACCGCGCTCGGGCTGCTGACCCGCCCACCGTGGCAAACGGAGGCGGTCGATGGGGGGAGGTGCGCGCCCCAGCGCGCATGGTCGAGCGTGCCTGTGCCGCAATCGGGGCTCGCCGCGCGTATCGCCACGCTCGCCGGCGCGATCGGGCCGCCGGCTATCGCCGGCTTCGCGCTGGGCGAGACGATCGAGCAACGGTTCGGAACGCCACGAACGATCGCGGCCGGCCTGTTCGCGGGGTCGCTGGCGCTGGCTACGGGCGAGCTGCACGGAGGCTCACGCCGAGCGTGCCAGGCCCGGCCGGCCGATGGCCTTGCGCTGGGGCTCGCGCAGGCGCTGGCATTGATACCCGGCCTCTCGCGCAGCGGCGCCACGACCGCCGCGGCGCGCCTGCGCGGATTCGCCGCCCTGGACGCCGATCGCCTCTCCTGGCAAGTCGGTCTGCCGGTGATCGCCGGCGCCGCCCTTCTACAGGGTGCTCGCCAGGCCCGGGGAGGCGTCCAGGCCGACCAACGGTGCGCGCTAGCCGCCGGGGGCGCCACGGCGCTCCTTTCCACGCATCTGAGCGCTCGACTACTCACACCGGGACGGCGTCTTGGCCTGCTCAGAGCAGCCATCGGCTACCGCATGGCGCTCGCCGTCCTGGTGACGCGAACAATGCGCTCTCGCGCCGCCGGCACGCCGAACAAATCCAAATAAAGATCCCACGCAAGACATCCACGCATCAGGGCATACTGGGGCCCTGCAGGTGCAAACCGTGAGCGACGCCATCCTCGGCACCACACTCGGCGGACGTTACCGCCTGGACGCGCGCATCGGACGCGGCGGCATGAGCACGGTCTACCGCGCGTTTGACACTGTGCTCGAACGGCAGGTGGCGATCAAGCTGATGCACCGCGAGATCGCCTCGGACTCCGATCATCTGGAGCGCTTCCGTCGCGAGGCGCGGGCGGTGGCGCAGCTCAACCACGCGCACATCGTCACCGTGATCGACGCTGGCGAGTGGGAGTCGGGCGACGGACAGGGCGACGCGGGCGCCGGTGAGGCCGCCACGCCATACATCGTGCTCGAGCACGTCGCCGGCGAGACGCTCAAGGATCTGATCCGCCGCGAGGCGCCGCTGCCGGCGCCGACGGCGCTGGCCTACGCGATCGAGCTGGCGCGCGCGCTTGGCGCCGCTCACGCCCAGGAGATAGTCCACCGCGACGTCAAGCCGCAGAATGTTCTGCTCAGCAGCGAGGGCGGCGCCAAGATCACCGACTTCGGGATCGCACGCACCCTGACCGAGGAAGGCCTGACGATGGATGGGCGCGTGCTCGGCACGACCGACTATGTCTCGCCCGAGCAGGCGCTCGGCCGGCCCGTCACCGGCCAATCCGACGTCTACTCGCTCGGGGTCGTGCTCTACGAGATGCTGACGGGCTCCGTCCCGTTTAAGGGCGACTCGCCCGTTGCGGTGGCGATGATGCACGTGCGCGAGGAGGTGCCCGACGTGCAGCTTGCGCGCCCGGATGTCTCGGCCGCCACCGCGGCGGTCATAGAACACGCGACCGCGCGCGAGAGCGCCGATCGCTACGCGGACATGGGCGCGATGGCAGCCGACCTGGAGGAGGCGCTTGCGATCGAGACCGCGCGCTCGGGCCAGGCCACGGGCGAGGCGACGGCCGTGCTGCGCACCTTGCCCGCGCCGGCTCGCAGATTCTTGCCCTGGCGCCTTCGCCACCCCGCGCGCTGGGCGGTCTCGCTGGCGCTGCTGGCGGCGATCGTCGCGCTCGTGTTGATACTGGCGCTCGGCAACACCCACCGCGGCACGGGCGTGCCCCCCGACGTCCACCCCTCCAGCGGCAAGACCCCTGTCGTGCTCGCCGCCAAAGCCGCCAGCTCCTACAACCCGTTCGGCACGGGTCCCGAACACGCCGAAGACGTCGCCAGCGTGGTCGACGGCGACGTGAACACGACCTGGAGCACCGAGCACTACGTATCGAGCACTCTCGATAAGCCCGGGTTGGGCGTGCAGCTTGACGCGGCGCCCGGCGTGGCGGCGCGGGCGATCGAGCTGCAGACACCGACGCCGGGGTTCACGGCGGAGATATATGCCTCTTCGCATCCGCAGCCGGCAAGCGCAGGCGGCAGCGCAGGCGGGCTTGCCTCGCTGGGCTGGTCGCGACTTGCCGCCCCGCGCACGATCTACACCAGCACGACGATCCCGATCAACTCCTCAGGCACGGTCTACCGCTACTACCTGATCTGGATCACGCGCCTGCCGCCGGCCCAGCAGACGGCCGAGCTCTCCGAGGCGACGCTGTTCCGGTAGCGAGGTGTCGCTTGAGGTCAAAGCGATAGGCTCAATGGATGTTGACTAGGCTTGAGGTGCGGGGGTTCAAGAACCTCCGTGACGTATCGGTCGATTTCGGCCCATTCACCTGCATCGCAGGGCCTAATGGGGTCGGTAAGTCAAACGTTTTCGATGCGATTCAATTTCTCGCAGAGTTGGCCGACAGGCCACTCATGGAAGCCGCAGAGGCGGTCCGCGGTACCCGCGGCGAGATGTCAGCGGACCCTCGTGATCTCTTTTGGGATCCTGCAGGCGGAATGGGTCAGCAAATGTCCTTTGCAGCCGAGATGATCGTGCCCCACGAAATAGAAGACGATTTTGGACAGCACGCACCGGCCACTACGACCTTTTTGCGTTATGAACTGAAGATTGGCTACGAGGAGCCCTCAGGGCTGGAACGTCGCGGTCGTCTTATGTTGCTAGGAGAGGGCTTGAAGCACATTACCCAGAGTGACGCAACCCGACACATCAAGTTCCCCCATTCCGCGTCCCTCTTTAGGCGTAAGGTCGTCACTGGACGACGTGGAGGCGTCGCTTACATTTCGACCAGCGATGCCCATCCCGACGCAGACATTATTGTGCATCAGGACGGCGGTAGCCGCGGTCGCCCTAGACACGCCTCTGCGACCCGCGCTGCCTCGACTGTTGTGCGAACTATTTCGGTACGTGATGATCCGACAATCCTTGCGGCCCGCCGCGAGATGCAAAGCTGGCGTCGTCTGAGCCTTGAGCCAAGCGCGCTTAGGACCGAGGACCGTTACAACGACGCCCGGGTGATGTCATCGGACGGTCGCCATATGCCCGCGACGCTCTACCGATTGGCCACCACCAAACAAAATGGTGATTTAGTTGATGCCTATGCGCAAGTTGCGAGCCGTCTTCGCCACCTTTCGGGACTGGACGTCGACCGAGTGTTTGTAGATGCTGATGACACCCGAGAGCTCCTCACCCTGCGCCTTGCCGAGCGCTCAGGAAGAGAATTGCCTGCAAGATCGCTCTCAGAGGGCACACTGAGGTTTCTTGCGCTGTGCATTCTTCATGAGGACGCGACCGTTGGCGGGCTTATTTGCATGGAGGAGCCCGAGAACGGAATCAATCCGGCAAACATCGATGCTATGGTAAACCTTGTACGAGACTTGGCAGTTGACCCCAACGATGAGCCAGGGCCAAATAATCCACTGCGCCAAGTCATCGTTAATACTCACTCGCCTGCGGTGGTGCAACTGGTCGGTGAAGACGACTTGCTGATGGCATCAACCGATACGGTGATCAGCGAGGGTATTGAGCGTCACGCCCTGAAACTCCGCCCCGTAACAAACTCGTGGCGATCCAAGCTTGCCAATGCAGAACCCGTTGGAAAGGCCGACCTCATTCCTTATCTGACAAATCCAGTCGGATCCCAACTTTCGTTGGCAAGTTGATCTCGGCCAGAGCGCTCTTTCTCGCCGATGGACCGTCCGACGAGCCAATCGGTCGGCACGTTGCCGCCCTTGCGCGTCGGCTCAACGTAAACCTTGACGTTGTCACGCCCGACCTCAACAGGCTGGAGAGGCCTCCAGGGAGACGCGTCGCCGACAGGCTTACACGCATACTTGAGATTGATCGTAACTTCGATCTGGTTATTGTCCACCGCGACGCCGAGGGTCAAGCTGTTGCTGACCGACTGGTTGAGATCCAAACAGGCACCACGAGCGTTGGGATTGATTGGCCGGTCGTACCTGTTATTCCAATTAGAATGACTGAGGCTTGGCTACTGTTGGACGCGCAACAAATCCGCGCTGTCGCGGGGCGCCCTTCCCGCGTCAATCCCTTGCGTTTGCCGAACCACCAAAGGGTTGAGTCTCTTCCAGACCCCAAGGCCACACTAGAAGAGGTCCTTAGCACCGCGTGTGGACTCTCCGGGCGGAGGCTGAGGAAGTTCAAGCGAGACTTCCCGCAGCATAGACGCCAACTGCTAGATCGCCTCGATCGTGATGGGCCGATTCGCATGCTATCTGCTTGGCAGGCGCTAGAAGCTGACCTCCGACGAGTCATGCCAGCATTGCAAGCAAACAAGGCGCACAACGAGAGACCAAGTTAGCCCTACCCGCTGGCCGACGGCGCTCCCGCCGAGGGCGCCGCACCGGGCGGCTGCGGCGTCGGCGTGGTTTGCGTTGAAGTTGTCTGCTGGCCGAGCTTGCCGATCGCGAGCGTCACCACCTGACCCTTGGCCAGCTTGGCGCCGGCCCCGGGGCTCTGCTGGAGCACCGTCCCGACCTTTGCTTCTTCGCTGACGGTGCGGGTGACGGTGGTGGTTTCAAAGCCGGCGGCTTGGAGCGTGGAGATCGCCTGCACTTCGCTCTGCCCGACCACGCCCGGCACGGCTGTCTTGGCGGGCGCCTGAGCGACGACGATGGTGACGGTGGAGCCGGGTTTCACCTGTGTGCCGGCCGCGGGATTCTGTGAGATCACGGTGCCGGCCGCCGGTTCGCTCACTTCGCGCTTGACGGTGCTGACCTTCAGCCCGGCGGCTGAGAGCGTCGCGGTCGCGTTGGCCTGGCTTTCTCCGTTGACTTCCGGCACGCTTGCCTCACGCGGCCCTGAGGAGACGAAGACCGTTACGGGACTGCCGACCTGCACGCCCACTCCGGCCGTCGGGTCGGTGGAGACAACCAGGCCCTTAGCCACCGTTTCGCTGGGCTCGCTCTGAGTGCTCGGCTGCAGCTTCTTCTGTTCGAGGATCTTCACCGCTTCGGCGCTGGGCTTGTGGAGCACGTTTGGAACGGCGACGCTTTCGGCGCCCGAGGAGACGAATACGCTCACCCGCGCCTGCTTTTTCACGATCGTCCCGCGCGGCGGCGTGGTGCCTATCACGAGCCCGCTGGCCACATGCGCGTTGGCGCTCACCGATACGACCGGCACAAGCCCTTCGTTTTTCAGCGTCGCGATCGCCGCCGACTGCGTCTGCCCGGTCACGTCGGGCACGGTGACATCGCCGGATTTGCCGGGTAGCAGGAGCAGGATAAGGATCGCCGCGACGATCACGGCGGCCGCGACGGCGGCGGCGATCCAGCCGGCACGACGGCGTTTCTCCTCGGCCTCGGCGAGAGCCGCGTCATCTGGCGGACCGTCGCCGGGCGGTAGCGGCGGCATGAGCAGGGCGGCGGTCGGCGGCGCCCCGTTGGCGATCGGAAGCGGTGAGGGAGCGATGCCGGCGCGGGCCTGCTGCAGGGCTGCGATCAGCTCGTCCGCGCCGGCAAAACGCGACGCCGGGTCCTTGGCCATCGCCCGCAGCACGACGGCGTCGAGCGCGGGACTGACCTGCGGGTTTCGCCGGCTCGGCGGCGTCGGCTGCACAGAGACCTGCTTGAGCGCGATCGTCACGGCCGTCTCGCCCTCGAAGGGGACCTCGCCGGTCAGCAGCTCGTAGAGGACGACCCCGACCGCGTAGATATCGGAGGCCTCGCTGACGGCATAGCCCTGGGCCTGCTCGGGAGAGAGGTACTGCGCGGTCCCCATGATCGAGCCCGTCATCGTCATGTCCGAGGCACCGGCGCGGGCGATGCCGAAATCGGTCACCTTGGCGCGCCCCTCCCCGTCGAGGATCACGTTGTGGGGCTTGATGTCGCGGTGGATGATCCCGCGCTTGTGCGCGAAGCGCAGCGCCAGCAGGATCTGGATCGTGATGTCGATCGCATCCTCGGGCGAGAGCGGCCCGTGCTCGCGCAGCACCGCCTTCAGCGAACGGCCGGGCAGGTACTCCATCGCGATGTAGTAGGTGTCGTCCCACTCGCCACGGTCATAGACCGAGACGACATTGGGGTGCGAGAGCCCGGCGGCGCTTGAGGCCTCGCGGCGGAAGCGCTCGACGAACTCCTGGTCTCCGGAGAAGCGGTGGTGCAGCAGCTTCAGCGCGACCTGGCGACCGAGCAGCGTGTCCTGGGCCAGGTAGACATCGGCCATCCCACCCGAGCCGAGCTTTGAGATGACGCGATAGCGGCCGTCTACGACCGTGTCTGGCTCAACCATGAAGCAGCGTTTCGATCACTTGCTTGGCCACCGGCGCGGCAAAGGCGGCGCCCTGTCCCGGCACGCCCCTGAGCGTCACCGCGACCGCCACCGTCGGGTCCTGAGCGGGAGCGAAGGCGATGAACCAGACGTTGTTGATGGCGGCGCCGATCTGCGTCTCGGCCGTGCCGGTCTTGCCGGCCACCTGCACCCCTGGGATCTGGGCGCTGACGCCGGTGCCTTCGCCTACGACCGCTTCCATCATCTTGGTGACCGAGGCGGCGGTGGACGGCCGCATCACGACCGACTGGACTTTGGGTGAGATCCGCTGCGTCACGCGGCCGTCCGGTTCGACGATCGCAGTGGCCAGGTGCGGCGTCATCAGCACGCCTTTGTTGGCGACGGCCGAGGCCACCTCGGCCATCTGCAGCGGGGTCACCTGCAGCTTGTCCTGACCGATGCCCATGCGTCCCACATCGACGTATTCGCTGGTTGGCGCGAGCAGCCTGCCGCTGCGGTACTCACCGCTGGAGGACATCTGGTCGGCCGGGTAGTCCAGACGGGGCTTGCGGTCGAAGCCGAAGCGGCTCATGTAGCGGCCCATCGTCTGCTTGCCGAGCTGCTCGGCCACCTGTGCATAGACCGTGTTGACGGAGTGCACCAGTCCTTCGGTCAGCGTTATCTGCCCGAAGCTCTCGTTGTTGTCGTTTTTGAGCGGCACGCCTGAGATCGGCACTTCGTTGCGTCCACTGACGGTCGATTCGGAGGTGAAGCGCCCGGAGTCGATCGCGGCGACGGCGGTCAGCACCTTGAAGGTCGAGCCGGGCGCGTAGCCAAACTGGGTGGCGCGGTTGACCAGCGGCGAGCTGGGATCTTTGGTCAGCCGTTCGTAGGCGTTGCTCGAGCTGAGCGTGTTGGCGTCATAGCTGGGACTGGAGACCATCACCTCGACCGCGCCGGTTTTTGGCTGCAGCGCCACAACCGCGCCTTCGTGTTCGCCGAGCGCTTGGATCGCCGTCTGCTGCGCGGCTGGTCGCAACGCGGTCTGCACAGTCTCGCCCTTGGGCTTGCGGCCTTGCAGCTGGTCGAGGATGCTCTGCACACTGCCGCGGTTCTGCCCGTTCAGCGCCGCGCTGCGGTAGTGCTCGATGCCGGCCTGGCCGAGGTCGATGAACGAGTAGCCGACGGCGTGGGTGAACTTCGAGCCGGTCGGGTAGACGCGCCGGTAGGTGCCCTGGGCGCCACGCACGCTGCGCGCGAGCACGGTGCCGTCGGCCGCGAGGATCTCACCGCGGGCGATTCGCTGCTGCTCGAGCACGGAGCGCTTGTTCAGGGCGTTGGCGCGCAGCGAGGAGGCTTCGAAGACGCTCCAGCGAGAGGTGAACGCCACGAGCAGGGCGAACAGCACGCACACGAGCCCGTAGAGCCGGACGATCGGCTTGTTCATCCGCCGCTCAGCTCTCCCAGTTCGAGCTGGCGCACGAGCGTGGCCGCGTCGCCTTCAGAGCGCAGGGAGTGATCGAGCAGAGCGGCGCGGTGCTGCGGCGAGAGCGTCGCGGCACTGACACCGGAGACGTACTCGCTGCTGTAGAGCTTGACCCCGCCGGGCAGTTCGTAGGGGACCCCGCTGTAGACGGTCACCAGCCCGCGTCGGTTGGTGGCGATGAAGTAGACCGACTGCAGCGCCAGATAGGCGCCGGCGGCCAGGGCTGCCAGAACCACCAGCGCGATCAGCGGCGCGCGCAGTGCTCTGCCGCCGCGACGCAAGCGGCTCTTTCGCTTTGGGGCGGCGCTCGGGGACGGGCGTCGTGGGACGCGCGGCGTGACCGCGGCGCCTGTGGCCGCGACGGTGCTTGACAGCGTCGTCGTTGCCGCCTGTGCCGCGAGACCCTCGGCGGGCGCGTGCGCGGCTGCCACGTGCTCAGAGGTCGCGGGGGCCGGCTCGGTCAGCGTGGTGTGCCCGTCCTTGCCGCCGGCGGGCGAGCCGGCCGCCGAGACCTCCTCCAGGCGCAGCAGCACGACGGTGATGTTGTCCTTGCCGCCGGCGGCGTTGGCGGCGGCGATCAGCGCCTCGCCGGCGTCGCGCAATCGCGAGTGGGAGCCGAGCAACTCCCCGAGCCGCTGCTCGCCCACCATCGTCGTCAGGCCGTCGCTGCAGATCAGGTAGAGGTCACCGGGCCTCGCCCTGAAGGAGCGCACGTCCACCTCGACGGCGGGCTCGGGCCCGAGCGCCCGTGTGATCACCGAGCGCTGCGGATGATACTCGGCTTCCTCGGGGGTGAGCTTTCCCTGCTTGATCAACTCGTCGACCAGCGAGTGATCGTCGGTCAGGCGCAACAGCTCGCCGTCGCGCAGGCAGTAGGCGCGCGAGTCGCCGACGTGAGCGATCGCCACCTCCTGCTCGCCCACGTAGAGGGCGGTGATCGTCGTGCCCATGCCGGCGTGCTCGCTGCGCTCGTGGGAGAGATCGTTGATGCGCGTATTGGCCTCTTGGACCTGGCGCGCGAGGCTCTCCTGTGGATCGGCGCCGGCTGCCAGGCCCGAGCTGAACGTTTCCACGGCCACGCGTGAGGCGACCTCTCCGGCCTGCGCGCCGCCCATGCCGTCGGCGACGATAAACAGCGGCGAGCGCACGAGCAGCGAGTCCTCGTTGGCGCGCCGCTGCAGCCCGGTGTCGCTGCCCGACCAGTGCTCGGCGACGCGCAGCATCAGTCGACCTCGAAGCTGAACTCGGAGTCGCCGATCCTGACACGGTCGCCCGGGTGCAGCGGTCTGGGACCGTCCAGCAGCTCCTCGTTGAGGTAGGTGCCGTTGGTCGAGCCGAGATCCTCGATCACCAGTATCCGGCCCTGTTCGTAGATGCGCGCGTGGCGCGAGGAGGCAAACGGATCCTCCAGTCGTATCTCGGCGCTCTCGCCGCGCCCGAGCGCAACCTCGCCGTCGAGGTCATAGATCATCCCGGGCTCGTGCCCGGGCGCGCGCTCCACCACCAGGCGAGGTGAGCGACCGGCGATGTCCGTCGGCCCGAGCGTCGAGGCGGTGTGCAGGCCGGTGGCGTCAGGAGCAGCAAGCGCCGGGTCAACGCCTTCGGCGGGCGGAGCGGCTCGACCACGCAACGTGCCGGCGCCGGCACGCAGATCGCGTAGGGCACTGCGTGAGACCCACAGCAAGAACAGGTACATCACGGCCAGGAAGCCGAACTTCAACATCACCGATACGGGCTCGAGACTGTTCACGGGGCGATCTCGAACACCATCTCGGTGGAGCCCATGGCGATGCGATCGCCACTGCGCAGCTCATGCGCGCCGGCGATCGTCTGTCCGTTGACGCGCACGCCGTTGGTCGAGCCGAGGTCTTCGATGCTCCAGGCGCAGGCGTCAACCGGCCGTAGCTCGGCGTGGCGGCGAGAGACGCCGGCGTCCTCCAGCACGATGTCGCAATCGCGGCTGCGGCCGATCGCCGCGCCGCGCGGAGGGAGCAGCGTGCGCCGGCCGGAGAGCACCAGCAGCGCCTTGGACGGACGGCGAGAGCCGCTGCGCTGTACCGCCTCACGCACCCGCTCGGCGTTGCTGAAGATCATCGTGTTGCCAACCGCCGCCGGCTCTGTGGCCACGGGAACCTCGCGCCGGCGCGGGGAGACAGGCGGCGGTGGCGCGGTGGCGCTCGCGGCCGGTTCGGCCGGTTCGCGCTCCTCGATCTCGCTGCGCGCCAAGCGGGCTTCGATACCGAACTCGCCCAGCTGCAGATCTTCGTCGGTGTGGAAGGAGATCTGTGGGCCGGAGGCGATCGCGAAGTCCTCGGCGCGAGCGTGCTCGAGCAGGTAGGCGCACAGCTCTTCGATCACCTCCTCTTCGACTCCCTCATAGCGTTCGCGGTCGCGCGGCGAGAGCCAAATCGAGTACTCGTTCGGTGCGTATACACGCGAGACGGAGACGGTCGTGTTCTCGTCCATCTCCCGCGCCAGCTTGTGCGCAAGCTCCATCGGGCGGACCTCCGAGCGAAATACGCGGCCAAAGGTCCCCTCTACGAGGCCGGCGATCATGTTCTCCAGTGTCCGCAGCGGATTCATCTCGACCCCCGTTTCTCGGCTGGGGAAGCCCTCATCACTCTACGGATCGGTGGCGATGGCGATGCCGCCGAAGCCGATCAGGCTAGGAGGACTGGGGCGCGACGGGTCCGCGCAGGGCCCTCGCGCAGATCGCCAGGGCGCATCCGAGCATCGCGCCCAGCAGCAGGCCACGCGGGCTGCCTTGGCTTGCGTGAGCCACCAGCGAACGTTCGATCAACGGCGCGCCGGCCAGTAGAGCGACCGTCCACACGATCGCTAGCAGCACATCCAAACCGGCGTTGCGACCACGAACGACCCAGGGCAGCAGCGCCGCGCCGAGCGCCCACACGAGCGCCCCGATCGCAAGCCCAGGTGTGAGGACCGGGGCCAGCACATGCGAGGCGGTGCCCGTGAGCGACGCCTCCCATGCGTCGCGCGCGGGCAAACCGCTCGCGGGTCCCAGCCACAGGCGCCGGGCAAGCAACGGCTCGGCCAGTGTGAGCCACCAAAAGCCAAGCGCCGCCAGCCCCGCGCGTGCCCGCCAGCTCGCGCGCTGGCCCGCCAGGGCAGGAAAGGCCGCGGCCAGGCC
>JBOGXY010000186.1:0-9373 GCA_050696495.1 Solirubrobacteraceae bacterium
GTGCAGTATGGCGGCGCCCAGTCCTTCGGTGGCGCGTCGGCCGCCGTGCTGAGCATCGCCGAGGCGCAGCGGGTCGCCGGCCAGCCCGGCCGCTACGACCAGCTCGACATCGCCGCGCGCGCGGGCGTCACTCCCGGCGAGCTGCGCGGGCGCATCCGCGCGCTGCTCCCCCCAACCGTCGACGTGCGCACGGGTGCGCAGCAGGCCGCCAAGGAGACCTCGGACCTGGAGGAAAACCTCAGCTTCCTGCGCACGTTCCTGCTGGTGTTCGCCTATGTCTCGCTGTTCGTCGGCGCCTTCATCATCTTCAACACCTTCTCGATCACGGTCGCTCAACGTACGCGCGAGTTCGGCCTGCTGCGCACGCTCGGCGCCTCGCGCAGGCAGCTGCTGCGTTCGGTCATCTTCGAAGGCGCGCTGCTCGGAGTCGGAGGCTCGCTGGTTGGCCTACTCGGCGGGATTGCCCTTGCACCCGGCCTCGACCAGCTGTTCAAGAGCTTCGGCGCCGATCTGCCCAACAGCGGCACGGTGCTGCAGACGCGCACGATCGTGGTATCGCTGCTGGTCGGCACGATCGTCACCTTGCTGGCGGCGTTGGCGCCGGCGATGCGGGCTACACGCGTGCCGCCGATCGCCGCGTTGCGTGAGGGGGTGGAGCTGCCCCGGCGCCGGCGGTTGCGCTGGCGCCCGCGGGTCCTCCCCGCGATGGCAAGGCTCGTCGGGGCGCTCGTGGCATGGCGCGGGATCACCGGCCGGCTCGCGCGCGAGAACGCGATGCGCCAGCCGGGCCGCACCATGGTCACCGCGGCGGCGCTGATGGTGGGGCTGGCGCTGGTCACGTTCGTGGCGGTGCTGGCCGACGGCACCAAGGCGACGATCGACCAGGCGATCGGCAGCACGTTCGCGGGCGACCTGATCATCGAGAACGCGCAGCCCAGCGGCCGCGAGACGGGCATCCCGGCGCTGGTGGCGCCGGCTGTGCGCCAGGTCCCGGGCGTCGCCGGGGTGACTGCCGTCGCCTTTACCGTTGGCAGGCCGGTGGGCTCGAAAGAAAACGCGACAGTCACGGCCGTCGAACCGGCCAGCTTCAGTCGCCTCTACAAGGTCGAATGGAAGCGCGGTTCGGACGCCACGCTGCTGGCGCTCGGCTCGACCGGCGTGCTGGCGGCGGAAGGCTACGCCAAAAAGAACCATCTCAGCGTCGGCAAGACGATCGTGCTGCTGACGCCCAGCGAACGTCATGTGCGCCTGGCGATCACCGGGATCGTCAAGGACAGAGCACGCCTGCTCGGCAACCTGACCGTCTCACGCTCGCTGGCTCGCGCTCAGTTCGGCCAGCGCGAAGACGCTTTCGATTTCGTCAAGTACGCACCCGGGGTGAGCAACGCGACCATGCAGCCGCGGATCGACCGCGTGCTCGCGAGCGCCTTCCCGCAAACCAAGTCGCGTACCGCCGCACAGTTCAAGCAGGAACAGTCAGAACAGGTCAACACGTTGTTGACGTTGATCTATGTGCTGCTCGCGCTGTCGGTGATCGTCTCGCTGTTCGGGATCGTCAATACGCTGGTGCTCTCGATCTACGAGCGCACACGCGAGTTGGGCATGATGCGCGCGATCGGCACCTCGCGCCGGCAGGTACGCCAGATGATCCGCTACGAGTCTGTGATCACGGCCTTGATCGGCGGTGTGCTCGGGTTGGCGATCGGCGTGATCGGCGCCGTGCTGGTGACGAACTTCGCCCTGTCGGGCTCTGGCTTCGTGCAGTCGATTCCCGTCGGGACGCTTGTGATCCTGCTGCTGGTCGCCGCGCTGGCGGGTCTACTCGCCGCCCAACTGCCTGCCCGTCGCGCCGCGCGGATCGACCTGCTGGCAGCATTGGCGAGCGAGTAGCTCAAGCTAAGCTGCCGTGAGCATGGCCACTGACGCATCCGCCGAGCCGATCGACGCAGAGCTTGCGGCAACCGCCTGGAAGCTCGACCCGCTCGTGGACGGGCAAGGCGCCGAGGGCGCGCGCTCTCAACTGGCGCAGGCGCTCGAGCGCGCGCAGGCGTTCGCGCGGCGCTACGCGGGCAAGCTGGTCGACCTCGACAGCGAGGGCTTGGCGGCGGTCATGCGCGAGCTGGGCGAGATCCAGGAACTCGTCGGGCGCGCCGGCACCTACGCCGGCCTGTGCTTCTCCGTGGACACGGCCGACCCGGCCGCCGGCGCCTTGATGCAGGAGGTGCAGGAACGCGGCACCGAGATCGAGACGACGCTCTTGTTCATCGAGCTGGAGTGGGCGGCATTGCCAGACGAGCAGGTCGATCGTCTGCTCACCGACGAGCGGCTTGCCTTCTGCGCGCACTACCTGCGCACCGCTCGCCGCTACCGCGAGCACCTGCTCTCAGAAGCGGAGGAGAAGATCCTCGCCGAGAAGGCGGTCACCGGCTCGAGCGCATGGTCGCGCCTGTTCGACGAGTTGACCTCGGCGATCGAGGTGAGCCTGCCCGATGAGACTGTCGCTCTCGATGTCGCCCTCAGCCGCCTGGCGCTGCCAGATAGGGAGTTGCGCCGCTCCACCGCCGAGGCTGTGAGCGAAGCGCTCGAGCCAGGACTGCGCACGCGCGCCTACCTGTTCAACACGCTGCTTGCCGACAAGGCGATCGACGATCGCCTGCGCCGCTACCCGAGCTGGCTTGCCTCGCGCAACCTCTCAAACGAGGCAAGCGACGAGTCGGTAGCGGCTCTCCTCGAGGCGGTGCGCGCACGCTACGAGCTTCCGCGTCGCTGGTATCGCCTGAAGGCGCGGTTGTTGGGCGTCGAGAAGCTCGCCGACTACGACCGCATGGCCGCTGTGACAGACGACGAGGTCACCTATACCTATACGCAAGCGTGCGAGATAGTGCTCGACTGCTACTCGTCGTTCTCGCCACGGCTTGGCAACGTCGCCAAGCGCTTCTTCGAGGAGAACTACATCGACGCCCCGGTGCGCCCGGCAAAGCGTGGCGGAGCATTCTGCGCCTCGGCGGTCCCTTCGGTGCACCCCTACGTGATGCTCAACTACACCTCGCGCCGCCGCGATGTCCTCACGCTCGCGCACGAGCTCGGTCACGGCGTGCACTTCGCGCTGGCGGCCGAGCAGGGCGTGTTCCATCAGGGCACGCCGCTGACGCTCGCCGAGACGGCGTCGGTGTTCGGTGAGACGATCGTCTTTGGCAGGTTGCTGGAAGAGGACTCCTCGCCGTCCTCGCGCCTGGCGTTGCTGGTCGAGAACATCGAGGGCGCGCTTGCGACAGTCTTTCGCCAAGTGGCGATGAACCGCTTCGAGGACCTGGTGCACACCGCTCGGCGTGAGCAGGGAGAGCTGTCGGTCGAGCGCTTCGGCGAGCTGTGGTTCGAGAGTCAGGAGGAGATGTTTGGCGACTCGGTGGGACTCACCGAGGGCTACCGTTCCTGGTGGTCCTACATCCCGCATTTCATCGGCTCGCCGGGCTACGTGTACGCATACGCTTACGGCCAGCTGCTGGCGCTGTCGGTCTACCAGCAATACGAGCAGCGCGGCGAGGAGCTTGTGCCGCGCTACTTGGAGATGCTCGCCGCGGGTGGTTCGCGCTCACCTGAGGATCTGGGTCAGATCGTCGGCATCGACCTGGCCGATCCGGGCTTCTGGGATGCGGGACTGGATCTGGTGGAGCGGCAACTGCGGGCGGCCGAAGAGGCCGCGGCTGCTCAGGACTCCTCGCTGCGCTCCAGGTAGAGCACGCGATCGTCGAGCTGCTCGTCGTATACGGCATGGACAGCCGCCGCCAGTGGACCGACTCCGGACGGGCGGCGGGAGAAGCGGGATGACAGCGCGATCAGGACTCCTGAGTGGTGGCGCCCGGCAGTGAGATGTTGCGCTGATATCTGCGTGAAGTCGCCAACGTTCTCGGTCAAGATCGCACGACTCTGCTGGACCGCAAAGGCGAAGATGTCGGCGTCCGATCTCCCACCCATATCAAGCGCCTTGACAGTGACTGCGTCGATACCGAGCGCCTCGACCGCATCGGCGAGCCTGAGCGGGTACATCTCGTCGATGAGTAGCCTCAACGCTTCTGTGCGGCTGCTGTCTCGCTGCGATGCAGCTCTATGCGAGCGTCGATCTCATCCGGGTAGGCCGCTCGATACCCGAGGGCGGCGTCGATCTGTGAGCGACTGAGATCGGACTCCTCGCTGAGCACGGACGCAGGCTCGGGCTCAGCGGCGAGGTCCTCCAGCCACATGGCGACCTCCCAGACGTCGGGACCGTCGAGGAGTTTGGCGCGCCGGCCGGCCGGTCCGTCACGGAACGTGATGAGCGGGTGCTCCTCTCGGCGCGTGCCCTCCTCCGCGTAGCGACGGAGGCGGTCGGAGAGCGTCTCGCCGGCGGCGCGCGCTCGCAGGCGCAGGCGCTCAGCGAGGGAGTCGTCAAGGCGGACAGACACGTTTACCGACACGTATGCAATGTAGCACACTGTGGTGGAGTCAGGCCAACGGCCAAGGAATGGACATATGACTCTGGCATAATGGACATATGACCGGGTTGGCGATGCTGGCCGAGCAGATCGGCGTAAGTGAGCGCACGCTGCGACGAGCAGTCAACGAAGGGACCCTTCGAGCGGTGCGACCGACGCCACGAACGCTTGAGATGTCGCTGGCTGAGCGAGATTATGCACGGCGCAAGTGGTCGCTCCTGTCTACCTTGAGGGCGACGCTGCGCACCGAGCCCAACGTGCGTCTCGCTTCCCTGTTTGGGTCTATAGCCGCGGACAGGGACACGGCTGAGAGCGATGTAGACGTACTTGTCGATCTCTCAGACGACAGTCTCGACAGGGTGATCGACCTGACGTTGAAGCTCGAAGAAGCCCTTGGGAAGACGGTCGACTTGGTCCGACTCGCAGAAGCCGAGAGCGAGCCGCTGCTGCTGGCAAGAGCCCTTGAGAGCGGTCGTGTGCTGGTCGTTCGCGATCGACGATGGCCGAGTCTCTGCCGGCGCGTGCCAGGACTCCTAAGATTCGGTCTGGCGGAGAAGGATCGGAGAGCTCGTGCGGCGCTCGACAGTATTGACAGGCTGCTCGCTGCTTAATGCCGGCCGAGCAACCACGAAAGGTCGATCGTCAGCGCTGGCAGACCGAGATCATCCGTCACCTCCAGGATTTCTCTCGTCAGGTGGGCTCGCTGGAAAGCGCGATGGCGGACTTTGGCGAGGACTTCGACCTGCAGTTGTTCAAGCAGGCGTTCAATGCGCAGGACTTCAAGGAATATAACCGCGCTCAAACTGTGGAGCGAGCACTCGGAAGGGTGCAGAACTACATGGCCGATCTGGCGATCGCGGGAGTCAAGCTTGCTGGGCTGAAGAAGTCCCAAGGGGCCGAGCGCATGTCAACGGCGCAGGCGGCGTTTGCCGCGCTACGGACGGCAAAGGTCATCGATCCGGCTCTCTACAGATCGCTCAGCCAAGCTCAGAGGGCGAGAACGAGGATCGAGCACGCATATGCGGACACTTCGGCTGGAGATGTTCACCGGGCAGCCGTGCTGATCGCCAGGATTGCCCGTGAATTCATTGGGCTTTATCGCTCATGGATCGAGCCGTATCTGTTCGATTGACGCCGGCCTAGCTTTTGCGTGCTGGGCCGGGTTTAGCTGAGAAAGAAAAATATCTTCAGAGGGCCTTTATGGATAATATAGTATCCAGTTTTGGGATATATGCGTCCTTACTCGCCCATAACCGTCGAAGCGGCCCGTCTCCTTGGCGCGCGTGTGCGCCTCGCGCGCAACGAACGTCGCTGGACCCTGCGGGAGCTGGCCGACCGGGTCGGCGTAACGCACGTGACCATGCGCAAGGTCGAGCGGGGCGACCTGACAGTCAGGTTGGGCGTGGCGTTCGAGGCCGCCGCCCTCCTCGGGATCCCGCTGTTCGACGAGGACCGCTCGCGCCGGGAGATGGAGGCTCGTCGCATCGACGAGCGCTTGGCGGTGCTTCCGCGTTCGGTGCGCAAGCCGACCGAGATCGACGATGACTTCTGAGCCGCGACAGGCATTCGTATGGGTATGGACACCCGCCGCGAGCGAGCCGGTGGTCGCCGGCCGCCTGGACCGCGCCGGCGAGGTTCTGACGTTCACATACGGGCGCAGCTATCTCGAGCGGGCCGAGAGCTTCGCGCTGTATCTGCCCGAGCTGCCGCTCGCTCGCGGCCCGATCCATCCGCTGGTGGGCGAGTGCGCGGGCTGCATCGCCGATGCCGGTCCGGACGGCTGGGGCAGGCGGGTGATCCTCAACCGAGCGGTGGGCCGCGACGCTCTCGACACAACAGACCTGAGCACGCTGAGCTATCTGCTGGAGTCCGGCTCGGACAGGATTGGCGCGCTGGACTTTCAGGTCTCGCCCTCGGAGTACGTCGCGCGCTCGGCGGGAAGCGCGACGCTCACGGAGTTGGCCGAGTCGGCCGAGCGCGTCGAGCAGGGCATCGCGCTGTCGCCGGCGCTCGACCAGGCGTTGCTGCACGGTAGTTCCGTCGGCGGCGCCCGCCCGAAGGCGCTGCTGAGCGAGGGATCCCGCAAGCTGATCGCGAAGTTCAGCTCGAGCACCGATCACTACCCGGTGGTCAAGGGAGAGTTCGTCGCGATGGAGCTTGCGCGGCGGGCGGGTCTGAGCGTCGCCTCGGTTGAACTGACGCACGCACTGGGCAGAGACGTCCTGCTGATCGACCGGTTCGACCGGACGCCGAAGGGAGGGCGCCGGATGATGGTCTCGGCGCTCACGATTCTCGAGCTGGACGAGCTGGGCGCCAGGTACGCACGCTACGCAGACCTGGCGCAGGCGATCCGTGCTCGCTTCACCGATCCGCTCGACACGCTGCGCGAGCTGTTCTCTCGCATCACCTTCAACGTACTCGTCGGCAACAATGACGATCACGCACGCAATCACGCCGCCTTCTGGGATGGCGTGGCGCTCACGTTGACGCCGGCCTACGACGTGTGCCCACAGCCTCGCGCCGGTGGGGAGACCGCGCAAATCATGGCCATCGGGGAAGACGGCTACCGGATGAGCCAGGTCGCCGGCTGCGTCGCTCGGTCATCCACGTACATGCTCTCAGAAGCGGACGCCCGTGAAATCGTCGACCGCCAAATCGACGTGATCAAAGGCCAGTGGGCCGAGGTGTGCGATCAGGCGGCCCTCAGCGAAGTCGGGCGAGCGGGATTCTGGGGTAGGCAGTTTCTCAACCCATATTCGCTCGAGGGTTATTGATCCTCGAGCGCGGCGATCCTAGAGCAACCCCAGCGCGCTGCCGACTCCATGCACGAGGTTGAACAGCGGTTGCGGGACGATGCCGAAGACGATCGTCGCGCTCGCGGCGAGGATCCCCACGAAGGCCACCTCGGGCTGACGTAGCCGTCCGACCGCCGGCGCCTTGTCCTTCTCCGCGTCCAACTCCTGCGACCCTCCGGCGATCACGGGGATTGCACCGACCGGCGCCGGCCCCAACCCGGCCGGGCTTGGCTCAGAAGTGGGCCGCATCCACATCGTCGCGATCACCGGCAGGTAGTAGCCGAGCGAGATCATCGAACCGACGACGATCACCACACCAAGCCATGTGTACCCACCGGCCACGGCGGCGTCGATCAAATAGAACTTGCCGATGAAGCCCGCGGTGGCTGGTATCCCGGCCAGCGCCAGCATCGAGATCGTCATCGGCCAGGCAAGCCACGGACGCTCGCGACCGAGGCCGGCAAGCGCGGCGATGTTGTCGCCGAGGTCGGTTTCGCGCTCGCGGGCGACGATCACTGCGAAGGCGGCCATGTTCATCGGCAGGTAGACCGCTAGATAGAAGACGGTGGCCTGCGCTCCGAGCTGAGTGGCGACGACCACGCCGGCCAGGATGTAGCCGGCCTGCGCGACCGAGGAGTAGGCGAGCATCCGCTTCAGCGAGGACTGTCCGAGCGCGCCGACGTTG
This sequence comes from Solirubrobacteraceae bacterium, assembly GCA_050696495.1. Taxonomy (GTDB): domain Bacteria; phylum Actinomycetota; class Thermoleophilia; order Solirubrobacterales; family Solirubrobacteraceae; genus Palsa-744. The sequence goes on from JBOGXY010000186.1 coordinate 7,953, forward strand.
CCGACCAGGATCGTGATCGTCGCAAGCGCCGCAAGCGCGGGCCCCCAGCTTGCATGAGCTTCGATCAGGGCAACGTCGAACAGGCGCAGCAGTACGCCGAACGCGGCGACCTTGGTAGCGACGGCCATGAAAGCGGTGATCGGTGTGGGCGCCCCCTCATAGACGTCGGGGGTCCACTGGTGGAAGGGCGCCACAGAGGCCTTGAAGGCAAGTCCCGCGACACACAGGGCGATGCCGGTCATCAGCATGGCGTTCTCAGCCAGTCCGTGGGTGGAGATCGCACTGGCGATCGAGTTGAAGTCGGTTGCGCCCGTGGCGCCGTAGAGCAGGGCGATCCCGTAGAGCAGCGTGGCCGAGCCGACCGAGCCGACGATCAGGTACTTCAGCCCCGACTCCAGCGAGCGCTCACTGCGCATTTCGGTGGCGCACAGCACGTAGAGCGGGATCGAGAGGAGCTCGAGCCCGAGGAACAGCGCGACGGTGTTCTGCGCGGCGACCAGCAGCGCCATGCCGCCGATGCTCGTCAGCAGCATCGCGTGAAGCTCCCCGTGGGCGGCTTCCTGAGTGGCGCGCGAGCGCCAGGCAAGCAGTATCCCCGCGATGCCGCCGACAGCCAGAATCAGGATCAACGTCAGCGACAGCCGGTCGATTCGCAGCGCTCCGGCGACGACTGACTCCGGCGTGTCCCAGCGCCAGATCGAGGTGCCGACCGCGCCGCCGAGCGCGAGGATCGCGAGCGCCGGCACGACTTGTTCACGGATGCGCCGGGAGCCGAGCAGCCCGACCAGCAGCACGACGATCGCGCCGCCCAGCAGGAAGATCAGCGGCGAGAGCGCCGCGAAGTCGACGTGGGGTCCTTTGAGGGTGGCGAGGCCGATCATCGTTCGCCGCCTTCCTGGGAGCCGGCGGCGCCTTCGTAGCCGGCGATGCGCGCCGCTTCTGAGGGTTCGCTCGTGGCGACGGGCGTTGGCGGCGAACTGAGCGCCGTGTGCGCTGCCGCGACCGAGGACTTCACCGAGCTTTCAGAGCGCTTCAGCGCCCCTTGCGGGTAGAGCGCCAGGAACAGGATTACGGCCAGTAGCGGCACGAGCACCAGCCCGTCCTTGATCGTCATCTCGCGCGAATCGACTTTCTCGCCCACGCGGTTGTGCATCGCTCCGATGAACAGTCGCAGCGCGTAGACGCTTGCCATCACCACGCCGGTGAACGCGATGATCGCAATCGCGAGCTTGGCTTTGAAGACGCCGAGCAGGATCAAAAACTCGCCCACGAAGTTAGCCGAGCCCGGCATCGCCAGCGTCGCGAGCGACACGATCAGGAACAGCGACGCGAGCACCGGCGCGCGGAACGCGATCCCGCCCATCGCGCGCACGTCCTCCGAGCCCCCGGCGCGCCGCGACAGCAACAGGACGATGAAGAAG
>JBOGXY010000187.1:0-5193 GCA_050696495.1 Solirubrobacteraceae bacterium
GGCGAGCGGCTCGATGCGCTCCCACTCGTACAGTGCGTGTTCTACCGCCGAGTCAAACGAATGAAGCTCGACATCGAGTAGTTCCGCCACTCGATCCTCGGCCGGGAGCAGGTCGCCGGTCAGTCCCTCCATCAGTGGGATGATCAACTCAGGACTCTCACGTGTAAGTGACGCGGCCAAGCGGGCGCTCAGCGGCGTGGCTGTAAGCGGCAGCCCGACGCTCGGGCGTGAGAGCAGCATCAGCGAGGCTATTCGCTGCACCATCTCTCCGTAGGAAAGTATGTCCGGCCCCCCGATGTCGAGCGTTTGGCCGCGTACCGCGTCACTTTGCGCACAAGCGGCAAGCAGCTCCACGACATCGCGCTCGTCGATCGGCTGCGTGCGGTAGTGGCGCCAGCCCGGCAGCGCGAGCACGGGCATGCGCTCGATCAGGCGCACGAGAAAACGAAACGAGCGAGATCGCGCGCCGATCACCACCGAGGCTCGCAGCGCGACCGACGCGGGCACCGCTTCGAGCAGGATCCGCTCTACCGCGTAGCGGCTGGCCAGATGGGTGGATGGACGGCCCTGCGACGGCACGAGGCCCCCGAGGTAGACGATCCGCTTCACGCCGGCGGCTCGGGCAGCCTGGGCGAACGTATCCGCGGAGGCTCGCTCGCGGGCGGCAAACGAGCTTCTCGACGCTGGGCCGGCGCCGTCGGCGGGCGGCTCCATCGAATGGATCAGGTAATAGGCAACATCGATCCCGTGCATGCAAGCCGCTACGCCGTTGCCGCTGAGCGTGTCGCCGAGGCTCACTTCCACGTCATCGAGGCCGGCGGCCCCGGTGTAGGCCAGAGCGCGGCGCACCCGCTCGCGGTCGCGTGCGAGCGCACGCACCTCGTGTCCCTGCTCGAGCAGGCGCGGCAGCAGCGCGGCGCCTACGAAGCCGCTGGCGCCGGTGAGCAGGATGCGCATGGCGAAGATGATGCGCGTTTTCTTTGCGATTTGCGAGACCGGGTCGCGCGCCCCCCTTGAGGCGTTCCCCTCGCGGTGCTTTGATGCCTGCCTGCCGTCCAGTCAAGCCTAGCCACGGGGGAATCTATGTCGAAGCAGAGCAAGCGAGCAAACCGCAAGGTCACCTGCGAGGAGTGCTATTTCAAGTGCAACTTGCTGTGCGCCCTGGATCTCGCCGAGCCCTGCTCCACGTTTCGACCCGCGCACGCAAAGCTGGCGCCGCCGCAGCAGCTGCGCTTCGTCTTTCGCCAGGAGCGCCGCTCACGGGCCGCCTGGGCGTTTCCCTCCGCGCAGGAGCAGGCGGCGCTTCACGCGTAGCGTCAGCTCGTCTGCTTGACCTGCGCGCTCGCCTGCTTGGCCTTTACCTTTTCGGCGTGCCGAGCGATCCAGTTGGCGCCCGGTGTGTCGCTCAGGCCGTGGACGACGATCGAGCAGAACACGACCAACGCGGTCAGGTCGAAGATCTGCTCGCCGGCGGCGATGTGCTGGTCGAGCACGAGCAGCGAGAAGGTCATCGTCGCCACGCCCTTGGGACCGAACCAACCCATGAACAGGCGCGTTTGGCGGTCGGTGTCGGTGCCGATCAGCGCCACCCACACCGCCAACGGCCGCGCGATCAGGAATGTCGCCGCCACCAGCCCCAATGCCGCCCAGCCGCTGCTCTCGAGCGCATCGAGACTCAGCAGCGAGCCGAACACGACGAAGATACCCAGCTTGACGATCTCGACGATCTCATCGGCGCGCTGCTCGAAGTGCCGGCGCAGGTCGGGGCGGCGCAGGCCGAGCACGATCGCGGCGACGAACACGGCGATGAAGCCGTTGCCTTTCGGTGAGAGCACCGTCGCCCCATAGGTGGCAAAGGCCACGCCGAGCGCGTACAGCGACTTTTGGTGAGAGGGGATCGGGTGCTCCAGCGGGCGTTTGCTCTCGCTGGGCATCAAGAGCGAGGCCAGATAGCCGATCGCAAGGCCATAGACCAAACCGAGGCCGACGTCCTGCAGGACGAAGCGCCACCACACGAAATCGTTCGATTCGGTGCTGAGCGCCGCCAGGAAGGTCAGCACCGCCGGTAGCGCCAGGCCGTCATTGAGCCCGGACTCGAGGTTCAGCGAATGGCGGACGATCCGCGGCACGCGCGGGTTGGTGACGATGCTCGAGGTCAGCACCGGGTCGGTGGGGGAAAGCAGCGCTCCCAGCAGCAGAGCCTCGGTCCAGGTGAGACCGACCAGCAGGTGCGCCGCCACAGCGACCAGGCCGGCGGTCAGCGGCATCGCGATCGCCAGCTTGCGCAGGGGCAGATGCCAGGCGCGCTGGAGCATCTCGCCCTCGACCTCCAATCCGTCGCGAAACAGGATCACGATCAGCGCGACGAACGCGAGATCCTCGACAAAGCCGGACTGAGCATGGAAGCTGACCAGTTCAAAACCGCCGTCTCCGACTATGAAGCCGGCGAGCACGAACAGCGCCGCCAGCGAGAGGAAAGAGCGCTGCGCAAGCCCCGAGGCCAGCGCCCCGACGATCAGCAGCGCGCCCAGGAAGGCGGCCGTGGCCTGGAAGCTAGGCACGCGCGTTGCTTCTCATGAGTGAGAGAGGCCGATCATCGGGGGTATATTGGACAGCATCGACAATCGAGGGTGGCGCAGACGGCCGTAGGCCGGCGAGCCGGGCCCCTCGTCTTTGAACTCTCTCGGCAGAGGTGGTGGCACAGATGGACGCAAAAGACAGGTTTGGCAAGGCCAGCGAGGCGGTGCGCTCGAGCGACTATCTCAAACGGCTGATCGAAGACGAGCAGTTGCGCGCGAATCTGCTCTCGGCGTATGCGTCGGCGCGCAGTGCCTACGGGCGCGTTAGCAACGGCAAGCCCGCCGGCAAGGCGCTGATGGAGGACCGCAAGCTCCAGCGCGAGCTGGCCGAAGCGGCCAACGCGCTCAAGGAAGCCTCCTATTCGATCCGTCAGCCTCCGGCGAAGGCAAAGCGCAAAGGCGGTCTCGGCCGCACCCTGCTGCTGCTCGTGGTTGGCGCCGCTCTAGCGCTTGCGCTGAGCGAAGAGTTGCGCTCCAAGGTGCTCGACCTGCTGTTCGGCGCCGAGGAGGAATTCGACTACAGCTCCACGACGATGCCCTCCCAGGCCGCGCCTACGCCGGAGAGCGCTCCCGCCGCGTGAGCGTCGCGACCAACACGACGCGTCCGGCGGCCCGCGCCGGGGCGAGCGCCGCGGGCGAGAGCACCGCGAGCAAGGGCCTCTCAGGCGAGAAGGCTCAGCGCATCGTCGAGGCGATGCGCCACAGCGTCGCGCGCCGGGGCGCGGCCGGCTCGACCTTCGACCACGTCTCGCGCGAGGCCGGCGTCTCGCGCGGGCTGCTGCACTACTACTTCGGCACTAAGGAGCAGTTGCTGGTCGAGGCGGCTCGCCGCGACTGCGAGCTGCGCATCGAAGCGCTCGAGCAGCGCCTGGCCGGCGCTCAGAGTGCGGATGATTTCGTAGCGCTGTTGGCCGAGAACCTGCAGGAGACGATCCACGAGGACCCCGACTTCGTCACGCTCGTCTTCGAGCTGTTCACGCTCTCGCGCCGCAACGAGGACATCGCCGTCGAGTACGCGCGGCTGGTGCGGCTCACGCGCGAGCGGCTGGCCGGGATGCTTGCCGCCGCCCAGGCCGAGGGGGTGCTGCAACTGCACGCCGAGCCCGAGGCGGTCGCCGACATCCTCTTCTCGCTCGGCGACGGGTTCTCGCTGCGCATGATCGCCGAGCCAGAGCGCGACTTCTCAGAGACGATCCGCGCGGGCATCGAGTGCGCACGCTCGCTGGTCGCCGACTGAAACGCTCGTTCGCGGGCCGGACGCAGGACCCCCTTATAATCGGCGCTCATGCCGATCTACGAGTACAGACGCCCCGACGGGAGCACGTTCGAGCTGGTGCAGTCCTTCAGCGACGACGCGCTGACCGAGGATCCCGAGACGGGAGCGCCGGTCGAACGCGTCCTGCACGCGCCCGCCGTGCACTTCAAGGGCAAAGGCTTCTACAACACCGACTACGGTACGCGCAAACGCCAGCGCGAGGACTCCGCGGCCAAGGCCGAGTCGAAGAGTGAGTCGGAGTCCAAAGGCGATTCAAAGAAAGACGAGTCGGCCAAGCCCGCTGAGAAATCGGACGCCAAGCCCGCTGAGAAAGCGGACGCCAAAGCGGCGCCAAAGCCCGCTGCGGCGGCCAAGTAGCGCTCAGCCGGCCAGGAAGCGCGCGGCCGCGGCGCGGCGCTCGGCTTCTGAGACCGACAGACCCGACTCCCCGTCGGGGAGCGTCACGGCGCCGTCGGGGCGCAGGATCCGTGTCGGCGGCGTGCCGCCGGCCGCCAGGGCGCCGAACAGGCCGAGCAGCGTCGGCCCGGACATGTCCGAGACGATCGCGGGCGGCGTGTTCCAGGCGATCAGCGGCAGGCGGATGAAACTGGAGAACGACGCCAGGCGCGACTTCATCGCGTTGAACAGCGCCTGCTGGTGTTCCTCGCGCTGGATGTCGGTCTCGCTGGGTTTGCAGAGGTTCTCGCGCGTGCGCGCCAGGGCGAGCGCCTGCTTGCCGTCGATGCGATGGGTGCCGGCAGGCAGGCGCAGGGTGTAGCCGCCCTGACTGAAGCCGCCGTCGATGTGCGAGACGACACAACCGCCCGTGTAGTCCACGCCGCCCATCGCGTCGATTAGCTGCGGGAAGTTTTCGAAGTTGACTTCGACCAGATGGTTGATCGGGATGTTCAGCAGTTCTTCGACCACGCGGATCGACAGCGCCGGGCCGCCAAAGGCGTAGGCCGCGTTGATCTTCTGCTCGCCGTAGCCGGGGATCTGCACGACCGTGTCGCGCGGGATCGACAGGCGCGCGGAATGGCCGCCGCCGGTGCGGATCAGCATCATCGTGTCCGAGCGGCTCGGGCCCGAGGTGTTCGCGCCCGGTTCCTTGGAGCCCTTGGGGCGGCGGTCGGAGCCGAGCACGAGGATGTTGTTGGCCGAGGTGAGCGGAAAGCCGGCGGACTTCAGCGCGGCGGCCACGTCGGAAGGGGGGGAGGTGCGCTCGAAGTGGGCGCTGAGCAGGAACAGGGCGAGTGAGAGCAGCAGCCAGCCGGCGATCAGCGCCAGCAGGTAGAGCAGGACCCGCTTGGGCGTAACGCGCTCACGCCGGCCGCGCGCGCTCCCGGCCGCGCGCTCGCC
>JBOGXY010000188.1:0-10101 GCA_050696495.1 Solirubrobacteraceae bacterium
TCTCCACCCAGCGGCCCGGCCGCATGCCGTTGCGGTCCAGTGTGGCCCCGACCACGCGACCGTCGGTGAAGGCCACCGAGGCGGGCCCGTCCCACGGCTCCATCAGACAGGCGTGGTAGGCGTAGAAGGCCTTCAGGTAGTCGGGCAGGTCGTCGCGGTCGCGGTAGGCCTCCGGGATCATCATCATCGCCGCGTGCGGCAACGAGCGCCCGGCCAGCATCAGCAGCTCGAGCACGTTGTCGAATGTGGCCGAGTCCGAGTTGCCTTGGGTGACGACCGGCAAGATCTTCGGCAAGTCCTCGCCGAACAGCTCGCTTGCCAGCTCGGACTCGCGGGCGCGCATCCAGTTGACGTTGCCCATGACGGTGTTGATCTCGCCGTTGTGGCAGATCACGCGGTAGGGATGCGCGAGCTCCCAGCTGGGGAACGTGTTGGTCGAGAAGCGGGAGTGCACGAGGCCCAGAGCGCTCTTGCAGCGCTGGTCGCGCAGGTCTGGATAGAAGGCGCCGAGCTGGTAGGAGATCAGCATGCCCTTGTAGTTGAGGGTCCGCGAGGAGCTGGAGGTCACATAGAAGCCGGCGTCGGCGTCCTGCGAGTTCGCGACTGCCTGCTCGGCGACACGGCGGATCACATACAGCTTGCGCTCGAAGGCGTCCTGCATCGTGCCCTCGGGGTAGTCGAGGCCCTCTGCCGCCGCGACGAACAGCTGGCGGATCTCCGGGCGACAGGCGCCGGCGGTGGCGCCTGTGTGCTCCGGACAGACCGGCACGTCGCGCCAACCGAGCAGCCCTTGGCCCTCGGCGATGACCGTGTCCGCGAGCAACGACTGCACGCGGGCGCGTGCATCCTCGTCGGTCGGTAGGAAACACATCAGCACCCCGTAGGAGCCCGCGGGCGGAAGCTCAAAGCCCGCCAGCGCTCGCAGCAGCTCGTCGGGCATCTGCATCAGGATCCCGGCGCCGTCGCCGGTCAGCGGGTCGGCGCCCGAGGCTCCGCGGTGCTCCAGTTTCTCCAGAGCGCTGAGCGCCCTCGTGACAACCTCGTGCGTAGGCTGGTTGTCCAAGCGCGCAACCATGCCCACGCCACAAGCATCGTGCTCGTAGCGAGGGTCGTAGAGTCCAGCGGCCGGTGATGGCAATGTTTGCGAAGTCATATGAGTGCTGCCGTTTCGGGCGGCAGGCCCGGATGGGCTGCAGCCCCTGTGGGCATGAGTTCTCGGCACCTGAGGGCGGGTACAGAAGCGTAGCATTGCGGGGCGGGATGGACGAGCGTTCGAGGTGTGAAATCCATCCGTCCCGGGGATCATTATGGGCGAGACGGCACGGCAAATCGGCACCACCAAGCGCCCGGAGAGGCAATGACGCCGGACATGGAGCTCGCGCTAGAGGCGCGGGCTGAGAACATCGCGATAGTTCGGCACGCTCTCGGCGGCTTCGCCGAGGCCTATGCCGTGCCCGAGTCAAAGCTCGCCGACATCCGTTTGGCGGTCACCGAGGCCTGTGCAAACGTGGTGGTCCACGCCTACCAGGACTCCGAGCCCGGTGCGATGGAAGTGCTGGCAAGCATGGAGGATGGCGAGATGATCGTGCGCGTGCGCGACTGGGGACGTGGCATCAGACCCCGTCCAGACAGCCCGGGCCTAGGTCTGGGGCTCTCGCTGATCGCGGCGCTGGCCGAGACCGTTCAGCTCGGACATGACGACGCCGAGCACACGGAGGTGCGGATGACCTTCTCGCTGCGGGACGAGCCGCCGAGTACGAATGGACACGGCCCGTCGAGCGCCTCCGCAAACAAAAGCGCGATCGAGGACGAGCCGTGAACGGCGCGGCTACCAGCGAGCGCGCAACTGAGGGCGTAACGCGGCTGGGACTGGCCGACGGGCCACTGCTGCGCCCCGTACTCTGCCGGGTCGTCTCGATGGTCCTCACCCGCGCCGACTGGCCGCTTGATCGCCTCGAAGACGCACTGCTCGTCTGCGATGCACTCTGCGTTGGTCGAAGCGAGAATGACCGCGCGCGGCTGACCTTCAGCATCGACGCCGACGAGCACGAGGCAGAGCTGCGTGTGCGCGAGCTGACCCCAGAGAGCGCCGAGCGGCTCCTCGCCCAGGCACGCCTGCCGCTGGTGGGAAATGTGCTTGAGCAGGTTGCCGAGCACGTGAGAGTGCAGCCCGACCTGGACGGCTCGGGAACGCAGCTTGCGATCACGCTCAGCGCGCGCTGAGCGTCACCTGCTCAAGACTCGCTTCGAGCGCCTTCATCACGTCCGGCGAGTCAGGCGGAGGCTCCGGTTCGACAGCCAAGGGCAGCGGCTCGCCCGCCGCCTTACGGTCGACCAGGTCCAGCACCGCCTCGCGGTAGGTGTCCTGGTAGCGGTCGATCTCAAAAGGCACTGAGATCGAATCCACAAGCCGGCGCGCCATCTCGACCTCGCGCTCGTCGGGCCGCTCCTCCACGCCCCCCAACTCACGCAGGCCCGCGGTCGGATTGATCTCATCCGCGTAGCTCATCGTCATCATCAGCATCGAGTTCTCTCTCGCGCGCACGGACACCAGCCGCTCTTTGGAGCGCATCACCATGCGCCCGATCGCAACCTTGTCGGTTTCGCGCATCGCCCGCTGCAGCACGCCGTAGGCGTGCGCCCCGCCCATCCCCGGGACGAGGTGGTAGGGATGATCGAAGTAGATCGGATCGATCTCTTCCAGGTCCACAAAGTCCTCCACCTGGATCGTGCGCGTGAACAGCGGTTCCAGCGCGGCAAGCTCGGATGGCTCGACAGGGACGTAGCGATCCGGCGCGATCTCATAGCCCTTGATGATCTCGCCGAGCGGGATCTCTTCGCCGTCGAGCGAACAGACGTGCTTTTGGTGAATCCGACCGCTGTCAAGCGAGTGGATCTGATGAAAGCGCACCGTCTTGTGCGTAACCGCGCTGTAGAGCTTGACCGGCATGCTGACCAGTCCGAAGCTGAGCGTCCCCATCCACATGGCTCTTGGCATCTAGACACATGTTGACCTTAGGGACGATCGTTGTCAAGCACACTGTCAAGCCTCGTCCAGGGTGACCGCACTCGCCGGGCGCCGCGACCTGCGGAGACAGTCCTCTCAGCCGGCCTCCTCCGCGCCGGCGCGCAGACGCATCAGGGCTTGGCGGATCAGGCGCGAGACCTGCATCTGCGACACGCCGATCCGCTCGCCGATCTCCGCCTGGGTGAGATCGGCGCCGAAGCGCAGTCCCAGCACCGTGCGCTCACGCTCGCTGATGCGGGCAAGCAGCGGACCGAGCGTGGCGCGTTCCTCTGCGTGCTGAAAACCGCTGTCCTCGCCACCGAGCCCCTCCGCCAGGCTTTCGCCCTCCTCCTCGCGCGCTCCACGCGGAACGTCGAGCGAGCTGGCGCGGTAGGCGCCCATTGCCTCGAGCGCCTCGAGCACCTGCTCCTCGGAGGCTTCGACCGCGCGGGCGATCTCTCCGACCGAGGGAGAGCGGCGGCGCCCGGCGCCCAGGCGCGTGACCGTCTGATCGACGCGAAGCGCCAACTCCTGCAGGTCGCGCGGAACACGCACAGACCAGGTTCGATCGCGGAAATGACGCTTGAGCTCGCCGAGGATGGTGGGAACGGCGTAGCTTGAGAACATCACCTCGCGAGAGCGGTCGAAGCGGTCGACCGCCTTGATCAGGCCGATCGAGGCCACCTGAACGAGATCGTCGATCGGCTCGTCGGTGTGCTGATAGCGCCGGGCAAGCCGCCGGGCAAGCGGCAGATAGCGCTCCACCAGCGCTTGGCGCGCAAGCGGGTCGCCCTCGGCTCGTAGGCGGTCAAACAGCTCCGCGTCCGTCAGCGAGGAGAAATCCGACTGTGCTCCACCCTCGAGAGATGCCACTCTGTCGATCACGGTAGCCATCCGCTGCTCCTCTGTCACCCTTGCCACGCTCGATTGCGCGGGCAATCGGTTCTGACGAGGCTACCCCCTCGACCGAGTCTTGCCAATGTGGTTTGACCGCGTACGCATGGTGTGGGTTTTCCCCCATGAGCAGAGCCCGTCGCGACCAGGACAGGTCAGACACAGCTCCAGGTGCGGATCTTCGGCCACCACGAAGCCCCGATTCCTGATCGAGGCAAGCTGCCCATCCAGGCTCTCGCGCAGCCGCTCGCGCTCTGAGGCGCTGAAGCGAGCGGAGATCCACAGGCCCGGGCGTTCCAGGAACCAGTGCGCGACCTCCACCTCGCGCGCGCCGGCTTCGATCGCCGCAAGCGCGTAGATCAGCCGCTGAAAGCCGTACTGCTCGTGCACGATCGACTCGAGGTCCTCTCGCCCCTCCAGACGGTCGCTCTTGTAATCGACGATCAGCGTGCTGCCGTCGCTCTGCTCGGCGAGCAGGTCGATGAAACCGGTGACCAGCGGCTCTGAGGGGCGCTTGCTCTCCCGCGGCTCCAGCGCGAACGTGAAGGGATGCTCGCGGCGCGGCGAGCGCACGCGCGCCAGCCTGGCCGCCGGCTCGGCCGCCAATGCAGCGGCGATAAGGACGACGATCTCTGCTCGCTGCTCACTGGTGAGCGTGGCGCCAAGCCGTCGCGCCAGCCGCGCCACGTCCTCCTGCTCGGGCGCGACCGGACGGGCGAAGTCCACGGCTTCCAGCAGCAGGTGGACGATCGTGCCGCGTAGCCGAGCGTCCAACTCACCCCGCGGCGCCGAAGCGCCGGCCGCGTGGCGCTCGGGCATGCGCAGCACCCGTTCGAGGTAGTAGCGATACCCGCAGCGCTCAAGCTCAGCCAGCGAGGTGTAGCTGACCGTGCCGTCTGGATCGCTAAGCGGCGTCGCGGGCTGACGCGCGGGCGGCACAGGTGAGGGCGGCACGACTGCTGAGGCAGGCGCCATGACCGCCCGCGTGGGAGCGCCCTCGTCGCTCGCTCCAGTGGTGCGGAGCGCGGACGCAGGCAGCTCGCTTGCCCCCGGCTCGTCGGACTCTGGCGCGTTTAGCAGGCAGCGCACCGCCAGGCCCTCGCCGAGCTCGAGCGTCAGCGCTCCCTCAGGGCGAGACTCGGCGTCCAGCAGCGCCGGCAGGTCTGAAACCAGCGCCGGCGCCATCCAAGCGATCGGTGCCACCCCCTCGCGCGTGGCGGGCCAGCGCTCAAAGGAAGCGACACCGCTCAGCAGCAAACGCTCCTGTGCACGCGTGCAGGCCACGTAGAGAATCCGGTCCTCCTCCTCTTCTTGGGCCGCTCGGCGCTCCTGGGAGAGCTGCTCGTAGGCCAGGGTTGAGCTGGCCTCGGTGTGCTCGAGGTCGTGCAAGCGCAAGCCGACGCGCCCGCCGGCCGCGTCGACCAGCAAATCCGGTTGACGCAGGTTGGGTTCGCGCCCGAGATCGGCCACGCAGACGACCGGGAACTCCAAGCCCTTGGCCGCGTGGATGCTCATCAAACAGACGGCATCGACATCCTCTCCGGGGCCTGACTCCGGCTCGCGGCCGCCGCGCGCGCTCTCGACATGAGCCACGTAGTCCAGGAACCCGCGCAGGTCACGGCCCTCCTGGGCCTCGAAAGAGCGGGCCAAGCGCAGCAGCTTGTGCACACAGGAGAGCCTGCGCGCTCCCCAATCCTGCGCGAGCACCCATTGTTCATAACCGGTCACAGCGACGACCTGCGCGAGCACCTCGGCGATCGGGTGAAGCGTCAGCTCGGCACGCTGGGCGCCAAAGACGGCACGAAAGCGTGCGAGCCGCTCGCCGTCTCCGGGTTCGGGCGCCCTTTCGATCGTGCCTCCCCGCTTGGGCGCCCCTTCGATCGCGCCTGCCCGCTCCCCACCCGCGCACAGCACCCGATCCAGATCCTCGGCGCGCTCCTCGATCGCCTGCCAAACCGGCAGGCCCGCGGAGCGCGCGAAGGAGGCGATCAGGGCAAGACCGTCGCTGGATATGCCCACAAGCGGGCAGGCAAGCGTCGAGTACAGCGCGCGCTCGTCGAGCGGATTGGCAAGGGCGCCAAGCCACGCCAGCAGATCGCCCACCTGCTGGTGGCTCCAGAAGCCGCCCGCCGCCGCTGTCGTCGGCAGGCCGGCTGCGCGCAGAGCCGCCTCGTATACCGCGAGATCACCCAGCGCTCGCAGCAGCACGACTACTTCGCCGGGCCTGACGCCCTGCTCGACGACCAGCTCGGCGACTCGCCCGGCCAGCAGTCTCGCCTCGGCCTGGCGCCACGGCGTGGCTTCCGGCAGGCCGGCCAGCGACGGGTCGCGCGAAGCACGCTCCCATCCGCGCTTGTCGGTCAGCAACAGCTCCACACGTGGATTGCCCGTTGGAGTTTCCTCGCGTGTCGGCAGCAATGGCGCGAAACGTCGCCCCATACGCTCGGCGAATATCCGCTTCACCGCCACCAGGATCGGCGGGCGACTGCGAAAGCTGCGCGTCAGGGCCAGGCTCGCCTCCTGCTCGGCCAACCGCTCTCCACGCTCGCGAAAGAGCGTCACATCGGCGTGACGGAAGCTGTAGATGGACTGCAGCTCGTCGCCGACCGTGAACAGGTTGTCGCGATCGAGCGCCGCAAGGATCTGCAGTTGGCGCTGGTTGGAGTCCTGGAACTCGTCGACCATCAGCAGCTCGAAGCGCTGCGACCACTCGGCGCGCACGCCGTCGTGGGTTCTGAGCAGATCGCGCGCCAGCAGCTCGAGGTCGTCGAAGTCAAGCGCTCCGCGGGCGCGCTTGCGCTCTGAATAGGTCTCGCCGAAGCGCGCCAGCAGTTCGTCCAGCAGCGCGCAGGCGGCGATCGCGCGGCGCTCGTTCGCCTCCTGGTCCGACGCTCCCTCATCGCCCGATCGCTCGCCGGGCGTTTGCTCCCCGACCACCGTCGGCTTCCCGACCGCGCCCTCCAAAGGGAGACGCGGCAGGCGCGGTTCAAGCTGTCCCTGGCTGCGCAGCTGGGCATAGGCGCCGAGCACGATCGCTCGCAGCGGATCGGCGCCATAGGCGGCGACCAGGTCGATCGCTTGCTCGTGCTGCTCGGCCAGCAGCGCCGCCAGCGCGTCGGCGAAGGCAAGCGACTGCAGGCGGCCGGCAAAGCCCTCCTCGAGGATCGAGAACGCCGGCTCGATGCCCGCCTGCAGCGGATGGGCGCGCAACATCCGAGCGCAGAAACCGTGGATCGTGCTGACGAATGCCGCCTCGGCTTGACGAGCGGCCTCGCGCCGGCCCAGTTCGAGCAACCGTGCCCGTACTCGCTCGCGCAGCTCGCCGGCGGCTCGCTCGGTGAACGTGATCGCCAGGATCTTCGCCGGCGCGAGGCCGTCATCGACCACGGCGCGGGCGAAGCGCTCCACCAACACGGCGGTCTTGCCGCTGCCGGCGCCCGCCGCCAGCAGCAGCGAACCCTCGCGGCGGGCGACGGCGCGCTGCTGCTCGTCGGTCAGCGTCCACGCGGACGCGGTGCTGTTCATCGCTCGCAACGGCAGATCGTCGGGTAGGAGCAGCCGCCGTTGTAGGCGCAGGAGTCCGGCCGTGGCTCCAGCGCCCCGGACCTGGCCTGCACCGCGGCCGAGCGTGCCGCGGCCACACACTCGTCGATCAGATGCTCGAATTCGTCGTGGCTGAGGTTGTCCGTGCGCACGACGTCAAGCTCGACAGCGGCATCGCAGTCCAGCGCGCCGCGGGGCGCGAGCTCTTTGCCCGCCAGCGGCTGGTAGAAGCCACCGACGGCCTGCGCTCCGAGCGCCTGCTGCGCCGCCCGCATGTACAGCGCAACCTGCCAAGAGCGGTCCTGCAGCCAGCGCGCGGCAGGCGGCGCGGCCCGACCCTTGTAGTCATAGACGACCGCCTCGCCGCCGTCGCCCAGATCGACCCGATCGATCCGCCCGCGCACGAACACGCCGTCGCCGAGATCGAGCGGCGGCGGGCTGGACTGGTCGCTATCGCCAAAACCGAACTCGAACTCCATGTGGGTCGGCTCAAGCGGCGAGCAGCGCTCGGCCGCGCTGTCCAGATAGCGCTGCAGGTCGACGCGCAGACGCCGGCGCGCGCCTCCCACGCGCTCTGGCGCGACCGACAGCGGGAACTCGTCGCTCAACTCCTCCAGCGCCTGGCTCAACAGCTCCTTGGCGGCAAACACAGACTTCGGTGTGATCCGCGCGGAGCCGGTGCGCTCGCGCAAACGCTCGAGCGTCAACTTCAGCGCGGCGTGCGCGAGCGAGCCACGGGCGAGCGGCTCGGCGTCTGGACCAAGCTCTTGACCGTGCAGCAGACGCTCCACGAACCACTTGACCGGGCACGCCGCCCACAGTTCAAGCGAGGAGGCAGACCACAGCCGCCGATCGCGCAGTTCCGCCAAGACGCGCTCGTCGCTTAGAGGAGCGATGCACCGGTCCGCCCCGCCGCCGACACGCCCCTCCCCAACACGCCTCTCCCCAACACGCCCCTCGGCGCCGCCGCTCGCGACCGGCGCGGCGATCCGCACAGCGATCGGCTCGAACAGATCGCAGACGTCGTCTACGAACAGCGATCGTGAACGCGGGGCGCCGTCTTCGCCGGCCGTGTGCCAGCTGAGGACAAGGCGCTCCTGAGGTCGGGACACGAGGGCATAGAGCAGGTAGCGCTCGGCGGCAAGCGAGTCCGCGGGGGCGTGCAGCACCAGCCCCGAGGCCTGCGCGAGCGCACGGCGCTGCCCTTCGGGGATCAGCGGCGGTGAGGGTGGCGCTGGAAACACGCCCTCCTGCATTCCACAGACGAACAACACGCCGACACGGCGCGCGCGCAGGCCAAGCGGGTCTACGACGGCCACCTGTCCCGCGCCCGGCACATCACCGCTGATGAAATCCAGACGCTCGAGCACCTCGAGCATCTCCGCCGGCCCACCGGCCTGCTCGGGCGCGAGCCGAGCCAGCTCGCGCAACTGCTCGATCGCACGGCGGCCTGCCGCAAGCGCCGCCGCCTCGTCAAGCTCTCGCCCGGCAAGCAATGCGGCGGAGCCGCCTCGCCGCGCGGTGAACAGGCGCTCCAGCTCGGCAAGCAAAGCGTCGAGCAGATCTCGCTCGCCGGCGGCCGCGGCGGCGGCGATTCGATCGATGCGCTGCAGCGGCCACCGCTCTGCCTCCCACAGAGCACGAGCACGGTAGGCGCTAAGCGCGCCTGTCCGGCGCGCCTTCGCCTCAAGCAAATCGGCGAGCCGCGGCTGCTCGAGCACGCCGGGGACTCGCAACCAGGCAAGCAGATCGCCAAGTCCGCCCGTGCCCAGCGCGCAACGCAAGACACCGAGCAGGCCGCGACCGATCGCCGTGTCCGCGAAGGCGAGCCGGCGGCGCAGTGCGTGAGGCACCCCCTTTGCCGAGAGCGCTTCGGCGAGCAATGCGGCGATCCGCTGCGGCGAGCGATGCACGATCGCGATCGAATCGGCCGCCATGCCGGCGTCGAGTAGCGCGCGGACCTCTCCCGCCACCAGTTCAAACTCTCCGCGCGGCGATGAGCCGTGCAGCAAACCCAGCGCGTCGCCGGGCGCTACGCGCTCGGCCGACTCCTCGAGCAGCGAGCGCTCCAGATGATGCAGCGCCGCTCGTGAGCCGGGCGCGTAGTAGTCGGGGCGCGCTTGGCGCTGAGTGTGCTCGCGGGACAGCGGCTCAAGCCGCTGGAAAGCGCCTGCCCGGCCGGCGAAAGCCACTCGGCCCGGCTCGTAGGCCAATGAGACGTAGAGATCGCTGTCAACGACCGCGCCGAGCGTCTCGATCGCGTCGAACTGCAGCTCCGTGAGGTCGTCAAACCCGTAGATGAGCACCGGCTGTTCGGCCCACAGAGCGGGCTTACGACGCAGCGCGTCCAGCGCCGCCAACCAGCGCAGCTCGCGGTCGGATCGCCGCATCTCCGTCAGGGACCGTTGATAGCGCTCGTATACGCCGCAGAGCCACTGGAGCGTCGCACGCTCGCCGGCCGGCGTATTCGTCCGCTCGTCATGGGCGCCCGTGTCCTGATCGGAGCCGGTCCGGGCCTCGCCGTCGGAGAACGCCGGCTCGCCCCCCCGCTCGAACAGCGCCAGCTGATCCGAGCGCGCCGCGCTCGCCGCTGAGAACGCCCGCAGGGCTCCGCGCAGCCGCGCCGGCGTGACGCGCTGCGCCTCCAGGTCGGCGAC
>JBOGXY010000189.1:0-9118 GCA_050696495.1 Solirubrobacteraceae bacterium
AGCACACCCTGATCGTCGCCGAGGAGGGTGCCGAGGTGAACTACATCGAGGGCTGCACCGCGCAGACCTACAGCGTCAACTCGATGCACTCCGCAGTCGTCGAGATCTTCGTGCACGAGGGCGCGAAGGCGCGCTACACGACCGTGCAGAACTGGTCGAAGGACGTCTACAACCTCAACACCAAGCGCGCGATGGTCGACGCCGGCGGCACGGTCGAGTGGGTCGGCGGATCGATGGGCGCGAAGTACGTGATGCTCTACCCGGGCTCTTACCTGATGGGCGAAGGCGCACGCGCGGACCACCTCAACGTGGGCGTGGCGGGCAAAGGCGTGCACAAGGACACCGGCGCGAAGGTCGTGCACCTGGCGCCGAACACGACCTCCAACATCCTCGCCAAGTCGATCTCCAAGGACGGCGGCATCATGGGCTACCGCGGGCTGGTCAAGATGGGCAGCAACTCTCAGGGATCCAAGGCGCGCGTGCAGTGCGACGGGCTGATGATGGACGGCGAATCGCGCTCGGACACCTGGCCGGACATCCA
The DNA here is from genome assembly GCA_050696495.1 of Solirubrobacteraceae bacterium. Lineage (GTDB taxonomy): Bacteria > Actinomycetota > Thermoleophilia > Solirubrobacterales > Solirubrobacteraceae > Palsa-744. The sequence continues at coordinate 542 of JBOGXY010000189.1, forward strand.
GATCCAGAACCCCAACGTCGCCGTTGCCCACGAGGCCACGGTCGGGCGTATCTCCGACGACCAGCTCTTCTACATGGGCTCACGCGGTTTCACCGAGGACGAGGCGGCCGCGATGATCGTCAACGGTTTCATCGAGCCGGTGACCAAGGAGCTGCCGATGGAGTACGCGGTCGAGCTGAATCGCCTCATCCAGTTGGAGATGGTTGGCAGCATTGGCTAGGGCGCGCGGTTGCGGGCTCCTGTAGACACGATCGCCGCACCGTTGTTCCCCACGACGCTGCCGTGGGTGAATGCCGCCGGCGGCAAGGAAAGCATCCTGCGGCGCGGGCGGCCGATGCTGGTCGAGTTCTGGGACTTCTGCCGGCCCAACTCGATTCGCACACTGCCCTACGTGAAGGCTTGGCACGAGCGCTACGCAGAGGATGGGCTGCGCGTGATCGGCGTACATTGCCCGGGGTTTGGGTGCTCACGCTCGGAGCAGGCCGTGAGTGACGCCGTGGAGCGCTTGCAAATCAAGCATCCGGTTCTGATCGACAGCGAGTTCGAGGTTTGGCGCGAGTACGACAACAAGGGGTGGCCGGCTCGCTACCTGTTCGACGGGCGCGCGCGGCTGTTCGATTACCACTACGGCGAGGGCGGCTACCGCGAAACAGAGATGGCGATACAGGAGCTGCTCGGCGTCGAGCGCGAGCCGCTCCCAGCCATGCGCCCGGAGGACGCGCCGGGCGCGCGGCTTGCCATCCAGACATCCGACCAGTCAGGCGCCTACTCGGGCGAGTACGAAGCCGGCGGGGTGTGGGCCGTGCTTGCCCCCACCGCGGGACAGGCCGCCTCGGGCTACGTCGAGGTCAACGGCTCACGCATCGACGTCACACACGCGGGCGCCTATTCGCTGATCGAGCACGAGCACCACACCGCCGCCACGCTCGACCTGCAGATCGGCCCGGGCGTTGAGTGCCTGGGCACCTGCTTTACGCCGGGCCTCGCCTGAGCCGCGAGCGTCTGAGCGACCGGCCGCAGCCGGCGTCAGGACGCCACCGGCGCAGCCAGCTCGTCGGCGACATGCTCGTCGAGCAGCCGTCTCAGCAGCGGCGGGCCCTCATCCTCGACCAGCACCGCCCCGCCCGGCCAATACGGGCTCTCGCCGGGACCGCCGCGCAGGAAGTAGGCGTCGTAGGTCCAACATCCGGTGTTCATAAGCCGCGCTCCGCGGTCATCCGAGCCTCCTCGCCACTCGCTCTGCTCGTCTCGGGGCAGCGGACCGGCGCGATGGGTGTGGCCGAAGATCACATGCGCGTCGCCCAGGCCAAGCCGAGCGGCCACCTCGGCCATCGCCCGCAGGCCGGCGCGCCGCAGCTCCGGAGCGGAGATGTCGGCCTTAAACGCCCCCAGACCCGCGCGATTCAGCGCGGCGACGGCGATCGGGAACGCCCCGGCGACCGCACGGCGGCGCAACGCCGGACCCAGGGCGGCAAGACCGGCAATGCCCGAGGACTCGACCGCATCGCCTCTCTCTGCGCCGTTGGAGACGTCGCGATCGCCTCCCAAAGCTCGCCACATCTTTACGGTCGACTCACCGTTCAGTGCGGCTCCCGTCGGAGCCTGACGCGCGACGGCGTCGATCCAGGCGTACACCGGCGCTGTGACCGCCTCGTAGTCGGCTGGCGTCGCGAAGTCGCTCACCGGCCGGCGCAGCGCGCGGGCGGTCATCCCGATCCCCAGGCACTCCATCGTCGGAACGCTCAGATGGCAGTCGAGCTGATGACCGTGCGTGGCGTAGACGTCATCGCGCAACCACAGACCCGGATAGGCGGCGCTCAACCGGGCGGGCGCGGCCCATTCGGCCATCGCCGCCACCATCGAGGATGCCTGCTCTGCCTGGAAACGGTGCTCCAGGCCGAGTGGCTGGGACTCGCGGCCGCTCTCGCGCGCACGCAGCCAATTCTCGACCAGCGCGTGGTCGTGATTGCCGGCCAGCACCACCACCTCGCGTCCGGCGAACGCCTCCCCGAGCCCCTCGAAGAACGGACGCGCCCGAGCCAGTGCGTCGCGGCGAGGGCCGTGGCGCAGCTCGAGCACGTCGCCCAGCAATACCAAGCGATCGACGTCGCGAAGCGCCTCGGACAGCGCCTGGCGCGCGGCGGTTCGCTCCAGTACGGCGGCGCCCGAGGATCCGCCGAGGTGCAGGTCCGAGACTACGAGCGTGCTCAACCTCTACACCCAATCCCACTTGCACCCGCGGCGCGGATGCTCAAGAGGCCGCGGCCGCGGCTTCCCTGATCGGCTTGGGCAGCATGAAGCGCACGTCCTCGCGCACGACGTTGAACTCCTGCACGTCGCTGACACCACGCGCCGTGAAGAACGCCACCAGATCGTGCACCAAGTTCTCGGGCGCGCTTGCGCCGGAGCTGACGCCGACGACGCGCTTGCCCGCAAGCCACTCCTCGCGCACCTCGCCGGCGTTGTCGATCAGATAGGCCTCGGTGCCGCAGTCGCGTGAGACCTCGACCAGGCGCACCGAGTTCGAGGAGTTGCGCGATCCGATCACGAGCAGCAGGTCGCAAACGCCCGCCATCTGCTTGACGGCCGCCTGCCGGTTGGTGGTGGCGTAACAGATGTCGTCGGTGCGCGGACCGGCGATGCTTGGGAAGCGCTCGTGCAGACGCTCCACGATGCTGGTGGTCTCATCCACCGAGAGAGTGGTCTGCGTGATGAAGGCGACTCGCTCAGGATCCTCGACCCGCAAGGCATCGACATCCTGCTCGTTCTCTACCAGCACGATGCGCTCGGGGGCCTCTCCTGTCGTGCCTTCGACCTCCTCGTGGCCGGCGTGGCCGACCAGCACGATCGTGTAGTCCTCCTCGGCGAACTTGACGGCCTCGCGGTGCACCTTGGTGACCAGCGGGCAGGTCGCGTCGATCGTCTGCAGGTTGCGCTCCTGTGCCGCCTCGCGCACCATCGGCGAGACCCCGTGCGCGGAGAAGACGGTCAGGGCGCCCTCGGGTATGTCGCGCACATCGTCTACGAACACGGCGCCGCGCCGCGCGAGGTCCTCGACGACGTGCTTGTTGTGGACGATCTGTTTGCGCACGTACACCGGGGCGCCGTTCTGCTCCAGAGCGCGTTCGACCGTCTGCACGGCGCGATCGACGCCCGCGCAGTATCCGCGTGGGGCGGCAAGCAGCAGCTTTTCGATCGTGTTGGCCACAGCAACCATTGTAAGGACCTATCTCGGCAGGGACGTAGGCGCCGCAGAGGGTACCCTTGGCCGATGGCGCAACGCCACCTCGACCGACTAACAGCCGTAGACGCCTCGTTCCTGCACCAGGAGGGCGCCAGTTCGCATATGCACATCGGCGGGCTGACGCTGCTGGAAGGACCGGCGCCGCCGATGGAGGACTTCCTCGAGCAGATTCGCCGGCGCCTGCACCTGGTGCCGCGCTACCGACACAAGCTCGCCTACACGGCGCTTGACAGCGGACGGCCGGTTTGGGTGGACGATCCCAACTTCAACCTGGAGTTCCACGTGCGCCACACGGCGCTGCCGGCGCCCGGCAGCTGGGAACAGCTGCGCAACCTGACCGCGCGAATCTTCTCGCAGGCGCTCGATCGCTCAAAGCCGCTGTGGGAGATGTGGCTGATCGAGGGATTCGAAGGCGGGCGCTTCGCGCTTATCTCAAAGACCCACCATTCGCTGATCGACGGCATCGCCGGCGTCGACCTGGCGACCGTCCTGTTCGACGTCTCGCCCGAACCGCCCCCCCTGCGTCACTCCGGGCGTGCGTGGAAACCGCACGCAGAGCCCGACACCAGCGAGTTGGTGGCGGTCGGCCTGCGCGGAGCGATCCGCGCGGGGGTCGAGATCGCCGGCGCGGCACTCGGCGCCCTCACCCGGCCCGAGCGCACTCTCGAGCGCGTCAAGGAGGCGGCCGAGGGTGTCGGCGAGATCGTCTGGGCCGGGCTTAATCCAGCGCCTGCCACGCCGCTGAACGTCCCGATCGGGCCGCACCGGCGCTTCGTCGGCATCGCCGCCGATCTCGATGACTTCAAGCTCGTCAAGAACGTGCTGGGCGGCACCGTCAACGACGTTGTGCTGGCGGTCGTGACCGGAGCGCTGCGGGCTTTCCTGTTAGATCGCGGCGTGCGCACCGAGGGCATGGAGATGCGCGCGCTCGTACCGGTGTCCGTCAGGACGCTCGGCGAGCGCCACGAGACGGGCAATCGCATCGCCGTGATGCGTGGGCCGCTGCCCGTCTACATCGCCGACCCGCTTCAGCGTCTGCGCTTCGTGCGCCACGCGATGGATGGGCTCAAGGAGTCAAAGCAGGCGCTGGGCGCCGAGGCTATCGCGAGCGCCCAGAACTTCGCGCCGCCGACGATCCTCGCGCAGGCCTCGCGACTGAACTTCTCGACGCGACTGTTCAACTTGATCGTCACCAACGTCCCCGGCCCGCAGTTCCCGCTCTATGTGCTGGGACGAAAGATGGAGCGCGTCTTCCCGGTGGCCTTCCTGCCGGAAAATCACGCGCTGGCCGTAGCGATCATGTCCTACGACGGTGAGATGAACTTCGGCCTGCTCGGCGACTTCGACGCCCTGCCCGACCTGGAGTCGATCGGCGAGAGCATCAAATCCGAACTGGCGGTGCTGGTGGAGATAGCCCGCGAGCGCCAGGCTAATAGCCCAACGCGAACTTCGCGTCCTCGGACATCTTCTCCGGTGACCACGGCGGAGTGAAGACCATCTCCGATTCCACGCTGGCCACCCCTTCCAGCTCGCCGACGAACTCTTCGATCTGTTCGGTTACCTGCGGGCCGATCGGACAGCCCGGCGTCGTCAGCGTGAACGTGACCTGCACGTCACCGCCGCTGACCTCCACGCCGTAGATCAAACCCAACTCCACGAAGTCAAGTCCCAACTCTGGGTCGATCACGTTGGACAGAGCGTCCATCACGTCATCGACAGTCACCGTCGTCTCATCCATGAGCGTCAGTCTACCCGCAGTGCCACGCCCGCCAAGAGACGGCGGTTCAGTTCATCGATCCCAAGCGATCCCACTGATACAGCTGGATGCACTCGGATGCCAGCTCGATCGCGCGCTCGCGGGATAGGTGTGGCAGAACCGTGTCTAGCGCCTGCTCCTCGGTGACGCCGGCCTCGAAGGCCTCCTCACCGCGGAAGCCCGCCGCGATCTTCAGCGCCTCACGGCGGTTGTCGCCGAGGGTTTGAAAGACGCCTTCGAGGAAGTTCGTGTTGGCGATCGGCTGTCCGACCTCAAGCGAAGCGTGCCAGGCTGCGAGCAGCTGCAGGTCGTCCTCGTCGAGATCGGCTATGGCCCTCGCGTAGTGGAAGGACAGCTCCTGTTCGGGCAGGTCGTCGACCCACGCATGCACGACCTCGCCGAGCAGCTGCCGGCGGGCCTCGCGGCCGACGGAGTCCGCGATCACTCGGATCGCGTCGTGAGGCTCTATGAAGCAGAGCGACATGGCGGCTCCCTCGTCTTGCGAAAAGCGGGACATGACAGCCACGACTGTAAGGCCCACGGTGGACGGCAAAAACCGCGTCAGACTTCGAGCGCGTCTCGGCTGCGCGCCAGCGCGTGCTCGTCACTCGTGCTCGTTGCGAAGCCGAGCGTGGTGCGCTCCTCCTCTGGGGCGAGACTCCAGTTCCACAGCGCCAGGTCGAGCGCTTCAAGTGGCGTGTCGATCGCCTCCGCCAAAGCGTGTGCGCGGCGCTCCACGAGGATCGGGTCGCCGATCCCGAACACGCGCTTGGCCGCCTCGGGGGTGGGGTCGGAGTGCACGGATCCGGGGGTGCGGGTGCTCAGATGCAGCGAATCGGCGCGCAGCTCGTACAGGCCAAGCCGGCCCAAAGTGACGAGCAGATCGAAGCGCCCGACGCGACCGAAGCCGGGCAGCGCCAGGCGCTCGAACACGCGCTCGAAGCGCCGCTGCGGCGTCCACTGCGGCTCACCGGCGAATGCCTGCTCCTGGGAGCCGGCATGCTCGGCGAAGCGGCGGTAGGCGACCGCCGTCTGGGCGCCGCGGGCCGGGTCGTGGGAGGTGCGCGGGCCAAGCGGGGCGTCCTCGAACTCTGGTTCCCGACCCGAGGCCCAGGTGGCCACCAGCGCCTGGCGCACGCCGGCGAACGGCTGCTCGCCCTGTAGCGGCGAGAGATAGGCCGCAAGGAAGCACATCCACGTCGCCTGCTCGATGTCCTCTTGATCGCGGGCCTCCGCGTACAGGCTCGGCGGAGCGGCGGTCAGCGCCAGCAGCCGGCCGCTTGCGAAGCCGATCTCCTCCGCCAGGCGCCGCGCATCGTGGGAGGAGCGCAAGCCCGGGACCAGCTCGCAGCGGTAGCCGTCGTCGACGAAGCGCTGCTCGCGATGGACGCGCACTTCCTTGGCGCTGCGTGCAGGGGCGTGCCCGGCGCCCGTTTGCGTGGAGACGCCGGCACGACGGGCCGCGCCGGGGGCGGTCCCAGTCGTGCCCGCGGCGCGTTTGGGCTTGGCCGCTTCGCGCGGCGGCGTATAGCCCGGCACCGTCTCGCGGCAGATAGGGCAGCGCTGGACGAAGCGGTTGTGGCGGCAGAACGTTTGTGTCACAACTACACGCTAGCGACGGACGCGGGCCTTACCGTGGCTTGGGCCGCCCCTAATTGGGTCAAGACCGACCCCTATTGAAGGCTCGGCTGAAACCCCTGCTTGATCCACTCGCGATAGGCGTTATAGAAGGCCGTGAAGTTATCAGCGACAAGCCTTGCCGACTCGTGAACCTGCTCAGCCGTGGCCGTGGCGTATTCGTGGACGAGCATGCGTCGTAGTTCACGTAGCCGCTGAAGACGACGCGTCAACTCACCCGAGAGAACGCCGGCTTGGCCCAACCCATCGAGATCGCGTCGGGCGTTTGTCTCGTCTCTGCGTCCCCGAAGTTCGGCCAACTCCAAGCCAAAGGCCGCCAACTCGGCTATGTAGTTGTAGAGCTGGTCCACGCCTCGCTCGACCGCCTTCACACGATTGAGCTCGACCGGGTCCTCAGACGCGTATGCCCGACGAAATACGTTCAGGTCGAAGTCCTCGCCGAATTCGGCCATGGCTGCGCGCAAAGCGACCAGGTGACGTCTGACGTCGCTGACACGATCCCTGATCTTGGCCTTCAGCGCTCGAGCGCGGTCGGGGTCGCGGTCCTCCAGTGGCGCTGGCACAGGAGCCGAGCTCATACCGTGGGGCTGTCGAGTTCGAGCCCGTCCATCGCCGGCAGGATCCTCTCCGCGCCGCGAGCGAGACGTCGCCACTTCGCCCCCGCCTTCACCAAGTCGGCCCAGCGATCCTCTCGATCGATCAGAACTCGACCCTGATCGATGATGTCAGCCAAGAGCACAGGCGCGTTTTCGGCGTCGGCCAGGCGTATCAATTGTACGTTGCGAGCAACCCGACGGGTGAGGCGTTCGGTCAGGCCGGCGAGCCTGCCAACGCTTGAATCCGCCAAGACGACGAGCACATCGACATCCGAGCCTTCTTGATCGTTACCCCTGGCGAGCGAGCCGAACAGCACCGCGAGCCTGACGTTGGGCTCGGTGCGCAACACTCCACGCAGAAGGTGCAGCAATCCCCAGTGAGTGCGCAAATATGACTCCTCGCGCAGCGGAACGCGGAATCGCCGTTGGCTAATCCGCTCGCCGTGGATCAGGCCCTCCGCAGCCGCGCGTTTGAGTGTGCGCTCGGGGATCGACAGCTCGATGGCGGTTTGCCTCAGGGAATCCATTGTATGGCCGATATTCTAGCTTGGTATGGCCGATAAATCAAGCTGGTGTGGCCGATAGTGCGCACGACACGATGCGCTGCAGGTGAAACCGATCGCCGTCTACGCACGCTGCTGCGCAAGCGGCGGCGCGTAACCGCTCGCCCGCGCCCGCTCGGCGCCGGCACGGCGCTCGGCGTCCAGTGCATACAGGTAGTCGTCGAAGTCGACCTGGATCGTGTGGCGCTTGGAGGCGACGTAGCGTTTGCGCATCGCCGCCTGGTCGCGCTCGATGTCGGCGCGAACATCGGCCGGCGAAGGGAGCGCGTACTCGCCGCGCAGGTGGTCGCCGATCCAGGCGCTCTGCGCCTCGGCCAGCGGCATGATCGCGCCCAGCGGCTGCAGCAGACCGATGAAGTACAGGCCCGGGATCTCAGGATGAAAGACGCGGCGGAACAGCTCGATGTGGTTCTCGGGCGCGTCTAGGAAATCCGCGTCGAAGAAGGGGAAAGTGATCTTGTAGCCGGTGCAGTAGACGACGACGTCGACGTGCACCTCGCTGCCGTCGGTGAAGCGCACGGTCTCAGCCCCCAGCGAGGCGATGTTCGGCTTGGGCACGATCGTGCCATGGGCGATGCGGTCGAGGATGCGGCCGGAGACGGTCGGATGGGACTCGCCGAACTTGTGGTCGGGCTTGGGCAAGCCGTAGCGCTCGGGCGGGCCGGTGATCGTCTTGATCGTCTGGTGGATCATCCGCTGGCGGATCGCGAACGGCACGCGCGGGTTGTTCGGGAGCTGGTCGACCGGCTTGCCGAACACGTACTTGGGGATGATCCAGGC
>JBOGXY010000190.1:0-5444 GCA_050696495.1 Solirubrobacteraceae bacterium
GTTGTCGCCGTCGATTCGGCCGTCGGCGGGCCGGCGTGCCAAAAAAAGACATGCCCCTCACGGCCATCCGAGGGCTTGGTGGCCGAAGCCGCTAATGCAGGGCTGCTTCGATTACTTGTTTGGCTACGGGCGCCGCGGTTTCGCCGCCGGCGCCGTCTTTGACCATCAGGACGCCGACGGCGATCTTCGGGGTCAGGGCTGGGGCGAAGGCGGCGAACCATGCGTCGGTGTTTTGGGGGTCTTTGCTTCCTGAGCAGCTTTCGCTGCTCTGCGATTCGCCGGGGGATTCGCCGTTTTCGCCGCTCGATTCGTTTTTGGAGCATTTCGATTCGCCCAGTTCGGCGGTGCCGGTCTTGCCCGCGACGGTGACGCCGGGGATCGCGGCGGAGGTGCCGGTGCCCTCACGCACGACGTCGATCATCAGGCGTCTGACGGTGCGGGCGGTGGAGGCGGCCACCACGCGTGGCCACAGCTGGTGCCCGTGGGCTTGGAAGCCAAGCGAGGGCTTGCGTCCGCCGTCGGCGATCGTCGCCGCCACGGTCGCCATCTGCAGAGCGCTTGCCTGCACTTGGCCCTGGCCGATGGCGGTCGAGCCGAGGTCCAGTTCGCCCTGGATCTGGCTTGCGGGGGGAAGCGTGCTTTCGACCGCTCCCGGCAGGGTGGGGGGGTGGTTGAAACCGTAGCTTTCGGCTGTGGCCACCAGTCGCTGTGCTCCCACCTTCACGCCCAGAGGAGCGAACACGGAGTTGCAGGACACCGCGAAGGCGAGCGCCAGGCTGCCGCCGCAGGACTCGCCGTTGGCGTTTTCGAGCTTCACGCCGTCAAGCAGCGTTGAGGAGGCGTAGGGGAATTCGCTTTTCGTGCTGGCCACTTTGGCTTCGAGCACGGCAGTGAGCGTGACCATCTTGAACGTCGATCCCGGTGGCTGCAGATCGTCTATGCCAAGCCCTGCCACCGCCAGCACCTCGCCGCTGCGCGGGTCGAGCGCTACGACACCACCGAGCTGGCCGCCGAGGGCTGTCGCCGCGGTGCGTTGCAATGGGGCAGAGATAGTCGAGCGCACCGCTTCGCCGGGCTTGGTCGGTGCGCTTGCCAGTATGCGCCCGCCGGCCAGAAGATCGCCTCCGGCCCGGCCGCGCAGGCGCGAATCGAACGCCAGCTCCAGACCGCTCACGCCGACGATCGCGTTGCCCGGCACGCCTTCGGCCTCCAGTTGGGCCGCGCGGGTCGAGGGGATCGATCCGACTTCGCCGATCGCCGCGTCGGCGGCGGCTCCCAACGGCGAGTTGCGCGTGCCCGGCTCGCTCGCTTCGCCTTCGGCGAGTACGGTGCCGTCGCGCGCCTGGAGCGCGGCGCGGGCCGGTAGCCGCGTCTGCCGGCTCAGTGACTCACCCGCGGTGAGGCCGGGGAACAGCAAAGCGTGTGACCAGCGCACGTGCTCCCCGTCGGGATCGGCCACAGCCTTTAGCCGCAACTGCTCGGCAAGCCGGCCCCATACCCGCGTGCTGACCAGGACCGGCAGCAAGATGGAGCCGTCGCTCTGCGCTTTTGCCTTGCCGTGAAGCACGAGCCCGGTCTCGGTGGCCGTGCGCGCCGCCTGCCTGTAGGCGTCGGCGAATCCGTGTGCGGTGATCCGCCGGTGGGTGGCGTCGTCGACGTCCGCGTACATCGCTGCGTAATTGCCGTGTGACCAGGCGGTGGCGAAGCGCTCGGCGACGCCGGTGGCGGCCGAGCCGCCGTGCCCGGCGCCCACGACCGCGCCGATCAGGAAGGCCAGCGCCGCCAGAGCGATCACGGCGCGCACGCGGCGGGTACGCGTACGAGAGTCGCTGTGGCTCGTGTTCACAGCCCGGGACGGTAGAACATGAGGGGTGACTGGGCTTGACTGGCTCATCGTCGTGTTCGCGTTCCTGCTGGCGCTGTTTGGCTTCCGGCGCGGTTTCATCGTCGCGGCGCTCTCCTTCGGAGGCTTCGCCATTGGTTCATTCATCGGAACCAGGCTTGGTCCTCTACTGCTCTCGGGTGGATCTGCCTCGCAGTACGCCCCGGCGTTCGGCCTGATCGGGGCATTGCTGGCCGGCGCGATCCTCGCGACGGGCTTTGAGGGCATCGGCCTGCGCTTGCGGCGCACGCTGGTATTGCCCAGTCTCGGCTTGCTGGACGGGGCGTTTGGCGCGGTTTTGAGCGCGATGCTCGGCCTGGCGATCGCCTGGGTCCTGGCGGCGGTGGCGCTGCAGGCAAGGCCCGACCCGCAACTGCGCGCCGACATCCAACGCTCGGCGATTCTCAGCGAGCTCAATCAGATCCTGCCGCCGACGGGCCCGATCCTCAACGTGTTGGCAAGCCTTGATCCGCTCCCGCGCGTGAACGGTCCGCTGCCGGACGTCTCACCGCCCTCGGTGGCGATCGAGCACGACCCGGGCGTGCGGGTGGCCTCGCGCAGTGTTGTGCGTGTGCTCGGCACCGCCTGCGGCCTGGCGATTGAGGGCTCGGGTTGGGTCGCCGCCCCAGGTGTTGTCGTCACCAACGCGCACGTCGTCGCCGGCGAGCACGACACGACCGTGGAGCCAGGCGGTCATGAACCGCAGCTGTCGGCCTACGCGATCGCCTTTGACCCGACCGACGATGTCGCGGTGTTGCGCGTACCGGGTCTGGATCTCCCATCGCTCCGATTTGCGTCTAGCACGCCGTCGGGTCGTGCCGGCGCCGTGCTCGGCTATCCGGAGAACGGCCCGTTCGATGCGCGCGCGGCGCGGATCGGCGGTACGCAGCGGATCATCACCGACGACGCGTACGGCAACGGCCCGGTCTCGCGTCTGTTGACGCCGCTGCGCGGCCTGGTGCGCCCCGGCAACTCCGGTGGTCCGCTGGTGGACAGCTCCGGACGGGTGCTGACGACGGTGTTCGCCTCGACCAGCGGCGGTGCTTCCCCCGGCGGCTACGGTGTCGCCAACTCGACCGTCGCTCAGGTGCTGGCCGGGGCGGGACGGATGGTTGGCACCGGGGAATGCAGCGCCGGCTGAGCCGCCGCTGAGTGCGCCGACTTGGCGGAGGGCTTCTTCTTAGCGGTCTGTGCCTTGGCCCGATCGTCCTGCGTCGCCGGCGCGGCTTGCAGCAGCGGCTCGGCCAGTCGGTGCAGCAGGTCGGTGCGGATCTCTTCGAGGTCCGCCACGCTCAGCAGCCGCGGCCCGGCCCGGCGTGTCGGCTCACTTGGCGCCGGTATCAGGCTCGGGTCGTGCATCTGTAGCTCCGAGAGGGTCTGCTCGAGCGCGGCGATCTGCCCGCGTAGAACTCTGCGACGCTCACGTGTGTTGCCCTGCGTCTGAGCGGCGGCAGTAGCGACGGGCCCAGCATCGCTCTCCGCGCCCGGGACGGCGACGTACAGCGCCGCCGCGACTTCGCGTGGATCGACGCCGGTGCTCTGGGCGCGCTCGGCGGCGTCGGCGGCGATCTGCCCCGCTTGCGCTGAGCGCCCATCGCCGCTTTGCGTGACGAATGTGCCGGTGCCCTGTCTGCTCTCGATCAGCCCCTCCTGCTCCAGGCGCTGGTAGACGGCGCGGGCGGTGTTGGCGTTGATTCCAAGCGCCTCGGCCAGTTCGCGCAGCCCCGGTAGCCGCTCACCGGGCCGCAGGCGCCCGTCGCCGATGCGCGCGCGCAACGCCCATGCAAGCTGCACGCCGATCGGGACCTCGCCGTGACGATCGATCGCGACATCGAAGAGCACGTCGTCTGAGCCCAGAGTCATCACCTTTGATGGTAGTTCCCAAAGTGACGTTCCCATAGTGTTCTAGTTAACTAGTACACTAGGCCAATGACACAGATCGGCGGGGAGGCGATCAGGCGTGCGGCTCTACCGGCCAGAAACGCCCTGGAGGAGACCGGCGAGATGATGCTGCTCACCGGCAAGACGGTCTCATCGGCGCTGCGCCCGCCCTACCTGTACGGCGGCGAGTTCGTCTCTCAGTTCCTGTTCACGCTGCGGATCTGCTGGCTGCCGCTGATGATCACGACCTTCGCGCTCTCCTACGGAGCGCCCGGGTTGCAGGCGGCGAACATTCTCAGCGTAATCGGCAACCTGGACCGGCTCGGCGGCTTCTTCGTCCTGGCCGCCGTGCGCGAAATCGGCCCGCTGATCACGGCGATCGTGATAACCGGCGCCGCCGGAACGGCGATCACGGCCGACCTGGGAGCGCGCAAGATCCGCGAGGAGCTCGACGCGCTGCAGGTGCTCGGCGTAGACACGGTCAAGAACCTTGTCGTGCCGCGCTTCTTGGCGCTGATGATCGCGACCGGCCTGTTCAACATCTACGCGATCCTGTTCGGGCTGTTCGGCGGAGTGCTGGCTGCCGTGGTCCACCATCAGCCGCTCGGCCCGTTCTGGGCGACCTTCTTTGAGAACACCTCGACGGTCGATCTGTGGGGCTCGACGCTGAAGACGACCATCTTCGGCGCGCTGATCGCGATCATCTGCTGCTACCGCGGTATGACCGCCTCCGGTGGCGCCGAGGGCGTGGGCAGAGCGGTCAACAAGGCGGTGGTCGGTGCCCTGATCGCCTTCGGCTCCTTTAACTACGTGTTCACGCAGGTGCTGCTTGCCACGCACCCGAACATCCTCACGATCAGATGAGCGAGCCGCTTATCGGTCCGCGCGAGTGGCTCGCCTCCACCGGGGATATCGGTCAGTTCTCATTGCGCATGTTGCTGGACGTCTGGAGCGGGCGCGTGCTGCATTTCTTTGGCGAGGCGGTCAGGCAGGCCGGCATCCTGATCCTCTCCTCGGCGGCGGTGCTGTGGATTCAGTCGTTCATCATCGGTCTTGGCACCTGCGGCATTGAGGGGGCCTATTTCGGACAGTCGCAGGGCGCACCGGCTGTGGCGGGAATCTTCGCGGCCTGGTGCGATCTGCGCGAGGCGATCCCCTACGCCTTCGGCTACATGATGGCCGCCAAGATCGGCACCGGCATCGTCGCCGAGGTAGGCGCGATGCGCATCAACGACGAGATCGACGCGCTGGAGGTGATGGGCATCGACTCGATGGCCTTCCTGTGCGCGACACGCCTGCTGGCGGGCTGGATCGTGTTGCCGTTCATCTACGCGGCCGGAATGGGCGTGGCATACCTGGCCTCCTACATCGCTGTGGTCAAGCAGGTCGGCGCCGTCTCCTCGGGCGGCTACCTGCTCGTGTTCTGGCAGTACCAGAACCCACTCGACTTCCTCTTCAGCATGACCAAGGCGATGAGCATGGCCACCGTGATCGTGCTGGTGGCGTGTTTCTTCGGCTACACGGCCTCGGGCGGCCCGGTCGGGGTGGGGAAGGCCACCGCGAAGTCGATGGTGCTCAACCTGGTGCTTGTCACCTTGATCGGCATGCTCGGGACCCAGGTGTTCTGGGGGACCAACCCGCGCACGCCGATCGGCGGCTGACGGCCCGCGCGGCGGTAGTC